>JAFAOU010000191.1 GCA_019247495.1 Acidobacteriota bacterium
GGTCGTTTTTCCGCAAAGACCAGGACCGTAGTAGACGATCTTGGCGGTCATCTCTCGCGTCGCGTGATTGAAAAGGACCATCGGTTTCTCGGGCCGGAAAGTATCGCATACATAGAATTGACGCATGTCCGATGACGCCGGCGATGACGCGATCGAAATCCCGATCACCGACACGCTCGACCTCCACCCATTCCGCCCGAACGAAATCCGCGACGTGGCGCACGAGTACCTGCTCGAAGCACACGCCCGCGGCTTCCGCCAGGTCCGGCTCATTCACGGCCGCGGCATCGGCATGCAGCGCGAGAACATCCGCAAGCTGCTCGCGTCACTCGATTTCGTCGAAGCCTTCCACGACGCCGACGGGAGCGGCGGCGGATGGGCCGCGACGGTGGTGGTGCTGTCACGTCTGAATGGGGAACCTCCGGCTGTGAATGGTCTCGGGCACTGATCGTGACCGTGTATTGGCATGACGGTTCGGCGTTTATGCATTCCCCTCCCAGGTGCGCCTCGGTCGGCGCCTCCAACTTCTGCGGCTAAGTCAACCTATTTTCTTTTCCGGAGGGATGTCGCATACTCCCTAACACACGGGAGAAAGAATGACTTCAAAGACGCTCATCGGGATGAACGATGGCGACGGTCCGCTCGTCGAAGTAGAAATGACTCTTCCTGATACTCGGGAAGCGTCGTCGGGCACCTTCGTCAAAGTAGTCAACAGAGGGTTCGAAGACGTCCTCAATACGCTTCGATCGATCGTTGTACCTTTCTCCGATACTTGGAAGGAGTTGTCCAAGGAAGTTGAGATATCTGAATCCACGTTGAAAGTGAGCCTTGGCGTTACCGCTGAGGGTAACTTCTACATCGCCAAGGGCGGCGCCAGCGCCAATCTGGAAATTTCGCTCAAGTTGACGCCGAAAACCTAGAGAAAACTGATGCCCTTACACACGCAGTCCATCGTCGTGCTTCGGTATCCCGGTGATGCTGCCAAGGGCCATGCCACTGGCTTTTTTGTCGACACAAAGCACTACGGTCGCGTGTGCGTGACCGCTGCGCACGTATTTAGCAAGAACTTCCATCCCGGTCCCGACCGCACGAAGATTCTTGTAAACGGCAGACTGACGGAACTCTCGTACAACGCGTTCGACACTCTCGGCATCGACGTCGCGCTTGTTAAGATTCCTCATGATCTCAGTCAGGACATGATCATTTGCCATACGCCGGGAGTCAGTCTGAGGGGTGACTCAGCGTACTATGCTCACGCGTGGAGCGGTCCGAAGGCGGATCCAAACTCACTTACGTTTACAAAAATCTGGGGCGTGCGATTCGGACCGCTCGAGACGATCGACAATGACGCTGATCCACTAGTCGCTGAGCGATATATGCGATGGAGACTTCGTAGCGATGTGGGCAGTCGTGACCGGTCCGAGCCGGCCATATTCCAGCCGGGCTGGAGCGGTGCGCCTGTATTCAACGTTAGGGCCGCGATCGCGAATCAGCGTGTGATCGGCGTCCTAAGCAAAACTAATGGTGACCGCGAGGCTTTTGCGGTCTCGGTCGAATCACTTGAGTTTTTAGAGCCGCGGGAGCCGCAGAACGACGAGATTTTCCCTGTTCCTCCCGGTAGTAAATGGGTGCCGGACCTACGCGCTGACGCGTCGCAGACGACGCTTGCAGATATCAATGCGCAAAGGTTCGAGGAGATCCTTAACCAACGCGCGGTGCCGAAGATCCGCGCGCCGCTATCGCCGTACGACCAGCTCCGGCCATGAGTGAAAACGGTTTCGTCATTGCCATTCTCAGCGGAAAGGGTGGCGTGGGCAAGACTACGATATCGCTCAACCTAGCCAAGGAACTATCGCATCATGGGCCCGTCTGGCTGATCGATATCGATCTTTTCAATCGCGGCGCGACTTCGGCATTATGGGAATCGGAGAAACAGATTCCGCTGTCCGTAGCCGAGCTAATACTTGATGCGGAGCGCTCCGCCGTCCACGACGACTCCATGAAAACGCTGGCTTCGCGTTTCAGCGAAAAACTCAGCGCCAGCCGCAGTTTGCTGGCCTATGACAAACACCTGACGTTTGTGCCGGCCGCGCGTGCGGTGGAAGGAAAGGAGGCATCGTACGTCTTGTGGCATGGCATGGCCGAACGCGGGCTGCATGCCGAGATATTGCTCGCGGCGCTCGTCGAGGCGTGCACGACGATTACTCCCGGTGGAATCGTCGTGCTTGACGGACACGGCGGCCTTGACGAACTGTCTCTCGCCGCGGCGCTGATTAGCGACACTTGCTATATCGTCAACGAGGCAGATCTCATTACGTTCACCGGAAGCCTCACGCTATTCCGCGAGATTCTCGAACAAGCTGCCAAATCGCCGCATGAGGCATGGGTCGAATTCATCATCAACCGGGTCTCACCGAATCAGTCGATCGAAAAGGTAGCATCGCAATTCGGGCCGATGCTGGATGCGATGAGTCCGGCCCCTGATCCGGTGGCCGTTTATTTTCCTCTTGAGCCCGAGCTCTTTGGGGTCTTTGGCCAGGATCCCTTTGTTGCCGAGCTCTATACACGTTATTGGTTTAGCCGAAAGATAAAATTCCTGTCGGAGCGTGTGTTAGAGGCCGGAACTGCGACGGGAGCTCTGGACAAACAACAGTGGAAGCGGCCTGCGAGGTCGAAAGCACAGGCACCCTCAGTGCGAACCGCGCTAAAGCGAGAGTGGCACAAGAGGGGCGACCTCCTGCTGCTCGGCTGGCTCGGTACAATCAGCGTACTTTTAGCTACATTGGTCTGGCTCCTGCTCAGCCTTCTCCTAAAAGAGACGTTCTCCCGTAGCCCTCCGTCGCTTCTTTGGTTTCTAGTTATCGGTTCGCTAACCATTCACCTGATCGGCACGATTCGTTGGGTGCGCGTGGCACGCCTTCATTTGGCGAACATTCGCGAGCTTAGAGGGCGGCCTATGAGACGCCTTCGCTTCGGAGACACAGAGTCCGCCCGATTGCGCGAGGAAGTGGAGAGTCAGGTCAAACAGAAAAAGGCTGCGAGGCCGCTCGCCGTTGCAGGGTGTTTGATCCTTGTCGTTGGCATTCTCATCGCAATCGCTGTCCCGAATTATTTGACGGCTTTGCAACGCTCGAGGCAGAAACGAACCATGGCTGATATGCGCATGATAGCCACAGCCTGGGAAGCGCGCGCTACAGACGTGAACAGATATAATGCGGCGGGGCAAATATCGGAAAGTGCATTCCCGCAGGAGAATGTCCCTTCGGCAACACTTGCCGAGAACCTTTCTCCGACGTACATTAGAGCGTTTCCCAGGGTCGATGGCTGGTCTAATCCTTTTGTTTTCTCTGTGGACCAGTCGTTCGGAACGGCGAAACCGGCAATGGCTTACGCCGTTCGCTCCAACGGCCGTGACGGCAAGCCGGGGGAGATCATGCGGTCCGTACAAGTCACGAAAGATGGACAGCCAGAGACATCCATAAAGACCGCTAATTTCGATTGCGACATTATTTTCATGAATGGTGTTTTCGTTCAATATCCAGAAGGCGTTCAGCAGTAGTGTTATGCTAGGCAGCGCAGCGATTCGGTGCGGAGACCAGGCGGTACTCGGTCAGGACGATCGTTCGAGATCCGTCTCAGCCGCGGGATCGGCAGAGCGAAAACATCAGGCTCGGCTACCATTCGCGCTCTAACCGTAGAATCGTGCCATGTCTGATGACGTCGACGACGTGACCGAAATCCCGATCACCGACACGCTCGACCTCCACCCGTTCCGCCCCAACGAAATCCGCGACGTGGCGCACGAGTATCTGCGCGAAGCACACGCCCGCGGCTTCCGCCAGGTCCGGCTCATTCACGGCCGCGGCATCGGCATGCAGCGCGAGAACATCCGCAAGCTGCTCGCGTCACTCGATTTCGTCGAAGCCTTCCACGACGCGGACGGGAGCGGCGGCGGGTGGGGCGCGACGGTGGTGGTGCTATCCGCGGATGACGGAGATGGACACAGATAAATGGCCTCGAATCCGCTAGAGTTCGCGTCAACATGTCGACCCTTTTTGAAGAGCTGAGCCGCGTCAAGACCTACGAATACACGGAGGAGGACGTCCGTGGATTTGAGTCGCTGCACGAGGAGATTCGGGCGCTGAAGAAGGAGCGCAATGCGGTCATCGTTGCGCACAACTACTACCGGCCGGAGATTCTGAAGGTTGCCGATTTCGTCGGCGACTCGCTGGAGCTGGCGCTGATGGCGGCGAAGGTGAAAGACGCGGACGTCATCGATTTCTGCGGCGTTCACTTCATGGCCGAGACCGCGAAGATCGTCAATCCGTCGCGGACGGTGCTGCTGCCGAATCTCGCTGCAGGTTGTCAGCTTGCCGACTCTGCGCCCGCTGAAGATTTGAAGAAACGCATCGCGGAACTGAAGGCGGAGTACGACGACCTCGCCGTCGTCAGCTACGTCAATACGACCGCAGCGGTGAAGGCGCTTTCGGATGTCATCGTCACGTCGGCGAATGCTGCGAAAGTCGTGAACACATTGCCGAACAAGAACATCCTCTTCGTTCCCGACCGCAACCTGGCGCGGCACGTGGCCGAGCAGGTGCCTGAAAAGAACATCATTCCGTGGGAAGGTTTTTGCTACGTCCACCAGCAGATCACGCCGCATGAAGTGGCGCGCATCCGCGAAGCCGATCCGGAGATCGAGATTCTGGTCCATCCCGAATGCCGCGCCGACGTTGCCAAGCTCGCCGACGCCGTCCTCTCCACCTCGGGGATGGTGAAGTACGCGAAGGAGCGGCCGGCCAAACGCTTTCTGGTCGTCACCGAGTGCGGACTCTCCGATCGCCTGGCGATGGAAGTGCCGGACAAGACGTTCGTCAAAGGCTGCAAGCTCTGCACGTTCATGAAGGTGACGTCGCTCGAAGATGTGCGCGACTCGCTGAAGTACATGCGTTACGAAATCGAGGTGCCGGAAGACATTCGTGTGCCTGCCGATCGGGCATTGCAGCGGATGTTTGAAGCGACCGAAGGTGGGACGCTGCGGAGCGAAGTCTTTCGAAAATGAGAACGGTTGCCGGAATCCTCCTGTCGCTGATCAGCGCGTTCTTCGTCTTCTACACGTGCCGGTTGTTGTACGTGACGCGGTTCATGACGGCCGTCAGAGCGAGCGGACACGGCGCGTACATCGGTTTGCTCGTCTTTCCGCTGATTGCGATTGTCGCCGGTTGGATGGCGTGGCGGCTGTTGCGGCGCCCGTGATTCAGACCGAGGGCGCAGCCGGGCGGCAGATCAGTTGATAGACGCCGATGACGTCGCCGCTGACGTCATCGAGATCGGCTTTCATTTTTCCGAGAGTGGTCTGGAACTCGGGATCGGTCTGCAGCGACTGTGTCCAGGGATGCTTCACCCATGCGAACCAACTGTGGTTTCCGAGCTCCGCGCTGCGATTGACCCAGCGCATCGCAGCGTCGCGGTCGCCGAGTTTCGCGTAGACGAGCGCCTGGCGCATCGCGGCCCAATGCAGACGATTCGCGTCCGGCTCGAACGATTTCAGCGCCGCTTCCGCGGTGGCACGGTCGCCATTCGCGGCGGCGATCATCGCGCGAAGACTCTTGCCGAGGTAGTGCTGGGGGACGAGTTTCGTGATGCGGGCCGTCTCCGCTTCCGCGGCCGGAAGATTGCCGAGCAGGATGAACGCATTCGCGCGGATGTCGCGGCCGGCCAGCTCGGTATCCTTGCCTGCCACAGCGGGCGGTGAATTCGACAGCGCCCCTTCGGGATCGACGGCGTTGACGTACCAGTAGCCGCGGATTTTCGCTTCGTTCGAATTCGGATCGAGGCTGATCAGGCGGTCGCCGAGGCAACGAACGCGTTGCGTGTCGCCGACGGAGACGTAGTAGTTGGCGACGTTGTTGAGCGCGGTCGTGTCGTTCGGATTGAGGCGAAGCGCCGCAAGATTCTCGCGGACGGCTTCGCGGAAACGGTCCGGCAATCGAACGAAGACCCGTCCGAGCGCGAGGTGTGCGGCGGCGAGATTCGGGTCGAGCCGGACGGCCTGCCGCGCGTAGAACTCCGCGCGCTCGGTGACGTCCGCGCCGGAGTCGAGTCCGCGCGCCTGGCCGAGCGACAGGGCAATGGCGAGATCGGCGTAGGCGGCGGCGAAGTTGGAGTCGAGCGCAATGGCGCGCCGCAGCGCGGCCTCTTCGGCCTGATGCTCGGCCGGCACGAGGCTGCCGCTGAGCGCGCGGGCGCGCAGGTACTCCTCGAACGCGCGCGGATTCGACGACCTCGGTTCCGACGCGTTGCCGGACTTTTGAACGCCGAGTTTTTGATTGAGCGCGGTCACCGTGCGCGACGAGACGTCGTCAATCAGTTTGATGAGATCGGCGCGCTTCCCGTCGATGGTGTCGGCCCAGACGTTGTAGCCGGTGCGCGAATCGGTGAGCTGCAGGTTCACGCGAACGAGATCGCCCGCGGCGAGGAAGTGACCTTCGAGAACGCTGTCGACGTGCAACTGATCGGCGGCAGTCTTCGTGTCCACCTTCTTGTTGTGGAAGCCCGCGATTGCGGACGTCGGGCGCACCTGCAGCGATGGAATCTGCTGGAGCTTGGTCACGAGCGCGTCGGCGAGGCCGACGGAGAGGAAGTCGTCCTTGGTGTTGTTCGAGATGTTGTCGAGCGGCATGACGGCCATCGAACGAATCGGCGGCGGCGCTGAACTCGGCGGCGCTGCCTCCGGCGGCTTCGTATGTTGATTGAAGTAGACGATTGCGGCGGCGCCGATGACGAATGCCACGATCGTTATGACCAGTCGCATCCAGCGAGGGCGGGGGCGGGTGCGGCCGAGCGATGAATGGGAACGGCTGGCTGAGGTCGGAAAGCGAGCGGTCGGCGTATCGAGTTCTTCGAGATCGGCCAGCAGGTCGCGCGCGGTCTGGTAGCGATTGTCCGGCTCTTTCTTCAGCAGTTTGCCGATGATCTTCGTCGCGGCCGTGGGAAATGCCGGATCGCGTGCGACGAACGGCTCCGGCTCCGAGTCGCGAATTTTTTCGAGGACCATCAGCGGCGCGTCGGCGTTGAACGGCAACTGTCCCGTCGCCATTTGAAAAAAGATCACGCCGATCGAGAAGAGGTCCGTACGCGCGTCGGCGGGAATGCCGCGAATCTGTTCCGGTGCGAGGTAGTGAAGCGTGCCGAACATCCGGCTGGCCGACGACTCGCGCGAAGTCGTCAGCGCCGTCGGCAGCGACTTGGCCAGACCGAAGTCGAGAATTTTCACCAGTCCGGTCGGCTCGATCATGATGTTGGCCGACTTCAGATCGCGATGGACGATGCCGCCTTCGTGCGCGGCCGCGGCGCCGGCCGCGATCTGCCGCGCGATGCTCAGAAACTCTCCGGCTTCGATCGGCCGGCGTCGCATCCGCTGCGAGAGCGTCTCGCCTTCGCAGTACTCCATAACGATGAAGGGAACGCCTTCGTCGGTCTCGCCGACTTCGTAAATCGTGGCGACGTTGGCGTGGCGAACCGCCGCCGCGGTCCTGGCTTCCCTAAGAAAGCGAGCGCGACGGTCTTCGGCAGCGAGATCTTCAGCGTGTAGAACTTTGACGGCGACAAGCCGGTCCAGACGCTGATCGCGCGCGAGGTAGACCGTCCCCATCCCGCCTTTGCCGAGAATGCGCACAACATCGAAGCGATCAACGCTTTGCGGGAGATCGGACACGGAGCGGCGCATTGTACGACGCGCTCATGGTCAACTTTCTGACCACGGTTTTCGAAGGCAGGGTTATATTTGACCCGTTAACAGAAACGTATCAGAGCCAATGACCACCACCGCCGAGCCGACCATCGAACCTGCGCTCCAACTTCCCGCGAGGTATCAGCTTCGCGCGATCCTGAAAGAGACTCCGGCCACCTGCGTCTATCGGGTCTTCGATGTCGCCAGCCAGCAGGACGAAGCGATCAAGATCCTGCGCCACGAGCTGTCCGAGCCGCAGCAACTCCTTCGTTTCAAGACCGAGTTTTCGACGCTCGCTTCGCTCGAGCACGAGAGCATCGTCAAGGTTCGCGAGTACGGCCTGCTGCACGATCGCTTTCCGTACTTCACGATGGAGTACTTCGCGGGGAAGAAGATCTCGGAGTACTTCGACGGACATAGCTGGCCCGCGCTGTACGACGTGATCCTGCAGATCGCTTCGGCTCTGCACCACGTCCATCACCTCGGGATCATCCATCTCGATCTGAAGCCGTCGAACATCCTTGTCGACGAACGCGGCCACGCGAAGATCATGGATTTCGGAGTGGCCGTCGAGAGCCGGCAGGTGCTCGACCGGCAGATTCGCGGGTCGCTGCACTACATGCCACCCGAGGTGTTGAAACAGGATCGCGTCGATTCGCGCGCCGACCTCTACTCCCTCGGCATGACGCTCTACGAGACGGTAACCGGCGCGTTACCGGGATATGGCAAGGCGTCGATCGAAGTAATCCGGATGCACCTCGATGAGGACATCCGCCCGCCGTCGTCGATCAATCCTCGGGTGCCGCCGGAGCTCGAGCTGATCATCATGCGGCTGCTCGAAAAGGATCCGCGGCATCGCTATCCCTCGGCAGCGGCACTGTTGCAGGACGTTGCGGCGGCCGCGGGGAAACGGGCCGACGCGGGAGAACTGCTGGTCGGCCGCGGCGAGCTGTTCGCTGCGCCGCTGATCGGACGGAAGACGGAGGTCGCGCAGCTCGCGTCGATGATCGACGAGGCGCGCGAGGGCCGCGGCAACGGCGTGATCGTGGCCGGTGCCGAGGGGATGGGCAAGAGCCGTATCGTGCGCGACGCCACGCTCCGCGCGCAGCTCGAAGGCGCGCGTGTTTTTTGCGGGCGCTGCCCGATCAATCGCAAAACCATCTACGCGCCATTCTTCGAGATCTTTCAGCAGATGTTGATGGCCGTGAATCCCGAGGCCGATGTTTCGGCCGAAATCCGGCGGCTGCTGCGGCCGCTCATCATCGCCGCGAAAGGCGAAGACTCCGCTCCCGCCACGGGTCAGAAGTATCGCCTGTTCAATCGCATCGTTCAGGCGATGCAGGACATGTATGGCTTCCTCAGCGCCAGTTCGACGGACAACGAATCAGGGGCCTCGCCGCTGATTCTCGTGATCGAGGATGTTCAGTGGGCCGATCCATCGACTGCCGATCTCTTCTCGTTCCTCATCGGCGAAGCACGTCAGAACCGGCTGCTGGTCATCGGAACGCTGACGATTGATTCGTCGAGCGAGGCAGCCACCGAGCCTGGCGCGCACCTCGCCGCATGGGAGCTCCGCGCGCGCGAAGGAAACTTCCCGATCATTCGCGTCGACGCGCTCAACGAGCCGCTCGTTCGCGAGCATCTGCAATCGCTCCTTGGCGAAGACGACGTCTCCGATGATCTGGTCCGCTGGACGCTGTGGGAATCGGCTGGCTCGCCGCTGATCATCCGCCGCGTCGTCGATTACCTCATCGCGCATGGCTACCTGCGCTGGGAAACGAACGGCTGGGTTGCGGAGATGGACCGCATCCAGGGATTGCGCATCCCCGGCGGCGCGGCGTCGATTCTCATGGAGCGTGTCGAGGCGCTTGTGCCGGAACATCGCGAGGTGATCGAAGCCGCGGCCGTGGTCGGCGAATCATCGAGCGTCGATCTGCTCACGAACGTCGCGTCGCGGTCGCGCGAGGAGGCGTATCGCGCATTGCGGGAAGTGGTCGCGCTCGGACTGCTCGACGAATCGAACGACGGCAAGACCATCACCTTTCCGCAGATTCATCTTCGCGAAGCGGTCTACAACGCGATGACGGAGCGACGCCGGACGGAGTTGCACCAGCGCGTGGCCGACGCGCTCGAGCCGGCGCTCCTCGATGGCGCGGCGCATCTCCTCGGCCAGGTCGCGTTTCACTACGCGCGCGCCACCGACAAGGCCAAGGGCATTCGTTACGCCGTGCAGGCCGGCGATATGGCCATGAGCACGATCGCGCATCAGGGCGCAACGGATTTCTATCGCAGCGCACTGGAACTCATGGATCTCGCCGGCGCGGAAGAGGTGCGCAAAGCGGAGGTGCGCGAGAAGCTGGCCGACGCGTACTACCGCAGCAGCGACAACCGCGCGGCCATGCAGGCCTACCAGTTCCTGCTGAAGAGCATCCAGGCGCGCAACAACGACGACGCGCCGAACGCCGATCTCGCCCGCGTGATGAAGAAGATCGGCAAGGTGCTAGGCAAACGCGGCGATCAGGAAGCAGCGCTGTCGTACTTTCAGAACGCCATCGATCACTTTGAACGCCTCGGCATGACGAACGACGTGGCCGAGCTGCTGAATCGGACCGCGTGGCTGTATCGCGAGAAGGACGATCCGGAGGCGGCGCGCGCCTCGGCCACCAGGGCCCTGGAACTTCTCGATCCGAACGAGCCGAACATCGTCTTCGGCTATGTCATGAACATGCTCGGCGTCATCGAGTTCAGCCTCGGCAATTGGCAGAAGTCGCGCGAAATGTTGCTGGATGCGCTCAAAGTCGCCGAGAAGGTCGGCTCGGAACAGCTCAGCAAGGTTGCGTCGACGAACCTCGGCAACACGCTGTGGAAACTCGGCGATTGGATCAACGCGCTGCAGTACTACAAGATGAACCTCGCGCTCTCGGAGTCCGAGGGCGATCTGTGGGACCTCATCACCGCGTACAACAACGTTGGAATCATCGAGTTCAGCCGCGGCGATTTCGTCACGGCGGTCGATTACTTCCAGAAGAGCGTGCGCATCGACGAAAAGATCGGCGCCGTCGAGTACGAGGCGCTGGCGCGCGAGAATCTGGCCGAGGCGTTCGAGATGCTCGGAAGCTGGAAGGAAGCGCTGGTCCAGTACAACCGCTGCCTCGCGCTGCAGGGTTTCGATGAGACGCGCGCGTCGCGATCGTCGGTCTACATCCCGCTCGCGCGGTTGATGAACAAGAAGGGCGACATCGCCAAGGCGATGGCGTACGCGCAGAAGGCTCTCAGCGCCGCCGAACGCGCGCGCGATGAGGATCTCGTGGCCGAGGCTTGCTACGTCCTCGCGAATATCGAGGACGAGCGCGAGAACTACGCCGAGGCGGAGCGCTACCTCGCGCGAAGCATGTCGATTTTCGAATCGCATCAGACCACGCAGGGTCTGGCCCGCGCGCACACTGCCGCGGCGAGCATGGCTTTCACGCAGCAGCGGATCGATGACGCGCGCAGCCACGCGGAGTTCGGCGGCAAGTACGCGAGCCAGCTCGACGATCGCTTCACGCTCGCCAAGAACGACTGGATGTGGGGAAAGATCCTCTCGTCGCAAGGCGAACGCGAAGCGGCCAATGCGAAGTTCGACGCCGCGCGCACAACGTTCGAGGAGCTGCAGACGCCGTACGAACTGGCGCGGCTGCTGTTCGACATCGGCCTGCTCAAGGACGAGCCGGAAGAGGCCACGCAAACGATCCGCGGCGCGATCCGTATCTTCGAGCGCCTCGAAGCGACGCACGATCTCGAGCGCGCCCGCGGAGCGCTCTTCCGCATCAAGCCGGCCGGCAAGGCGCCGGTCAGCGGCGTGGTCGGACTCTACGAGGTTTCGAAAATCATCAACTCGACGCTCAACCTCGATGAGGTGTTGAACCGGGTGCTCGACCTTGCCATCCGCCGTGTTCGCGCCGAGCGGGGGATGATCATCCTGCTCGATCCGATCACCAGCGCGCTCCGCACGCGCATCGTCCGCAACATCAAAGATACCGAGGGCGGGTCGCGGCGGTCGCCGCAATCGATCGTCAAGGAAGTGATCCAGTCCGGACAATCGGTGATCTCTGCCGATGCTCGCTCCGACGAGCGGTTTGTCGAATCGGAGTCGGTGATCGCCGAGAACATCATGTCGATTCTCTGCGTGCCGCTGGTGATCCGCGAGCGTATCGCCGGCGCGATTTACCTCGACCACCGCGAAGCGCGGCATCTGTTCTCGCAAAAGGACTTGACGTTCATCGAAGCCTTCGCCGATCAGGCCGCGATCGCGATCGAAAACGCGCGCCTTTACGAAGAGCTGGAGGAAGCGCGCGCGCGTCTGTCGCTGGAGAACGAGTCGCTGCGGCGCGAGGTGCTGGTCGAGAAGCATCTCGACTCGGTGGTCGGCAACTCCGAGGCCGTGGCGAAGATTCAGTTCTCAATCCGCAAGGCTTCGGCCGGCCATTCCACCGTGCTCCTTCGCGGCGAGTCAGGCACCGGCAAGGGACTCATCGCCCGGATCATCCACAACGTATCGCCGCGGCGGAACGGGCCGTTCATCATGTTCAACTGCGCGGCGATTCCGGAGAACCTTGCGGAATCGGAGTTGTTCGGCCACGAGAAGGGATCGTTCACCGGCGCCGACCGCCGCAAACTCGGGCGCTTCGAACTGGCCAACGGCGGCACGATCTTTCTCGACGAGATCGGCAAAGTCAGCATGTCGGTGCAGGCAAAGTTGCTCCGCGTCGTCGAGGACAAGGAGTTCGAGCGCGTCGGCGGCACGCAGACGCTCAAGACGGACGTCAAGATCATCGCCGCGACGAACCTCGACATCGAGAAGGCCATCGAGCAGCAGACGTTCCGCGAGGATCTCTACTATCGACTCAACATCATTCCGCTCATTCTTCCGCCTCTTCGCGAACGCAAGGACGATATCCCGCTCCTCGCGGAGCACTTCATCCGCAAGATCTGCAAGGACTTGGGCGTGGAGACGAAGCGGCTGGAGCCCGGCGTGCTCGACCTCTTCATGCGCTACAAGTGGCCGGGCAACGTGCGCGAGCTGGAGGCGACCCTCCATCGCGCCATCGTGATGGCCAACGATGACACGATCACTCGGAACGATTTCTACGGCCTCTTTGCCGATGCCGGCGTGGCCGTGGCGGCCAGCGGCCCGCTGCCGATGCCGGCGTCGGTTCTGAATCCGATGGTGGGGCGGATGGAGATCACCAGCGACGTCTACGACGAGGTGATGTCGTCCGTGGATCGCCAGCTCATCGAGCGCGCTCTTGAATCTTCCGGTGGAAGGATCCGCGAAGCCGCCCGCCGCCTCGGCCTGGCGCGCAACACGCTGAAGTCGAAGATTCAGAAATACAACATCGTGGCGGCGAGGGATTAGTAGATTAGTCGATCAGTGGATTAGTAGATTAGAAGCGTATCGATCCTGCGTTCCTCTAATCTACGAATCGACTAATCGACTAATCCACTAGGAGACGAATGTCCGACACCGCTTCACGTCCCGTGCAATTCACCGAGGACCGCATTCCGCGCGAAGGGATCGAGGAGACGGTCTCGGATCTGATCGAGCTCTACGGGGGCGAGCTGGCCGCGTCGAAAGAGAACGAGCGCCGGTTCACGTTGCCACTGCGGCGCGGAATCGCCGCGGCCGGGGGAGTGGAGTGCACCGTTTCGTGGGCACCCGGCGAGGCGGGGGACGCGGTGGTCACGCTCGTCTGCAACCGTGACGTCGACGCGCCGAAAGCGCAACGGATCGCGCTGCTCGTGGCCGGTGTGGTCGGCTCGCTGCTCTTCATGATCTGGCCGTTCTTTCCGCACTCCCGCGAGCTCGGAGCTCTTTCGTGGATCGGCGGGATCATCGCGCTGGCCGTCTATTTCATGACGCTGCGCAAGACCAGCGGCGGCATCGCTTACGACTTCCTCCAGCGCTTGGCCAAAACGCAGCGCAGCCGCGCGACCGCGATCGAATCGTGATCTGGATCATCGTCCCGCTGTTCGCCCTGGTCATCTTCGGACTCTACGTCCGCCGCGAGGCTGCTCGGCTTCGCGCCGAGGATTTACGGCCGCGGATTCTCGTCAAACTGAAACTCGCCGGCAACGGGATGGCCACGCCAGCCGAGCTGCACGAGCGCCAGGCGCTCGAAGCGGAGATCGAGAAGCGCGGAATCGGATCGATCGCCGACACCGGATCGGGGGACGGGTGGGCGACGCTGCAGGTGAGCGTCGTTGATCCGAATGCCGCCGCGGAGCAAGTTCGCGATCTGTTGCGTGAGCAAGACCTGTTCGACCGCGCAGAGGTCAGCGCGTAGCGAAAGGTCTTCCGACGCCGGAGGCGTCGCGAACGGTAGCCGGTGGTCGCGCGCGAAGCGCGAGACCACCGGGTTCACGAGCCGGCGGATTTCCCGACCGCGGCAGCGTTCGCGGAGGGAATTCACGCTGCTTGGTATTTGATCCGTGACCCCTAACCGGGGTCGGGAGAATTCGCGTCGCCGTTTCCGGTGGTCTCGCGCTTCGCCGCGACCACCGGCTACCGTACTAGACGCCTCCGGCGTCGATCGCGAATGGAGCTTACAACCGTCCAGAAATAATGGATTTAGCGATCGTCGCCAGTTGCATGTTCGAGGTCCCCTCGTAGATCTGACCGACCTTCGAGTCGCGCCAGAACTTCTCGACGGGGTACTCCTTCGTGTAGCCGTTGCCGCCGAAGAGCTGGACCGCGAGCGACGTCACCTTCTCCGCCACCTGCGATGAGAAGAGCTTGGCCATCGCGGCTTCGCGCACGAACGGCTGCTTCGCATCCTTGAGGCGCGCGGCGTTGTAGACCATCAACCGCGCCGCTTCTAGCTCCGTCGCCGCGGCGGCGATCTGGAACTGGACGCCTTGGAACTCCGCTACCGGCTGCCCGAACTGCTTTCGTTCCTTCGTGTAGGCGATCGCGTGTTCGAGCGCGCCGCGGGCGACGCCGATCATCTGCGCGCCGATGCCGATGCGTCCTTCGTTCAGCGTCTCGATGGCGATCTTGTAGCCCTTGCCCGGCTCACCGACGACGTTCTCCTTCGGCACGTGGCAGTCTTCGAAAATCAGTTCGCACGTCGATGAGGCGCG
The DNA here is from genome assembly GCA_019247495.1 of Acidobacteriota bacterium. Classification (GTDB taxonomy): domain Bacteria; phylum Acidobacteriota; class Thermoanaerobaculia; order Gp7-AA8; family Gp7-AA8; genus JADGNZ01. The sequence continues at coordinate 14,855 of JAFAOU010000191.1, forward strand.
AATTCCGAGCTTGTCCTCCTTTTTGCCGACCTTGAAACCTGGGAAGTCGCGCTCGATGAGGAAGGCAGTGATCCCTTTGTATCCCGCCTCGGGGTTGGCGTTCGCGAAGACGATGAAGACCCCGGCCTCGAACGCATTGGTGATCCACAACTTCTGGCCGTTGAGGACGTAGTGATCGCCGCGATCCTCCGCTTTGCACGCCAATCCGAACGCGTCCGAGCCGCTCCCGGCCTCGGACAACGCATACGCGCCGACGGTGTCGCGGGCC
>JAFAOU010000003.1 GCA_019247495.1 Acidobacteriota bacterium
GCTGGCCGTTCGATCGCACTACCGGTCCCCGAAAGGAGGTGGTGCTAACGGAGAGAGCGAAATCCAACTGATGCAGAGGATCAACGGTCCTCGTGTGGGAAACAGCCAGAAAAACCGAAACGCGTCATCGATCAACTGAAGAAAAAACCACCAACGAATAAGGAGAACAGACCATGCGGAAGTCCCACCTCATCGTCCTGTCGGTAATTCTCATCGCCACCATTTCCAGCGCCGCCATGGCTGCCGATACGCAGCCTGTTGGCGCAGCGCAGGTCGCCGGAATCGTCAACCTCAACACCGCGGATGCAACGCAGCTGGCCATGCTTCCCCGCGTCGGCGCGAAGGCAGCGCAGCGCATCCTCGACTACCGCAAGGAGCACGGCGCCTTCAAGAAGACCTCGGATCTGATGCAAGTGAAAGGTTTTGGAGAAAAGTCGTTCGAACGCCTGGCCGCGTACGTAACCGTCGACGGCAAGACCACGCTCACGGCGAAGGTACACACGAAGAGCGCGCGGAAGTCGTCCTCGAAAAAGCCCTCCCCCGCGGCGTAACCCGCCGTCCCTCCCCCAGGCCGCCTCGCGCAAGCGGGGCGGCCGTCCTGCGGGCAGTGGATTAGTGGATTCGTGGATCAGTAGATCAGTGGTGGTGCTGGCAGGCGGCGCACCGAATCTACGAATCCGCTAATCGACTCACCAACTCTCCCCTGACACCCGACACCCGACACCCGGTACCCGACACCCGACACCGAAAGGAGAATCTGTGCCCGAACTACGTCCCGCTTCGCCTCACCACCAGTTGCTGCGCCTCGTAGGTCTGCACGAGCGACAGCGGATTCGATCGCAGCAGCTCCTCCGAAAAGGCCTCGGACAAGACGCTGCCATCCATGTCGCGGCCGACCGGCAGTCCGGCGATGTAGAGCACGGTCGGTACGACGTCGACCGCTTGCGCGGAACGCGGCTTGTCGATGTGCACGACGCCTTTTCCGTAAATCATCACGAAGCCATCATCGGCGCTCGGATCGGCGGGATCGATGAAGTCGCGCAGCAAGGCGTAGGGCGTGGTCGGAAGCTGCGGCGGCACGGGGCCGGACGGCGAGACGACCACGATGATGTGATCGGGATAGTCGCGGGCCAGCGAGGCCAGCATGCGGTCGAGCTGCTCCGCGTAGGCGCGCAGCACGAGCCCTTTCACATTCGAGCGCGGCGGCAGGTCATCGCTGAAGATGTGGATGGCGCGCTGGGCCCGCTCGAATCCGCCCAGCGTGCAGACGGTGAGCGGGAACGACGGCGCGGAGGTGCGCAGGATGGCCATCGAGGTCAGATCGGCGGCGAGTCCGTTCACGATTCGCTGCCGCGCCGTGCCGGTACCGTTGAATCGCTGCGTCTCCGAATCAGGCGGCGTCGTTTCCAGCTTGGCGATTTCGGCGGCGAACGGCGGCGGAATGGCCTGCGTCGCATTGGGCGCATTGTCGAAGTAGCGATCGGTGACGAGCCGCGAGGCGCCGACCGGCTCCGACCACGGCCAGCCGATCACCGTCGCGTGCAGGCCGACGCGTTCGAACAACGTCCAGAGCGGGAGCGAGAGTCCGGCGGGAAGCGGCGTCGAAATTCGCGTCACCGGAGGGATCAATCCCCACGCCTTGAATCCGACGCCGCCCGGCACGATCAGAAATCGTTCGCCGGGACGATTGAGCGGAGTGGAGTAGCCGAGGCGGCCGGTCACGCCGTGGCGGAACGGGAGTTTGCCCGTGGCCACGGAGGCCCAGATCGACTTCGGGCTCATCGTCGGGAATGGTTCCAATCGCGTGAGATAGCCGCGCGTGCGGGCCTGATCGAAAAACGGCAGCGAGCCTTCGCCGGCCAGCGTCAGGATCCAGTCGTACGGCAGATTGCGAATGCCGACCACGATCACCGGACGTTTGCCGGCCACGGTCCCAATGTCGGCGACGACCACGGCGTGCGTCTCGGTCCGGTAGCGATCGCGTCGCTGATACAGGAAGAACGACGACACCGCGATCAGCACGACGCCGGCGACGAACAGAATCCGCGACGTGCGCCGATCCGCATTGCGTTCTGCGAACCAGATCAACAGCAGGATGAACGAGGTGGCGGTGATCAGGTTCGTCGCTTTCGACAGCACGCGGATCGCGCCGACGGGCAGATAAATCCGGAACACCTCCAGGTGCATCCAGTAGATCGCCGCTGCGAGGAATGCGGCCAGGACGACGAAGCCGAAGCCGTGTGGCCGGAAGCCGCCGTGCGTTTCCGGTTTCCCGAAGAGCCGTACGCGGAGCGCGCGCAGAAGCCACAGCACCGACCCGAAAAGCACACCGCAAATCAATCCGTAGACGATGGTTACGGTTGCCAGACGGCCCGGCGTGATGTCGATCTGCGGGTTGAGAAAGTAGAGCAGGTTGGCGATGTAGAGGCCGAAGATCGCGCCCGCGAGCACGCGCTTGAGGTACGCCCAGCGTATCGGCATGTCGGCGCGCGCAGTGTATCGGATGCGGGAGTCGTAGGACGTCGGGGGTCGGGGGTCGGAGCTCCATGTCTGCTCCGGCTCCCGACGCCCGACTCCCGTTCCTCCCGAGGTGCCGCGTGATCACCGCCGCGCACCTGCGCGATCGCGACGTTTTAGCGCTTCTTCGCACGCTGGGTTACGACATCGCGCCGGTCACCATCGCCGCCGCTGATTGGCGCCGCGCCGGAATCGAGATCTCGTGGAATGGCGAGGTCACGCTGCAGTTGGCGTCGCGCACGCCGCAACTCGATCTCTACGTGATCAGCGCCAATCCACTGCCCGAGCCGGACGCGATCACCGCGTTTCTCCGCTCGCTGGCGTCCTACAACGCGCTGGTCAAGCCGGTCGCGATCGGCGTGACCTCGGCGCGGCTGACCATCCACGACCTCTCCGCGCGCCGCGAGCCGCGACGCCTCGACGTCGATCTCGATCATCCGACGGCGCACGCGCTCGATCGCCTCAACCTCCTCAGTAACGGCAGCGATGCCGCGCGCATCTTCGACCGCGCCCTCGACCGCGAATCGCTGACGCGACAGTTCTTCGAACGCTTCCGCCGCGCGGTCAGCGATGTGTCGAAAGCGATCCGCACCGTGACGTGGGAACCGCACGAGGCGGCGGACGGTCAGGCGCTGCTGCTGTTGTCGCGATTGCTCTTCCTCTACTTCATCCAGCAGAAGGGATGGCTCAACGGCGAGCGGCGATTCCTCGTCGATCGCATCGGGCGCGATGTTTACGCGACTCTTCTGAAACCACTCTTCTTCGGCTGCCTGAACACTCCAACGCACGAACGCGATGCCATCGCGCGGCAGCTCGGCAAAATCCCTTACCTCAACGGCGGACTTTTCGAACCGTCGGCATTCGAAGAGCGCAATCCCGATCTCGACCTGCCCGACGAGTTGCTGCAACGCGTCATCGAAGACGTCTTCGAGCGTTTCGCCTTCTCCATCGACGAGTCCGATGCCGCGGGCGCGCACATCGATCCGGAGATGCTCGGCAAGGTTTTCGAGTCGCTGATGAACACCGACGAGCGGCTCAGCACCGGCAGCTTCTACACGCCGCGCGCGATCGTCGACATCCTGGCGGCGCGCGCCATCGTGGCCTGGCTGAGCGACGGCGACGACGCGACGCGCGCCGATCTGGAACGCATCCTTCGCGGCGAGCCGGTTTGCGCGCGCAACGCAAAGCCGCTCGCGGAACGGCTCGATGCCATCACGATCCTCGATCCCGCCTGCGGCTCGGGCGCGTTCCTGCTGTCGTCGCTCCGCATCGTCGAGAAGCTGACCATTGCGTTGCATTCGTCGCCGCCATCCGAACTTCGCCGCCGCATCGTCGAACGGTCACTCTACGGCGTCGATCTGAAACCGGAAGCCGTCCGGCTCTGCGAATTGCGGCTGTGGCTCGCGATCGTGTCGCAAGCGAATGACGACGAGAACGACATCCAGCCGCTGCCGAACCTCGACCGCAACATCCTCCAGGGCAATTCGCTCCTCAGCCCCACCGACTTCCTCGGCGACAACCGAGGGGATGTGTATCGCGAATGGGTATACGCGTTGCGCGCGCAGGCCGACCTGATCGCGCGTTATCGCAACGCGCCGCACCGCGAGCGGGCGCAGGTGTCGCGCCTCATCCGCGCGAACGACGGCCGCCTGGCCAGCGAGCTGCTGGCGAAAGCGATCGACCTCGACGAACACGAGCAGGAGGTGCTCTGCGCGCCGCAACGCGATCTCTTCGGCCGTCTGCGCGAAGTGAACATTGAACGCTGCCGCGAACTGCGCGAGCGCATCATGGCCAACCGCCGCACGCTCGAGCGCATCGAGGATGGCGAGATCGGCTTCTTCTCCTTCGACATTCACTTCGCGCACGTCATGGCCGCCGGCGGCTTCGACGTCGTGGTCGGAAATCCGCCGTGGGTGCGCAACAGCCGCATCGATTCTGGCGCGAAGCGGATGTACGCCGAACGCTTCGCGCTCTTCCGCAACGACGGTGCGCGCGGCGCGGTCTTCCATCAACCCGATCTCTCCATCGCCTTCGTCGAGCGCTCGCTCGCGCTGACCGCGCCGAGCGGCGTGATGTCGCTCCTCGTTCCATCGAAGCTGCTCAACGCCGGCTACGCTGCCGGATTGCGTAAACACGCCACGGCGTCCGCGAACATCGTGGCGCTCGATGACTGGTCATCCGACGCGCATCGCCACTTCGATGCCGACACTTTCCCGCTCGGCATCACGCTCGCTCATCGCAACGGCAGCGAGCCGCGCAACATCTCCATCACGTCTGCCGGCGAATCGTTCGCGCTCCCGGCCGGCGCGCTGACGATCGGCGGAACGGAGTGGTCGCTGCTGCCTCCGGACGTGCATGCCATCGTCGCGCGCATTCACGCAACGCATTCGCCGCTCGCCGAAACGCTTGGCCGCCTTCCGATCATGGGCGTGAAGACCGGCGACAACGACGCCTTCTTTCTCGACGTGAAGCGCGTCCGCGCGAATGCGGTCGAGACCACCGACGGTCTGCACATACCGCTGACGTCCGCCTGCCGCTGCGTGCGCGGACGCGACGTGCGCCGCTGGAAAGTCGCCGATCCGCCGTGGATGCTCTGGCCGCCCGCCGGCGGCTGGCGCAAACCGCCAAAGTGGGCGGAGCGGTTCGCGGATGCGCGTGGCGTCGGCGTCGAAACGCTGCGGCTGAAGTACGTCCGTCCCGAACACGTCGGCATCAAGGTGGTCTGGAAAGATCTCTCGCGCGGCTTCTGCGCGGCCGTCCTCGAAGACTTCCTCCGCCTCGGTGAACGCAGCATCCCGCTCGTCCCGAACCAGACGCTCTATTCGCTCGATGCCGCAACGATCGAAGAAGCACACGTGCTGGCCGCGCTCCTCAATTCGACCGTCGTAAATGTCCTTGCGATTGCCATCGCCGAACGAGCGAAGGATTTCTACTTCCGCTACTTCGGACGAACGGTCGCGCGCCTTCCGCTGCCCGTCGTCGTGCCGGCGAGCGATTCGTGGACGCGCTTGTTGCGCGCCGCCCGTCGCGCGCGAAGAAATCCTGATCGCGTCGGCGACGAAATCGATCTCGAGGTGAACGCGCTCTACGGCGTCTCGCAGTCCGAGCACGCACGGCTCTCGTCATTCCTCCGCACGCGCCTCGGCTTCAACGGCGATGCCTGATCTCGCACCGCACCAGCGCGAAGCGGTGAGCCGCGCGCTGGCGCTCATCGCCCGCCACGGCGGCGCGATCCTCGCCGACGACGCCGGCCTCGGCAAGTCGTACGTCGCCGCACGCGTCGCCGCGGAGTTGCAGTGCCGCGGCAGTCGCGTCGAGATCGTCGTGCCGGCGCCGCTCGTCTCGCAGTGGCGCGACACGCTCTGCGACTTCAACCTCGACGCGCGAATCATCACGCACGACTCGCTCGCCGGCGATCCATCGCTCGGCGACGGCGATCGCTTCATCGTCGTCGACGAGGCGCATGCCTTTCGCAACCGCCGCACGCAACGCTGGTGCGCGCTGGCGCGACGATCCGTCGGATCGCGGCTGCTGCTCGTCACCGCAACTCCGATCTGCAATGGGGCCGGCGATCTTCTCGCGCTCGTCTCGCTCATCGCTGCCGATGACGCGCTGCGGCGTTGCGGCGTGGCATCGATCGACGATGCCTTCGCCATCCGCGACGGACCCTCGCTCGACGTAATTGTGCGCGAGTTGGTGATCCGCCGTGAACGCGACGTGCTCCCGCCCGAGTTGCGTTTCGGATCGCTCGAACGGCGCGTGATCCGCCATCCGATCGCCGCGGCGCCGATCGACGCGTTGCAGTTTCCGCTCAGCACGAGCGCGCCGTTGCTGCGCCAGTTCCTCTGGCGGCGTCTCGAATCGAGTCCCCACGCGCTGCTCGAATCGGTGCGCCGCCAACTCCGCTTCTACGAACGCGCGATCGAAAGCGGCCGCGCGCTATCGCGCCGCGACTATCGCCGGGCGTTTGCCGCCGAGGAGGACGCGGATGCGTTTCAACAGATCCTGTTCTGGGACTTGCTCGCGCCCGCGGACGGCTTCGACGCGACCGCGGTTCGCGAAGAGATGGCGCGCCTGAGTTGCATTCGATCGATCATCGAATGCGCCGAGGATACGAAGGCTGCGCTGCTCGAATCGATCCTCGACGGCGAACCGACGCTCATCTTCACCGGCGCCGCGGCCACCGCCCGATCGCTGGCGCGGCGACTCCGATGCGGACTCGCCACGGCGCGTGACGGCACCGGCGCGATCGACGCCTTTCGCCGCGGCATGATCGACCGCGTCGTCGCTACGGATCTCGCGTCTGAGGGATTGAATCTGCAGCGCGCGGGCGTGGTGGTGCATTACGACATCCCCTGGAATCCGGTGAAACTCGATCAGCGTAACGGACGCGCGCACCGAATCGGACAAATGCGCGACTCCGTCCGCGCGATCTATTTTTTGCCCGAGGCGAGGAGCCGCGTCGTGGAGATGATCGCGTCGAAGAACCGCACGCGGCGGCGGATTCTCAGCGCGCATGAAACTACGATCGATGCGCCGTCGCTCGCCGATCTGCCGCAACGGCTGCCGTCCGATTCGCCGGCGCTTTCGCTCGTGCGCGCGCTGCGCGCGAACGGGCTCGCGCCGCCCGCGGCGCTCTTCCGCCGCTACCGCGCCGGAGTGGAACTGCTCTTCGCCGAAATGGCGAGGGAGTATCTCGACGCGAAGCGGCTGGCGGAATTGGAAGCGGTGTTGAAGCGCGAGGGCGTGCGTACCGCGTGATTCACGGCACGATCGTCAACTGCACCGGGATGTCCTTGCTCTGGCAGTAGCCGTACGCGTGCAGGGTGATCGTTGATACCCCGGGGCCGTGCGAACTCGTGTAACGCGCGTGACAGACGCCCGGCTGGGTGAAGCCGCCGCTGCAGACGCCGAGGGGCGTGATGGAGTCGTTGAGGGAATTGCTCCAGGTCCAATTGACGAGGCCGAGGTCTATGGTGAACGTCAGATCGGCGGTCTGACCGGCGTGAATCTGCGTGCTCTCCAGCTTCACGGTTGCAGGCGGATCGACCGGGCCGACCAGTACGACGAGCGCGCGCCTGATAGGACAGTGGTCGGGATCGGTGAACGAAAACGTGCAACCGATGGTGGCCGATCCGAGAGCGGCGGCGGTGTACTGCATCGTGCTGGTCCCCTGTCCCGAAACGATCGAGCCGTTATCGATGGACCAGGTCACCTGCGCGCCCGGTGGAGGCGGCGTGGCCAACGACACGGTGTGCATTTGCCCTTGGCAGATGCCGGTGGGGACGGTGAAATCGGGGGCGGCATTCGGGTAGGGCGTGACGGACGGCTTGATGATCTGAGCCTCGCAGAAGGCGTCGTACGCGCGGACGACGGTGTACGTAGTGGGCGTCGGACCGGGGTTGACGAAACGATCCTGCTGATAGCTGTTCGATGACGTCGTTACGCCGTCGGACCATACGGCCGTCCAGGGTCCTTCCAGGGAGAAGTTGTTGAGGCATGAGTTCGAGTCGAAATGGGCACTCACCTGGACGAAGTTGGCGAGAGGACAAAACGCACTTACTGTGACCCGGTCGGGTACATGGGCGACCGGCGTAGCACCGGCAATGATGATGCGACAGCCGGTGGCGTCATGGCCGTCCAGCAGTTGATTGGTCAGAACGCAATTCACGAAAACCGGTCTTGAAATCGTCATCTCGTTCGTCTGGAACGGCGTTCTGAGGCTATCGTTCCACTGCCCGGTGAATGGCGGCGTGCCGGTGAACGTCGCGGTGATCGTGTCGACACCGACGCAACTGTTGCCGGTCGCCGTGATCGTCGCGGTCGGGTGCGGCTCCGGAATCACGGCGACACCGGACGACGTACCGGCGCATCCCACATCTTCGAAACTGCTGATGCTGTAGGTGCCGGGCGTTGTGACGGTCCGGGCAATCGACCTTGCCAGTGTGGTGAAGGGGACGCCATCCGACCATATGCCCTTGAAGGGCGCGGTGCCGGTGAAGGTGGCGTTCACGATCGCCGAGCCGCACGAGACCGGGCCGGCGCTGACGACGGCGGTCGGGTGGTCGCACACAGCTTCCGCCAGGATGGGGATGCTGCGCGCGGACTGGTTCACGCACGCGCCTCGCGTGAGCTGCACGCTGATGTCGACGTTGCCCGTCGATCCCGCCGTGATCACGACGTCGTTTCCCGTCGCGGTGGCGGGCGAACCGTTGGTGATCGTCCACAAGGCCACTGCTCCCGGTTGCGGGCGCACAGTGGCCTGGAAGCTCTTCTCCTTGACGACGGCATCAGGTGTGTCGACGGTAACGGACGGCGCAACGCAGTCGCCGACGGTGTACGCCACCGCCGTGTGGACCAGCGCGCAGGACGACGCGGAGGCGGGACTCTTGGCAACGGCGCGTTGTCTCGAAGACACCGGTGTCGATGTTGCCGGCGTATCCATGGCTGCGTCGATGACGATCTGCTTTGTCCCGCTCTTGTCGGGCGAATACGTGTACGTGCGCACGCCCGGCGCCAGCGCGATCGCGCGGAAGTCTGTGCCGGTGATGGTCTGCTGCGCGGGCGATCCGTTTTCGTACGTCCAGGAGAAGGTCACCGGTTCGCCGGCATGCGCGGCGGGTACGGCGGCCACGCGGACGTTGAATGGATCGTGCAGGGCGATGACGCTGCTGCCATGCGACACGCAACCGCCTGCGGTCATCGTGACCGACACGGTGGCTGCGGCACTGGAGCCGAACGTCAGGTTGACGCGGTCGCTAGACGCGTCGCCGGCGATCGTGCCGCCATCCACGGTCCACGCATAGGTCGCACCGGGAACGCCGACCACGGCTACCGTGGCCGTACCCGACTTGCACGCGGTCGGCGGCGCGAGCACGGCCACAGTCGATGAGCACTCGCCCGACGCGCGGAGAGTCGTGACAAGCGACAGCAACGTGATGATGAGGAGAGATTTTTTGGGGGACACCGCGGTCAAAATAACCTATTTGGGTCAATCGCGGTCAAAAAAAGGCCTGACCCCGCGTCATCCTGACCCGCAAATCGCCGCTTCTACCCTGCAACCGCGTGGCACCGCGCTTGGGTTAGTCCCCTCCCCGAAAAGGAGACTCACCCATGAAGAAAACAGGCATCGCAGTTCTCGCACTCTTGATGATCGCGACGTTTGCCGTCGCGAATGAGCACGGCGGACCGGGTGGACCAGGTGCCGGTCCTGGTGGACGCGGCATCGAAGGCGACGGCCATCTCAACGTCGCCGCTGACGGCACCGTCATCGTGCGCCGTGCCGCGGCCAGCAGCACGACCGCAACTCCGGTCGCCGAGGTCATCGCCATTCGCAACGGCGCGGTCGCGTGGAGCGCGACGCTTCCGTCGCCGCGCACGGAAGTTGAGCTGTCGGGAACGCAGGTCATCGAAGTCACCGACACGACCGCCTCCGGCGCCTCGACGCCGACCACCGGCCTCACGGCTCTCAACGTCTCGAACGGCGCGCAGGCCTGGACGCTCAGCATTACCGGCCGCGTCGAAGACCTCACGCCGTACAGCGGCGGCACGTACGCCGTCGTCATCATCCCGGCAACGACTACGGGCGGCACGGCCACCCGGAATCTCGTCGCAATCAGCAGCACGGGCGTCATCACCTCGACCGTCGCTTTCTGATTGTTCATCCTCCTCGATCGGGGCGGCGGCGCGTGGCCGTCGCCCATTTCGGGCATACGGAGATACGACCATGGGCAGACCAGCCAGCTTTCCCCTTCCGCTTCTCTCGGCCTCGCGCCGGCCCTCGCTCCTCCGCTGCGAGTCGTGCTTTCACCTCGGCGGCGCGGTTCGCGTCGGTGGACGGTTGTTGTGCGGCGAATGTTTTCGCGATGCCGCGCTGGATGAAAACGCGAAACGCTCCGAGCCGGCGCGCGATCGGGTGGCCTGAGAGCCTGCGCGAAAGAAGCCTCGCTCGACTTCGGTGGCGGAGCCTTGGGCAACCAACGCTGCCGGCCGTGCCGGCCTAGCGATCGATCCAGCGCTGGTTGTTCGCGCTGTACCGCGGTCCGGCGATGGCCTCGGGGCGCAGCGCGTCATCGAGCGTGGCGATTTCTTCGGCACTCAACGCGATCGACGCGGCGGCGGCGTTCTCCTCCAGGTACTTCCGCCGCTTCGTGCCGGGGATCGGAACGATGTCGTCGCCTTTGTGCAGCAGCCACGCGAGCGCGATCGTCGCCGGCGTCGCGTGATGTTTCGTTCCGATCTCGCGCACGATCGCCGCGGTGCGCATGTTGGCGTCGAAGTTCTCCCCCTGAAACCGCGGATCGTTGCGGCGGAAGTCACCTTCCGGATACTCCTCGGCGCGCTTGACGCTGCCCGCCAGAAATCCGCGGCCGAGGGGACTGAAAGGCACGAGGCCGATGCCGAGCTCGCGCAGCAGCGGAATGATGCGCGGCTCCAGGTTGCGCTCCCACAACGAATACTCGCTTTGCAGTGCTGTGATCGGATGCACCGCATGCGCGCGCTGGATGGTCTGCTCGCCCGCCTCGGATAACCCAAGGAAACGTACCTTCCCCTCGACCACGAGCGCCGCCATGTCGCCGACAACTTCCTCGATCGGCACCTCCGGATCGACGCGATGCTGATAGAGCAGATCGATGTAGTCGGTGCCGAGCCGCGTCAGCGATCCTTCCACCGCGCGCCGCACATGCTTGCTGTCCAGCCCCGCCGGCTTGCCGTCGACGATGTTGAATCCGAACTTGGTGGCGATGACAACCTTGTCGCGCTTCCCGCGCAACGCGCGCCCGACCAACTCTTCATTGGTGTACGGCCCATAAACCTCGGCCGTATCGAAGAAATCGATGCCGAGTTCCAGCGCGCGATCGATCGTCGCCAGCGACTCCTGTTCATCCGCCGGCCCGTACGACTGGCTCATCCCCATGCAGCCGAGCCCTTCGGCGGAAACGACGAGACCCTGCGATCCGAGTTTGCGTTTGTTCATCGCGTAACGCTACTACGAACCGCATTCGTGAAACGCCGCTCCTGGACTACTAACCATCGATTTGTCGCGCGACGCAAAGATTTCTTCCCACGTCGAGATTCACCGGTGGAGCGTAGTGCGGGCGTCCTCGCCTGCATCCGGCGTGGCGTCTCGCCCGACGGGGGTGTCCGTGATTGATTCCGATCCTGCAATTGAATCCCGGAACCCCCCCGTCGGGCGAGGACGCCCGCCGGTTGCAGGCGAGACGCCTACACTACGCCTTTGGGTTGCGGGCAAAGCCCGCGCTGTGACGTTGACGTGACCTCTGTCATCAATGTTGCGCGCGTGCCGTCTGTATCATCGGCACCGATGCGCGCTCGTTCCCTCGCCTTGCTCCTCCTCATCGCATCCGCCGCGCATGCCGCGACTTTCATCGTCCCCTCGGATCGCGCGCTGGTCACGGCGTCGAAGGCGATCGTTGTCGCCACCGCGGGAGCGTCGCATGGACGGCGCGCGCCGGGCGGATGGATTGAAACCGTGACGGAGTTACGCGTCGAGGAAGCGATCAAAGGTCCGGTCGCGGCAGGGGAGAGCATTCGCGTCACGGAGTTGGGCGGGATGGTGGGCGACATCGGCTACGTCGTCGCAGGGAGCCCGAGGTATGCCGAAGGGCAGCGCGTGCTGCTGTTTCTGGAGACGAACGATCGCGGCGAGTGGGTGTCAAAGAACATGGCCGTCGGCAAGTTCGACTATGCCGGCGATGTCCGCGGGCGGCAGTTGCTGGTGCGAGATGCGAGCGAAATCGTCGGATGGGAAACTGATGGCGACGTTCATCGCGAGCCGGTGCGGCTGGAACAGCGCTTCCTCAATTTCGTCCGCGCCACCGCGAAGGGTCTCGTCGCCGATGTCGATTACATCGTCCGCGATCCCCAGCCGCTGCGGCGTGTCGTAGCCGAGTCGACCGCGGAGGCGTTCGCGCCAAGCTCCTATCTTTTGCAGGGTGGCGGCGGCCTCGGCATCCGCTGGGCGAGCTTCCCGAGCGCCGTCGTTTTTCTCAGCCACGGCACGCAGCCGGGCGCGCTGAACGGCGGACTTACCTCGATTCAGCGCGCGCTCGCGGCGTGGACCAACGACGCCGGATCGAACATCGTCTACAGCTACGGCGGCACCACGACGATCGCGCAGACAGGCTTCGGTTCGGGCGGCAACTCCGACGGCGTCAACACGATTCAATTCAACGATCCGGCCGGCGAGATTCCGGGATCGTTCACGGGGGCCGGCGGCTCGACCCTGGCCATCGGCGGCGCGTGGTTCGGCAGCGCCAAACACAGCGCAAACGGCGAGCAGTACTTCACGATCGGCGAGGCCGACCTCGTCGTGCAGGACGGCATCAGCGGCGCGGGGCTGACCGGCAACGGCTTCGATCACGTCCTCACGCACGAGCTTGGACACACGCTCGGCCTTCGCCACTCCGACAAGACTCCGAGCGATTCCGGTACGTGCAGCGCGCCGCTGGACTGCTCCGATTTCGCAATCATGAAATCGAGCGTCGCCTTCAATTCCGATCCGATCGGATCCGCGCTGCAGGCGTGGGATATCGCCGCCATCGACGCCGTCTACGGTTCGGGTGTGGTCGGTCCGCCGCCGTGCAATCCGCCGCACATCGCCAGCGCGCCGCAGACCACCAGCGTCGGAACGACGGCGGTGACCTTCACCGTCAGCGCGACCGGCGACGCGCCGCTGCGCTATCAGTGGTACCTCGGCGCGACCGGCAACACCGCCGCTCCGATCAGCAACGCCACGACCACATCGCTGACGGTCAATCCGGTCGTGACCACCGCGTACTGGGTGCGCATCACGAACGATTGCGATCCGCCGGCCGACAGCGGGACGGTCTTCGCCATCGTCAACAACTGCCCGCCCGTGACGATCAGCTCGCAATCGCCCGACGCCACGATCCTCGAAGGACACTCGACCACGCTCACCGTCTCCGCGAGCGGCGGAACGGTTTCGTATCAGTGGTACGCGGGAAAAACCGGCGTGACGTCATCGCCCGTCAGCGGCGCAACCGGCAGCAGCCTGACCGTGACGCCGTCGATCACCTCGTCCTACTGGCTGCGCGCGTCGAACAGTTGCGGATCGTCGCTCGACAGCAACACGATCACGATCACCGTCCTGCCGTGCGCCGCGCCGAAGTTCGTCGTCCAGCCGCCCAGCGCGAACATCGTCTCCAACTTCGGAACCACGCTCTACTCCGCGGTCACAGGCACGCAGCCGATCGCCTATCAATGGTACGAAGGCACCTTCCCCGACACCTCCCATCCCGCCACCAACGGCAACTCGGCGACTCTGGCGGTGCCGTCACTGGTCGCGTCGGCATCGTTCTGGCTGCACGTGTCGAGCGAATGCGGCGCGGCGGACAGCGCCACCGCGCGATTGACGGTGGTGCAGTCGTGCGCGCCGCCGACGATCTTCTCGCAGCCGCAGAATCAGAGCGTCGCCTCGGGATCGAACGTCGTCGTTTCGATCGTCGCTGGCGGCGCCTCCCTCTCCTTCCAGTGGTACCAGGGCCCAATCGGCGACTTCACGCATCCGATCGGCGGCAACGCGCCATCCGTCTTCGTCCCGTCGATCACGACGGCGACACAGTTCTGGGTGCGCATCGGCGGACCATGCGGCAGCGTGGACAGCAGCGTGGCCACGGTGTCCGTTGCGACGACGCCACGGCGGCGCGCGGTGGGGCGGTAGCTGTCATCCTGAGCCGCCGGAGGCGTTGGAGCGCGAAGCGCGGAACGCCGTAGGACGGTCGAAGGACCCCCTCAATGCTTGCATCGTGATTTACCGCCGCCCGTCCCTGGTTAACAGGAAGGGGGTCCTTCGACCGTCCTGCGCTGCTCCGGCTTCGCCGAAGCAAGCTCCGGCGGCTCAGGATGACAGGTACACTCCGCGCCGAATGTCATTAACGCTGTACATCGCGGTGGCGCTCCTGCTCTTGTGGATCGCGCACCGCGCGCTGCTGCCGCTGTCGCGCGTCGCGGCGCTCGCGCTGATCCTCCTGCCGATGTGCATCACCGGCAAGGCCTTGCTCACCGGTGGCGTTTTCGGTCCGGTCGATCTGCCGTATTTCACCGAGCCGCTGCGCGACATGCGCGTGCCGCTCGGCGTGCCGAAGCCGCATAACGGACTGCTGTCCGATCTTTACGCGCAGATGATCCCGTGGCGGAAGGCGGTGCAGTTCTCGATTTCGCACGGACGATGGCCGCTCTGGAATCCGTTCATCCTTTCCGGGACGCAACTGGCCGCGGCCGCGCAGCCGGCGGCGTATTCGCCATTCACGTTGATCGCCTGCCTCCTGCCGGTCGCGCACAGCATCACCTTCTCGGCGGCGATGACGTTCTTTCTCGCCGGCCTCGGCGCCTTTCTTTTCGCGCGGGAGCTCGGCTGCCGCGAATCGGTCGCGCTATCCGCCGCTGCCGGCTGGATGTACGCCGGCGGCATGGCCTTCTTCGTCCTCTGGTCGCTCGGCAGCTCGTGGGCTTTTCTCCCATTCGTTTTCTTCGCGACACGCCGTTGCGTCCACGCGCCGGGAGTGCGATCGGCGGCCATTCTCATGATCGTTCTGACGCTGCTCCTCCTGGCCGGCCATCCCGAAACGGCGTTCCACGTCGTTTTCTGCGGCGCGCTGTACGGCCTCGCCGAACTGCTCGCTCTCCGGAGAAACATTGCGCGCGTCCTCGGCACTGCCGCAGCCGCGGGCGGCATCGCGCTCGCGCTGGCGGCGATCTATCTGATGCCGATGTTCGAGGCAGCGCCGCAGACGATGGAGCAGCAGTTCCGCATGGGCGGCTACCGCGACCTGCCGCGCGGCGTGCCGTTAGCCGAGAGTGGCGCGCGCATCCTCAGCGACTTTTTCCCGCACCTGCGGGGCCGGTGGTGGAATCGCAAGGTTCCGCACTGGGTGCCGATCGAGACCTCCGCCGCCGGCAGCATCGTCGTGGCGCTGGCCATCTATGCGCTCATCCGCGTGCGGCGCCGCGAGATCGCTTTCTTCGGCGGCTTGGCGCTCTTCGGAATCCTCTGCGGCGCCGATTGGTCGCCGCTCGCCGCGCTGCTGCAGAAGCTCCCGCTGTTCGACATCGCCCTCAACGAGCGCTTCACCTTCGCCGCCGCCTTTTCGCTGGTGATCCTGGCGTGCCTCGGCATCGAGCACGCCGTCGCAACGCGCGACAAAACCCTCGGCTACGCGCTCGCCGCCGCCGCGCTTCTTTTCGCCGCCGGCGCATTCACGATCGACCGGATGCACATCATCCAGGACAAGCTCCCCGAGTGGGGCGTCTACACCCGCTTCGGCGAGCTGGCCGGCATAGGTCTCGCGGCCGCGGCCGTGCTCGCGTTGCAGAAGTCGCGCGAGAACGCGATTGGCATCGCCTTACTTCTGCTGATCACCGCGCAGCGCTGGCTGGCTGGACGCGACATCTATCCCACACTGCCCGCGTTCGCAGCGTATCCGCCCGTACCGATCCTCAGCTCGTTGCCGCGCGAGACCGGCGAGCCGTTTCGCATCACCGGCCGCGCGCATGCGCTCGTGCCCGGAACGAGCGCGCTCTACGAGCTGGAAGACGTCCGCGGCTACGAGGCCATGACCTTCTCACGCTACGTGGCCACGTATGACGCGTGGTGCACGCATCAGCCGGTCTGGTTCAACCGCGTCGACGATCTGACCAAGCCCTTCCTCTCCATGCTCAACGTCCGCTACGCCATCGCCTCGGACGACGTACCCGCGCCCGACGGCTGGCGGCGCGTGGCGGTGCAGCGCGGCGCGCAACTGCTGGAGAACACGCGCGTTTTTCCGCGCGCCTTCATGCCGTCGCGCGTCGTGTTTGGAACGCCGTTCGACGGCATCACCAAGGCTTTGATTGCCGCGCCCGACTTCCACGAACGCGCCTGGATCGAGGCGCCGCTCCCGCCCGGCGAGCGCGCCAACGACGGCGGCATTGTGGCCGCCGTGAAGCGCGACGACGACGGCGATCTGATCGTCGATACGGCCACCGCCGCCGGCGCCTGGGTGGTGATCACCGAGCCGGCCTGGGATGGCTGGCGCATCTACATCGACGACCGCCGCGTCGAGCACTTCTACGCGAACGCCGCCTTCCTCGGCGTCTACGTTCCGTCCGGCGGCCACCGAATCCGCCTGACCTTCCTGCCGATGAGCTTTGTGCGCGGCCGGGCCATCTCTCTCTCGACGCTGGCCCTCCTCCTCGGCGCCACCATCGCCGCGAGAATCCGCCGCCGCCGTGTAACGTTGGCGTGACGAGCGACACAATTCCTGGAGCGCCAGGCCGTACAATCCCGAGACCCATTCACAGAGAGACCCCTTTTCATGCGAATCCTCGTTCGGTTATTGATCGTTTCGTTTCTTGCGGCTGCGACCTCGCTGCAAGCCATCACCTACATCGTTCCGACCGATCGCGATCTGATACACGACGCGGACGCGATCGTTCTTGCGAAGGCAATGTGTTCGTACTCGCAAGTCTCAGCTGATGGTCGGATCGTCACGATTGCGGAACTCGACGTGACCCGTTCGCTCAAAGGGGCTTTCCGCAAGGGAGACACTCTTCGCCTCAGCGAGATTGGCGGAAGCCTGACGAATATAACGCTCGCCGTTCCAGGCTCCCCACGATACGAGAACGGGGCCGACTACCTCGTGTTCGTGGCGGTGAGTCCGTCAGGGGAGACAGCCACCTATGGCATGGGTCTCGGGCGCTTCAAGAAAGTGACTGACCTTCACGGACTTACGACGTTTTCGCGCGGCATCGACACGGAGTCGATCTTCGGGTTTGACGCGAACGGCGGTTCCCACAAGGAGTTGGAGCGAGATGCTGTTCGCTTCCTTTCGTTTATTGAAAGGACGGTTGCGAATCAGCCTGCATCCGCCGAGTACTACGTTCCCGAACGTGAGATTACGCGGGCTCCGTCTTCGCAGAGTTTCGTGCCGCGAGCTACGGCTGGTTCATCGCGCGGTGACTATCTCTCGACGGGGAATGCCCGCTGGCAGACGCCAACAGCGCAGTGGTTCTCGTATCACACCCAAACGGGATATTCGGGCGGCGGGATCCCCGCTCTTCAAAATGCGCTTGGACAATGGGGAAGTGCTGGGGTTGGAATCAACTACACATACGGTGGCACCACTCTCAATCATGCTGGTCTGCACGGCGCGTCAGATTCGACCAACACCGTGATCTTTGATGACGCCGATGGCTTTGTCGCGCAGCAAAGAACGCAATTTCATAATCCCAATATCGCAGCGATTGGCGGTGCGTGGTATCCGAATACGACCTACCCGCTCGGCGGCGAAAATTTTCACCCTACCTCGGAGGGGGACGTAGAGGTCGGAACCACGATTTCTGGTGTCAGCGAAACACAGTTCGCGATGATCCTGACGCATGAGCTGGGGCACACACTGGGTTTTCGACACTCGGATCAGACCGCGGCAAACGATCCGAACACTCCATGTACCGCACCACTGCCGTGCGCTGGCGCGCTAAGTCCACCGCCGCCACCTGCCTATGCGCACGCAGTTATGGAGTCATCCGTTTCATTCTCTATCTCAGGCCTGCAGCAGTACGACCTTGACGCCGCCCAAACCGTCTACGGCAGCGGTCCTGTTTGCACTCCGCCGTCGATTGGAACCCAACCGTCCGGCGTGACAATCACCGCGGGACAACAGACCACGTTGTCCGTCGGCGCGACCGGAACGGGCCTCACGTATCAGTGGTACATCGGCAGCGCGAGCAGCACGACAACGCCGGCGCCGGGAGGCACCAGCAGCCAGTTGACGGTTTCCCCGAGCACGACCACGAATTACTGGGTTCGCGTAACAGGCCAGTGCGCACCGGCTGCGGACAGCCGCACCGCGACCGTCACCGTCAACTGCGCGCCGCCGTCCGTTCCAACGCCGAACGCCTCGCCATCCTCGATAGCCGCCGGACAATCGAGCACTCTCTCCGCCTCGCCCACCGGCAGTGGACCATTCACCTATCAGTGGTACACCGGCAATTCGGGCGATACATCGAGCCCGATCGCCGGCGCGACGAACTCCTCGACGAGCGTCAGTCCGGCGGTGACCACGAACTACTGGGTCAAGGTGACCGGCCAATGCGGAACGTTCAATAGTCCGGCCACGACTGTCAGCGTCGCCTGCACGCCGATCGCGGCGGGCGGCGTCGGGGCACAACCTCCGACGATCAATCCGGGACAGTCGTCCACGATTTCCGTTACCACGAGCGGCACCGGTCCCTTCACGTTCCAGTGGTATCGGGGAAGCCTCGGCGATTTCTCAAACCCAATCGCGGCCACCAGCAGCACGCTAGTCTCCCCAGCCGCGAACACGACGTATTGGGTTCGCGTCACCGCGCCGTGCGGCTCGCAGGACGGCAGCGTCACTGTGTTCGTAAATGTGCCTTGCACGCCGTCGTCGATCACTACTCACCCGGCGTTCGCGACGATCGCCCCGGGAGCGTCGGCGACGCTGACCGTCGTCGCCGCCGGAAGCGCTCCCATTTCCTACCAGTGGTACACCGGCACTTCGGGCAACACCGCCAGCCCGATCGCCGGCGCCACCAACGCCTCCGTCACCGTGACACCCACCGTAACGACGTCGTACTGGGTGCGCGTGTCGAACAGTTGCAATCAGACGGGCAACAACAGCACCACGGCGGTCGTGACGGTATCGGCGAACTGCCCCGCGGCGACGATCACGACACAACCTGCGGGCGTTTCCGCCGGCATCGGAACCGCCGCCACGCTGAAGGTGGTCGCAACCGTCACCGGAACCACCATTCATTACCAGTGGTACAAGGGCGCGAAGGGCGATCTCTCAACGAAAGTCGGCACCGACTCCGACACCTTCACTACCGGCGCGGTCAGCGTCACTACGAGTTACTGGGTTCGCCTGACCTCGGCCTGCAACACCCTGACGTTCACCGACAGCAACGCCGCCATCGTCACCGCAACCGCGACCCCCAAAGGACGCGCGGTACGACATTGAAGCAGGGGGCGAGGGAGATGAAGCAGGGACGAGGGACGGGACTCGTCGGCGAAGCCGGCGGAAGAGCCGTAGCCCACGGCTTCGAGCCGTGGGTCAGAGGGATCGCACAAATTTGTGAGCGCGCCTTGGCGCGCGATAGAAAGCTTTCTTTCGCCCGTTAAAACGGGCTCACAAGAGAAACCGCACCGTTCCCCCAGTTGAAACTGGGGGCTACGGCTCTTACGCCGGCTTCGCCGACACGCGCGGCAGGACAGGACGCGGGGACGAGGATCGCTCCCTCGTCCCTGATCCCTCACCCCTGCTACATCGTGTCCAGCTGCTTCTTCATCGACGCGATCATGCCTGGACTGACCTGTTCGCCGGGAAGTGACTGCGCGTAGGTGATCGCTTCTTCGATCGTTTTGCGCGCGGATGCCTTATCGCCTTTCGCCAGGTAGGTCGCGGCGCGGCTGCGGTAGATGCCGATCTTGCGCGGGCCGTAGGCGAGTTTGAGCGCGCGGTCCGATGCGGCGAGGGAATCGTCGAAACGTCCGGCGGCGCGGTAGGCAGAGATGAGGCGCGCCGGCGGGTTGTAGTCCTTCGGCAGATCGCGTTCGGATTGCTCCAGCATGGCGATGGCCTTCTCGGGCTGCTTGAGTCCGAGGTAGACCTCGAGCCGGTGCGAATCGTAGACGGCACGCGCGTCGGGATTCTTCGCTTTGGCTGCTTCGCCTTCCAGGAACGCCGCCCACTCCTCGCGGAGTTTGCGCGCCGAGGTTTCGTCTTTGGCTTCGTCGCGGGCGTCGACGAGCGATTCGTAAAGTCCGGAGCGGTCGTCGGCGGACATCTTGATCTTGTCCGCCGCGGCGAGCGTTTCGCGCGTCGCTTTCTCCAGTCCTGCCGTCAGCTCGGAACGGTTCCATGATTTCGCATCGAGGTTGGTCGCGCAGGAGAGTCCGGTCGCCGCGACGTTGACCGCCGATCCTGTTCCGCGAACGCGCGGATACAGCGCGAGGGCGCGCTCGGCGCATTGCTGCGAATTCTGACTCTGCAGCAGCGCGAAGACGAGCGATTCGGAAGCGCGTCCGAGCCGCGGCCAATCTTTCGGCGCCGCAGCGATTGCCTCATCGAACGCTTTCGCGGCCTCGGCCTGCTTCCCTTGTCCGGCCAGCGCATCGGCGCGGACCAGGAGCGTGTCGGCCTTCGAATGCGATCCGCGGAAGGCGTGCTGGCCGTCATCGAGCAGCTTGCGGACCTGCGGTACGGTGCCGCCGCCTGCATAGCGGAAGATGACCTTGTCTTTCGGATCGAGGACGAGCAGCGTCGGCCAGACGCTGATCGGATGCGCTTTCAGGAATGCGGTGTTCTTCGCGTCTTCCGTGTCGATCGAGAGCCAGACAAACTGTCCGGCGTACCGCTCGAGGGATTTGTCCGTGAAGACATAAGCCCTCATCGAGCGGCAGGTGTGTCACCAGGGCGCCCACGCCTCGACGAAGACCGGAAGGTCCGCCGATTTCGCGCGGGCGATCGCTTTGGTGTAGTCGTTCTCGATCCACGGCAGGACTTCTTTCGCCTGAGCCGCGGACGCAACGAGCAGGAGCGATGCGAGCAGGAGTCGTTTCATGGCGCGAAAGTGTAATGCACTGACTGTTCCGCTTCATTTTCAACCACAGAGGCACAGAGAACACAGAGGGATTTCTCTGTGCCCTCTGTGTCTCTGTGGTGAAATGATTTTTCGCTACAGCAGGCTCTTCCGCACCTTGTCCCGATACTCCTTCGCCTTCGCCACCGCGGCGGGCGCATCGACGGTCAGCAGGTTGCGATTGCGCATCAGAATCTTTCCGTCGCAGATCGTCGTGACGACGGCGCTGCCGGATGCGGCGTAGACGATCGCCGACTCGACGGCGTACACCGGCTGCGTCTTCGGCTGCTGGAGGTCGATGACGATTACGTCGGCGCGTTTGCCGGGTTCGAGCGTGCCGATGCGATCTTCCATGCCGAGGGCGCGGGCGCCGCCGAGCGTGGCCATTTCGAGGACGTCGCGGGCGCTGAGCGCTTTCGGATCGCCGCGGGTGATCTTCTGCAGACGCGCGGCGCTGGCGGCTTCTTCGACCATGTCCAGATTGTTGTTCGAACCGGCCGGACCGTCGGTGCCGAGGCCGAGGGCGACGTTCGCGTGACGCATGTCGACGACCGGCGCGACACCCGAGGCCAGCATCATGTTGCTCTCCGGACAATGCGCGACGCCGACGCGTTTCGCGGCCAGCATCCGGATGTCGTCAGGAGTCAGCCAGATGCCGTGCGCGGCCACGACGTCGTGTCCGAGGAAGCCAATCGAATCGAGGTAGGCGGCGGGGGAGAGGCCGGCGGTGTTGTCCTTGATTTGTGATCCCTCACCCTTCGTCTCCGCGACATGGATGAGGATCGGCGCGTGCAGTTCGGTGGCGAGCGCGCGGACCTGTTCGAGATGCGCGCGTGACACGGTGTACGGCGCATGCGGCGCGAGCGCGGGCGTGATCAGCCGGTCGCCGTGCCAGCGCTTGACGAAGTCGCGGACGTAGGCGACGGCGGCATCCCACGTTTTGTTGTCGGGCGCGGGGAAGTCGATCATCGTCTCCCCCAGCACGCCGCGCAGCCCCGCCTTCTTCGCCTCGGATGCGATGTCGCTCTCGAAGTAGTACATGTCGGTGAAGGTGGTCGTGCCCGACGCGATCATTTCCGCTGCTGCCAGCCGCGTTCCCCACTTCACGAAATCGCGGTCGACGTTCTTGGCCTCAGCCGGAAAGATGAAGTGCTGCAGCCAGTCCATGAGATCGCGGTCGTCGGCGATGCCGCGGAAGAGCGTCATCGGCACGTGCGTGTGCGCGTTGACGAATCCGGGAAGGATGGCCATGCCGCGCGCATGAATCGTCTCCACGCCGGCGAACCGTTTGGCAATGTCCGCCGACTTGCCGACGCCGATGATTTCGCCCTTGTCGATGGCCACCGCGCCGTCATCAATATTCGGACCGGCCATGGTGATGACCGTGCCGCCGGTGATGACGAAGTCCACGCGCCGTGGAGCGGCGTGGGCCATCGCGACGGAGAACGTGAGCAGGAGTGCGGAAATCAAACGTCGATACATGGCCGCGAACCTTAGCGGAATCGTAGGCGCGCGTACAAACTCGGCCTCAATCTGGGTGAATCTGCGTAATCTGCGGACAAAGGTTTAATCCGCAGATGGACGCAGATTTACACAGATGAAGCTGGTAACACTGCCGCAGCGGCGGGGAGATCGATCGTGAAGACGGAGCCGGTTCCGGCGGTGCTCTCGGCGGTGACGTCGCCGGCCATGGCGCGGGCGAGGTCGCGGCTGATGGCCAGGCCGAGGCCGACTCCGCGTGTGGTGATCGATAACAGCATCGGCTGCGCGCCGCTGCCGGAAGCCCTTACGTTGTTGCGGGACAACACATCAGTCATTTCTGCTCCTGTCATCGATTGCTCCGCGATGACGCGGACATGAGCCCGTCATGCAAGAAGCAGGCAGTGGAAGACTGCGCCGCCGCGACCCTCCGAAACGCGAAGGGCGGCACCAACGTCCGGTTGTTACGACGTGTAATCAATATTTCCACGCATATGTAACCCCTCGCGCAAGAACGGACGTACCCTTCCCGTCCATCCCCGAATCCAGACAATCGAGGAGAGACGGACACCTTCCATTTTCTGTTATATAGTTATCGGCGACATTATGGTGTTATTGCCCACGTCGCAGTCATCGGTCGAGTTCGCCGCTGGCGTCGCAGGGGACTACCGCAAAAACACGAAGTCCGCGCGAAGGGAGGTCTCCTCCTGACGCGCCAATTGCCCGATGTTCTCCTGCGGGAGCTTCCCGACGCGGTCGCCATCACCTCGCCAACGGGCGAAATTGTCTACTGGAACGCGGGCGCCGAACGGCTGTTCGGATATTCGAGCGCCGATGCGCTCGGCAGCTCGATCGACTCGCTGATTGTCCCGTACGGACACGTAGACGACCTCGGTCAGTACCGGCGCGAAGCGCTTACCACCGGCTTCTCGACCTTTGAGACGGCACGGCTTCGCAAAGACGGCTCGCTCATCCACACGGTCGTTTCGAACAAGGCGGTATACGACGCCGAGGGGCGCGTCGAGCTCCTCGTCATCACGCAGAAGGACATCACGCATCTCAAGGTGTTGCGCGATGCAAAACTCGTCGAGTCGCAGTACCGCGATCTTCTCGAATCGACGCCCGACGCCATCATCATGGCCAACCAGACGGGGCGCATCGTCCTGGCGAACAGCCAGGCCGAGAGGCTGTTCGGGTACGACCGCGGCGAGATGCTCGGCACGCTCGTCGAAGTCCTGCTGCCCAGCCGCTATCGCGGCGGGCACGTCGCGCACCGTTCCGGCTACTTCGGTCAGCCGCGCACGCGGTCGATGGGTGCGGGCCTGGAGTTGTACGGACTGCGTAAGGACGGCAGCGAGTTCCCGGTCGAGATCAGCCTCAGCCCTCTGAAGACTGACGGCGGCACGCTGGTGATGAGCGCGATCCGCGACATTACGTATCGGAAGGGCATCGAGAACGCGTTGCAGGAAAAGAACGTCGAGCTCGAGCGCGCCATCCAGGCCAAGGATCGGTTTCTGGCCAGCATGTCTCACGAGCTGCGCACGCCGCTGAACGGCATCATCGGATTTGCCGAGTTTCTGTCGGACCGCAAGCCGGGGCCGCTCAACGACAAACAGAAGGAGTACCTCGGCGACATCCTCAACAGCGGCCGGCATCTGCTTCACCTCATCAACGACATGCTCGACCTGGTCAAGATTCAGGCAGGACGCGTCGACCTAGTGCTGGAACGATTTTTACTGAGTGAGGCCATCAATGAAGTCTGCACGGGCGTGCATCCGCTGGCGGTCAGCAAAGACATCGACGTACGCGTCACGATCGAGAACGGCCTCGATTCCGTCACCCTCGACAAACAACGCGTCAAACAGATCCTCTACAACCTGCTCTCGAATGCGCTGAAGTTCACCGATGAGCACGGGCATGTCGGCATCGACGTCACGTCCTTCGACCAGGAGCGTTTCCGCCTGGTCGTTTCCGACGACGGCATCGGTATTCGGGCCGAGGACATCGGGCGGCTCTTCACGGAGTTCGAGCAGTTGGAGACGGGCACGGCGCGGCGTTTCGGCGGCACCGGGCTCGGGCTGGCGCTGACGCGGAAGCTCGTCGATCTGCTCGGCGGAGCGATCGACGTCGAAAGCGAGTTTGGGAAAGGAAGCCGCTTCGGCGTGATCCTGCCACTGGCGATCGAGAGCGAAGATCGAGGCGGGCAATGATGGCGCAGCAGGTTCTCAGCGAGGAGCGATTCCGCTCGGCGCTCGAAAATCTGAGAGAAGGCTGCCAGATCATCGGGCGAGACTGGCGCTATCTCTATCTGAATCCTGCCGCCGCACGGCATGGGCAGTCGTCCGTGGAGGCTCTCGTCGGACGGACGATGATGGACGCATATCCGGGCATCGAGACGACGCCGACGTTCGCCCTCTTGCGCGAGTGCATGGAGCGCGGGACCAGCACGACGACCGAGAGCCTGTTCGAGCTGCCGGATGGATCGGTCGGATGTTTCGAGATCGTCATCCAACCAGTGCCGGAAGGTTTGTTCGTCAGGTCTCTCGACATCACGGAAAAGAAGCGCGCCGAGACCTCCCGCCGGGATACCGAGGCCCTGTTCAACGCCTTCATGAGCGCAAACCCAGCCATGGCATGGATGAAAGACGAGGACGGCCGCTACACCTACGTCAACAAGACCGTCAGCGAAGTCGTGGGTGCCGACACGAATCAGTGGCTCGGCAGGAATGGGTCCGACCTTTTCGGAGCCGAGCGGGGGGAGTTGGTGCGGCAGAAGGATCGCGAAGTGCTCGAACGCAACGAGCCGATCGAGGTCGTTGAACTCATGCTCGTGGGCGGCGAAACGCGCTTCTGGGACACGATCCGGTTTCCGTTCACGTCGCCGGACGGACAACGCTTCGTCGGTGGCATCGCCATCGACATCACCGCATTGCGCGAAACCGAGGCGCAATTGCGGGAAGCGACGGCAGACCTCGAACGGAAAGTCTGCGAACGGACCGCCGAACTGCAAGTCGCCAAAGAAAGGGCTGAAGCGGCGGGGCGGGCCAAGTCAGACTTTCTGGCCTCCATGAGTCACGAGTTGCGCACGCCACTCAACGGCATCATCGGATTCACCGAATTCATGATCGACGGCAAGCCTGGCCCGCTCAACGAGAAGCAGAAAGAGTACCTCGCCGATGTCGGGGCCAGCGGCCGACACCTCCTGCAACTCATCAACGATCTGCTGGATCTCGCCAAGGTCGAAGCGGGGAAGATGAGCTTGTACCCGGAGCCCTTCAGGATCGTGAACGTGATCGAGGAAGTGCGCGCGGTCATGAGGCCGCTGGCGGAGCAGAAAAGCATCGTCATCTCGATTTCCGTTGCGCCGCTGCTCGATGTGGTGGTGCTCGATCAACAGAAGTTCAAGCAGGTACTCTACAACCTGCTGTCGAATGCGGTGAAGTTCACCGGGCCCGGCGGGTGCGTGGCTGTTTCCGCTGTGCCGCACGGGGTATCGCATTTTACGATCACCGTCTCCGACACCGGCATAGGCATCAAGGCCGAGGACATGACACGGCTGTTCACCGACTTCGCGCAGCTCGATGATGCGCGGACCCACGGTGGAACAGGACTCGGCCTCGCACTGACACGCCGGCTCGTGGAACTGCACGGCGGCTCGATCAGTGTCACCAGCGAATTCGGCACAGGCAGCACGTTCACCGTCGTACTGCCGCTCTCCGTCGAAGGAGCGCGCGATTGAGCGCGGCATGCATCCTCGTTGTCGATGACAACCCCACGAACCTGAAGCTCGTGTCGGACATACTGCAGTTCGAGGGGTATCAAATCCTGAAGGCTAGCGACGCCGAGTCAGCCAGGCAGATGGTCCACGATACTCCGCCCGATCTGATCTTGATGGACATCGCGCTACCCGGTATGGATGGCCTCACGCTCACGCGGCTGCTGAAAGCGGACGAAACGACTCGGCACATCGTCATCGTAGCGTTGACCGCCTTCGCAATGAAAACCGACGACGCTCGCGCACGCGAGGCGGGCTGCGACGGCTACATTACCAAACCCATCGACACGCGGACGCTGCCCGGCACGGTGGCCGGCTACCTTCGCGGAATCCGAGGCTCCTCATGAAAATCCTCGTCGTAGAAGATCAGCCGGCAGAGTTGAAACTGGCCGTGCACGTGCTCAGTGCCGCCGGATTCGAGGTCGATCAGGCCGTAGCGGCGGAACAGGCCATCGCCGCGATCAAGGAGGACCGGCCGCAGATCATTTTGCTGGACCTGTCGCTGCCCGGTGTGGACGGCCTGACACTCGCACGCAAACTCAAAGCGGATCCGTCCACGCGCGAAATCCTCATCGTCGCGATCACTTCCTATCCTGAGAGATTCCCGATGGCCGAAGCGCTAGCCGCCGGATGCGACGCCTATCTGCCCAAGCCGGTCAGCACGCGCACGCTGCCCGAAACACTTCGAACGGTGATGAAAAACGCGGAGGGCGACGGAGATCGATGAGTTCCCTGAACATCCTGATCGTCGACGACCAGCCGATCAACCTGAAACTCCTTCGCGCCGAACTGGAGGCCGAGGGTCACACCGTTTTCGAAGGGTCGAACGGCGAGGAAGGTTTGGCCGTCCTCGACCAGCAGCAGATCGACATCATCATCTCCGACATCCTCATGCCGGTGATGGACGGCTACCGTTTCTGTAACGAGGTGCGGCGAAGCGAACGGCATCGCAACATTCCGTTCATCGTCTACACCAGCACGTATCTCTCGCCCTCGGACGAAAAACTGAGCCTCGACCTCGGCGCCGACAGTTACGTGCGCAAGCCGGCATCGCTCGCCGAGATCAGGCAGACCATCGCGAACGTGCATTCGTCGCCGCGCCGCCAGCCCACGGTCTTCTTCGAGTCCACCGACGTTCTGAAGGAGTACAACGCCGGCCTTGTCGCCAAGCTAGAGAAAAAGAACGTCGAGCTGACCAATGCCATGAGCCTGCTCACGCTGCAGGCCGCGGCGCTGGAGACGAGTGCCGACGCCATGCTCATCACCGACGCGGATGGATCGATCATCTGGGTCAACGCCGCATTCACGAAGGCGACCGGATACGCATCGGATGAGGTCATCGGACAGACGCCGCGCATCCTCAAATCGGGCCTGCAGGACGACGCGTTCTACCGCCGTTTCTGGGAGACCATTCGCGGCGGAAACACCTTCCGCGGCGAATTCGTCAACCGCCGCAAGGATGGAACCATCTACTACGACGAGCACACCGTCACACCGGTCCGCGCGGCGGACGGCACGATCACGCACTTCGTCGGCGTGATGCACGACATCACGGTGCGGCGACGTATCGAGGAGAAACTGCGCAACGCGAACGCGCAGCTCCGCGAGTTTCTCGATCACACGCCGGTCGTTCTCTATGCGTTGCGCCTCGAAGGGGAAGGGATCGTTCCCCGCCTCGTCAGCGAGAACGTCACGCGTCTCCTCGGCCACGAGGCGGAAGAGACACTCAGCTACGAGTGGTGGTTAAGTCATTTGCACGACGACGACCGCGAGGGCGCGGTCGCCAGCGTTGCCCGGACCCTGACGGAGGAGAGCGACCGCGCCGAATATCGCGTTCGCCACAAGGATGGCTCGTATCGCTGGGTGGACGACAACCGGCGGCTCGTGCGCGACCAGCAGGGAGCGCCCGCCGAAATCGTCGGTGTGTGGACCGACATCACCGACCGCAAACGCGCCGAAGAGGAGCTGCACGAAACCGAGCGCCGCTTCCGCGAGATGCTCGACAACCTCGAGCTGATCTCGATCATGATCGATCAGGAAGCGCGCATTATTTACTGCAACGACTACTTCCTCCGTTTGACCGGCTGGTCGCGCGAGGAGATCATGGGCGCCGATTGGTTCGAGCGATTCATTCCTCCGGACATCGCCGAGGAGACTCGCCAGGCGTTTGTGGCGCTTCTGAACGAACGAAAAGAAGTCCTGCACTACACGAATGAAATCGTTACGCGCTCCGGGGCGCGAAGGCTCATTCAGTGGAACAACTCGCTTATCTATTCAGACAGCGATGAAGCGATCGGCATCGCCTCTATCGCCGAGGACATCACTGACCGCGTCCAACTCGAGAAGCAGCTTTTCCGCGCGCAACGGCTCGAGAGCCTCGGCACGTTGGCTGGCGGCATCGCGCACGATCTCAACAACCTGCTTCTGCCGATTCTGATGGGCGTCACCCTCCTCAAACGATTCCGTCCGAATGAAGCGAGCATGCGGGCAATCGAAAATATCGAACGCAGCGTCAAACGCGGCAGCGAATTGGTGAAACAGGTGCTGCTCTTTGCACGCGGCGGCCAGACCTCGCGTGAAGCGGTACTCCTGGGCGACGTCGTGCGCGAGATCCAGGCAATCATCAACAGCACCTTCCCCAAAGACATCACGCTCGAGATTGCGATCGCCGAAGACGTGCATCCCGTCACCGGAGACGTGACCCAACTGACCCAGGTGCTGCTCAATCTCTGCGTGAATTCGCGCGACGCCATGCCTCATGGCGGTCACATTGTGATCTCGGCGCGGAACGAAATCATGAGTGACGCCGAAGCACTGTTGCACGGCACTGAGGCAGGAGGCGACTACGCAGTACTCGAAGTGTCCGACACGGGCGACGGGATGCCGAAGGAAATTCTCGATCTCATCTTCGATCCCTTTTTCACGACGAAAGAAGTCGGCAAGGGCACGGGCCTCGGCCTCTCGACCGTTCAGGGAATCGTGAGCAATCATGGCGGATTCGTCGCCGTTTGCAGCGCGGCCGGCGAGGGCAGCACATTCACCGTCTATCTTCCGGCGCGCCGCGCGCAAGCGGAGGCCGACCCGGTGCCAGCGGACACGAGTGCGGTGCCGCAGGGCAACGGCGAAGTGATCCTGCTCGCCGACGACGACGCCGCGATCCTCAGCATCACGCAGCAAACGCTCGAGGAGTTCGGCTACAAGGTGATCACGGCGGAAGACGGTGCGCACGCTATCGGTGCCTTCTCACGGCAGCACGAGGAGATCGCGTTGGTGATCACCGACATGGCCATGCCGGTGATCGATGGATTCGCGCTGATGGCGGCACTCAACCGAATCCGCGGCGGCGTTCGCATCATCGCCACCACCGGAAACCCCTCCGCCTCGGCGATGACCAAGATTGCCAAGAGCGGCGTTACCCACATCCTCGTCAAGCCGTACACGGCCGATCAGCTGCTCCGCACCATTGCAACCGTGCTTGCGGAGCCGGAGACCGGACAAAACGGACGCCGCCGGTAACGCGGCGGCTGATAGAGCGGCGGAGAAATCTGGGCTCGGGATTTCGGTCGCGCGCGAAGGCGCGCTCGACAAGCTTAGCCCCGCGCTCTGCGCGGGGTTCGGAGGTGGCGGGGGATACGCGGCCGCGGAGGCAGCCGCTACAACATCTCGCGCTGCCGGAGCATTTTGTAATGGCCGCCTACGCGGCCACGAAACTCGGCCACGTCCTTTTTCCCCGCGCAGAGCGCGGGGCTAAGCTTGTTAAGCGCGCCTTCGCGCGCGACCGTGGGCGAGACGAGCGCTCCGGTCGCGCCCTTTCCCGGCAGGTTGGTGCGTGGCAGCCCCCAATTACTTCAAATATCTGCGGCGCAAATTCGTCGAATTGAAGTTTTGCGCCATCATGCTCGCCACGATTCAATCCGCCGGACGTTTGCGTTCAACGATTTAGATCGATTTCCGCCGCGGCACCCCTGTTGAATGTCGTCAGGCGCGTCCGTCTGTCAGTCATGCGCCGATCCTTTCTAGCGAACCTCGTGATCCTCGCCGTGACGGTGGCGATTGTGGCCGGTGCGTTCGCGTCGTTCCAGCGCAAACGATCCTCGTTCGAACGGATCGACTTCACCTTCACGCGCGACAGCGGCGTCGTCGTCGTCAAAACGGTCGACCCCGGCAGCAGCGCCGAGACCAGCGGCCTTCGTCCCGGCGACCAGATCTGGCTGATCGGCGACACGCCGTCGAGCGAGGTCGAAGGTCTGCAGAAAACGCTTCGGCGCATCGGCCAGAAAGTGCCGATGGTCATCAACCGCGGCGGCAAGACGTTCAAGCTCGACTACCTCGTCCCCGAACTGAAGATCGACTACGCCTACCTCATCCTCAGCTTCATCGGATTTCTCTATCTCGCTATCGGCATCTTCACGCTGTTCCGAGGGGGACGGACCGAGTCGACGCTCTTCTTCTTCGTCACGCTGCTGTCCTTCATCGTCTACGTCTACACGCCGGCCGGCGACATCGACCCGACGTACAAGCTGCTGCAACTCGTCGAAGAATTCGCGACGATCCTGCTTCCGCCGCTGACGCTGAACTTCTTCCTGGTCTTCCCGCGTCCGATCGTTCGGTACCAGCGGCTCATCGCCGCGATGTACATCCCGCCGGCTCTCCTCGCGGCATGGGATCTCGACCTGCTCGTCCTCGGCAACCGGCTGGCCATCGCCGCGCCGTATCGATCCCTCCTGCTGATCCAGCATTGGGAGCTGGTCCACTTCGTCATTTACTTCACGCTGGCCGTCGTAGCGCTCGCGTACACGTATCGCACCGCCGCCGCGGTCGGAAAAAAACAGATCAAGTGGATCTACCTCGGCATGGCGCTCGGCTTCGTGCCGTTCATGCTCATGTACCTCGTGCCGTACCTCGTCAGCGGATCGGTCAGGCCGATCTACGCGACGATTTCGATCCTCCCGCTGGCGCTCATCCCGCTGGCCTTCGCCGTCTCCATCCTCAAATACAAGCTGTGGGACGTCGAAGTCGTCATCAAGGAGATCCTGGCCTACTCGGTCACGTTCATCTTCGGCATGATCGCCTTCTCGACGATCAACCTGATCCTCACGCACGTGATCGAAGAGCGTTCCGCGCTGGAGCGCAGCTTCCTTGCCTTCACTTCAGGGTTGTTGATCGCCGGTGTGCTGATTCCTGTCAAGGGCCGCATCGAGTCGGTCATCGAGATGTTCGTCTACCGCGACAGCTACAAGCATCGGCGCGCCATCGCCGAGTTCGCGCAGGAGCTGGCCACGTTTCACGACGTACACGAGTTGATCTCGATGATGCGCGAACGCCTTCGCGACGCGCTCGGCCTGCAGCGGATGAACCTCTTCACGCGGGAAGGCGCATCGCTGGTCATCTACGACGCCGAGCCGGAAATCCCGCGCCGCGCCACGATCGTCGAATTCGGTGCGATGCCGGCGGAAGGTCCTCTCGTTCTCACCGATCCGCGGCTGCCGGAAGGAAGCGAGCTCCCGTGGCAACTGCTTCGCGCCGGCTATCGTTATCTCTTTCCGCTTCGCAATCGCGGCGAGCTGCAAGGTCTCCTGCTCCTCGGCACGAAGCGCAACGAAGAGCCGCTCTCGCGCGATGACCTGCACCTCGTCGAATCGCTCTGCGCGCCGGTCGCCCTGGCCATCGAGAACTCGCGGCTCTACGGACGTCTTCGCCGCCAGCTCGAAGAGATCCGCGCGCTCAAGGAGTACAACGAGAACATCATCGAGTCGTCGTCGTCCGCCATCGCGGTCGTCGCCTTCGACGGCACGGTGCTCACCGCGAACCACGCCTTCTGGGAGCTCCTCGGCGGCGTCGGTCCGAGCGAGGTACTCGACGAACCGATCGCGACGCTCTTCCCGCCGTACGACGAAATGCGCCGCACCAAGGCGCGCTCGATCACCACGAACTTCGTCAACCGCAACGGCGAGGAGAAGGAAGTCACCATCACCGCCAGCCCGCTCAACGCCGACGAACCGGACGGCGCACGCGTGCTCGTCATCGGCGACATCACCGAACGCGTTCGCCTCGAGCGCGAGCTGCAGGACAAAGAGCGCCTTGCCTCCCTCGGCCTCCTCGCCGCCGGCGTCGCGCACGAGGTCAACACACCGCTCACCGGCATTTCGTCATACGCTCAGCTCCTGCTGGCCGATACGGACGAGAACGATCCCCGCTACCGGCTGCTCAAGAAGATGGAAGCGCAATCGTTCCGAGCCTCGCACCTGGTCAACAATCTGCTCGACCTCATCGCCAACCGTCCGCGCTCGCGCGAGATCGTCAACATCCCGGTGCTCATCGACGCCACCATCAATCTGCATGAAGACCTCTTCAAACCAAAGAACATCCAGGTGCATGTAGCGCCGATGGCCGATGCCGAGGTTCAGGGGAACTTTCATGATTTGCAGCAGGTGCTGACGAACATCCTTCTGAACGCTCGCGACGCGGTGGCCAACAACGGCAACATCTGGATCACCGCCGAGGAGAATGGTCCGAACCTCGTCATCAAGATCAAAGACGACGGCAGAGGCATTGCGCCGGACATGATCGGCCGCATCTTCGAGCCGCTCGTGACGACGAAACGCGGTCAGGGCGGAACGGGCCTCGGCCTCGCCATCACGCGCCGCATCCTTCACGCGTCTGACGGCGAAGTGACCGTTGAGAGCACGCCCGGCAACGGCGCCGAGTTCACCATTACATTGCCAAAGAAAAGTGGATCAGTCGATCACTCGATCGGTCGATCAGAATCAGAGGACGAGGTTGTCGATCAACACACTGATCTACAAATCCACTAATCCACTGATCTACTAAGAACATGCGCATTCTCATAGTCGACGACGAAGAAGTACTCCGCGACGTGCTCGATGCCGTCCTGCGCCGTGAAGGCTTCGAAGTGGCCATGGCCGCGAGCGGCGAGGAAGCGCTGGCCGTCCTCGACGAGGACGACAACATCGACCTCGTGATCCTCGACATCATGCTGCCGGGCATCAGCGGCATCGACACGCTGCGCGCGCTACGCATTTCGAATCCATCGCTGCCGGTCATCATCATCACCGCCTTCTCTTCGATCGACGGCGCCATCGAGGCGATGAAGCACGGCGCGTTTCACTACATCCCCAAGCCGTTCAAAAACGAGGAAGTCATCCTCACCGTCAACAAGGCGCTCGAGCAGCGGCGCCTCTCGCGCGAGAACGAGCGCCTCAAAGCGGAGCTGTCCGAGAAGTACGCGTACGCGAACATCATCGGCAAGTCGGAGCCGATGCGGAAGGTCTACGACCTGATCCGCCTCGCCGCGCCGTCGCGTTCGAACATCCTCGTCACCGGCGAGTCGGGCACGGGCAAGGAGCTGGTCGCGAAAGCGATCCATCACGCCAGCCCGCGCGCGCGCAATGCGTTCGTCACCGTCAACTCCGGTTCGCTGCCTCCCGAGCTGCTCGAGTCATCGCTCTTCGGTCACATGAAGGGCTCATTCACCGGAGCGATCGCCACGAAACGCGGTCTGTTCGAAGTCGCTGACGGCGGCTCGATCTTCCTCGACGAGATCGGCAACATCAATCTGGAGACGCAGGCCAAGCTCCTCCGCGTGATCCAGGAAAAAGAGTTCATGCGCCTCGGCTCCGTCGACACGATCAAGGTCGACGTCCGCATCATCGCCGCCACGAACGCGGACCTCACCAAGCTGATGGCGGAGAACCGCTTTCGCGAAGATCTCTACTACCGCCTCAACGTCATCACCATCCCGCTGCCGCCGCTCCGCCGCCGCCGCGAAGACGTCGCGCTCCTCGTCGCACACTTCCTCGACAAATACGCGGAGGAGAACAAGCGCAAGGTGAAGGAAGTGACGCCGGACGCGATGCGCATCCTGCTCGACCACCCGTGGCCCGGCAACGTGCGCGAGCTGGAGAACACGATCGAGCGCGCCGTCGTCCTCTGCACCAGCGACCGCATCGGCATCGATCTGCTCCCCGACTATCTCCGCTTCCCGCAGCAGACAGACCAGCCGGCGATGATCGTTCCGTCGGAAGGCTTGTCATTGAAGGACGCGGTCTCGCGCTACGAACGCGGCATGATCCTGCAGTCGCTTGAGATGGCGAACAACGTCCAGAAAAAGGCGGCCGAGCTGCTCCAGCTCAAGCCTTCCACTCTCAACGAGATGATGAAGCGCCTCGGCATCCACACGAAGTCGAATGCGAACGTCGAAGAGGAAGTCGGTGTTGAGTAGTTCATGACCGACATTCGCGACTCCGTTCTTTCCGCCATCGGAAACACGCCCGTCGTCCGCCTCCGCAACCTCATCGGCGAAGGAAGCGCGGATGTCATCATCAAACTCGAGTTCTACAACCCGACCGGCTCGTACAAAGACCGCATGGCGCTGGCGATGATCGAAGGCGCCGAACGCCGCGGCACGCTGCGGCCCGGCATGCGCGTCATCGAATACACGGGCGGCAGCACCGGCTCGTCGCTCGCGCTGGTTTGCTCGGTCAAAGGCTACCCGTTCATCGCGCTGTCGTCCGACGCCTGGTCCGAGGAAAAGCTGCGCACGATGCGCGCATTCGGCGCCGAGGTGCGCGTCTTCCCGAGCGAGGGCGGCAAGGTCACGCCGGGACTCATCCAAACTCTGAAAGCCGAGGCAGAACGGCTGGCCGCCGAGCCCGGAACGTTCTACGCGAATCAATTCAACAACCGCAACGCGATCGAAGGCTACCGCGGCATCGGAACGGAGCTTCTCGCGCAGGCGGGACCGATTTCCGCCTTTTGCGGCGGTGTCGGAACTGCCGGAATGATCTCGGGCGTGTCGCAGGCGCTCAAACCGACTGGCACGCGCATCATCGCCCTCGAACCCTCCACCTCGCCCGTTCTTACGGCCGGATACGGCGGACCACACCGCGTCGAAGGGATGGGCGTCGGCTTCGTCCCGCCACATCTGACGCGCGACGTCTACGACGAAGCGCGCGCTATCAACGAAGCCGAGGCGCGCGTGATGGCGCGCAGACTCGCGCGAGAGGAAGGCATCTTCGGAGGCGTATCGACGGGATTGAATGTCGTCGCCGCGCTGCAACTCGCGCGCGAGCTCGGACCAGGACACACCGTCGCAACGGTGGCAGTCGACACGGGACTCAAGTACCTCGCCGGCGATCTGTTCGAAGCGTAGTGCGGACGTCCTCGTCTGCATCCGCTGGGCATCTTGCCCGGCGGTGGTTTCTGTGACCATCGCGCCGCTTGCACAAAAACCCCCGTCGGGCGAGGACGCCCACCGGTTGCAGGCGAGACGCCCGCACTACGTTGTGCGCCCTATACTTCCCATCCATGAAAAAACTTGCCGTCCTCCTGCTGCTCGCCGCGTCCACATCCGCGTTCGCGGCTTCGCCGAAAACTGCCGCGCCAAAACCTGGGAGTGATCAATTCGCGATCGAGTCGACGGTCCTCGCGGTTTACAACGTCATCAGCGGTCCGGCCGGACGCCGCGATTGGGATCGCTTCGAGGCGTTATTTGCGCCGGGCGCGCGGCTGGTCTCGACGAAACGCGGCGAAGATGGGTCGATCACCGCAAACGTCATGACGCCGAAGGAGTATGAGGAGAAGGCGAAGGTCTACTTCAACGACCACGGCTTCTTCGAACATCCCGTGAACACGCACATCGATCTCTTCTCCGACATCGCCCATGTTTTCACGACATACGAATCGCGACATGCATCATCGGATGACAAACCGTTCGCGCGCGGCATCAACAGTTTTCAGCTCGTACGCATCGGTGACGACTGGAAGGTGCTGACGATTTTTTGGGAAGAGGAAGACGCGAAGCATCCGATTCCTGCGCAATACCTGCCGAAGCGATGAGTCTCGCGGTCGCGCAGCTTTCGGCGCGGCGCGGCACGCGCCAGGTGCTGACCGGCGTCTCCTTCACCGCCCACCGCGGTGAAATCCTCGGCGTGATCGGTCCGAACGGCGCCGGCAAAACGACGCTGTTCGAATGCGTGGCCGGTCTTCTTCCGTTCGAGGGCACGGTTGACCACGATCTGCTCTTCTACGTCCCCGACGCCATCCGCCCGTGGCCGGATCAAACGGTGCGCTGGACGCTGGAGCTGATGGCGCGCATGTTCGGCACACGTCTCGACGAAACGTTGCTCGACGATCTCGATCTCGTTGCGCTGCAACACGCAACGGTCAAGTCGCTATCGAAGGGGGAAGCGAAACGCCTCGATATCGCCATCGGCCTCGCGGCTCCGCGTACGGTGTTGTTGCTCGACGAACCGTTCGACGGCCTCGATCTGCGGCAAACGCGGCAGGTGATGGAGGTCCTTCGCCGCGACGCCGCGAACGGCCGCACGCTCGTGCTTTCGATCCACCAGCTCAGTGACGCCGCGCGCGTCTGCGATCGATTTCTTCTGCTCGATCATGGGAGATCTGTGGCCGAGGGAACGCTCGACGAATTGACCTCGGGAGTGGGCGGCCTCGAGGAGGTTTTTCTTGCGCTTACGTGATCTCGTGCGCAAGGAGATCGCGGAGCTGGCCGCCAGCCGCGCGTTCTGGCTGCTGCTGCTGATCGTCGGATTGCTGACGGGACAAAGCTTCATCACCGCGATGAATGCGTACGCCGAGGCCAGCGGAATCGGCGGCGGACCGGCGGCGCTCGCGCAGGGACTCTCGCCGCTCGACGGCATCCTCACGCCGACGCTCGGCGCGTACGACCTCGCCATCACGCTGCTGCTGCCGTTTGTTGTAATCCGTTTGATCGCATCGGAAAAATCGTCGGACGCGCTGAAGCTGATGCTGCAATGGCCGGCATCGATCGAACGGCAGATCGCCGCGAAGGTGATCGCGCTCATCGCGGCGTGGGTCGTGTCGCTGGCGCCGTTCTTCATCGCACTGGCAATGTGGCGCAGCTACGGCGGACATCTCCACGCGCCGGAAGTGCTCAATCTCATTGCCGGCTACACGCTGCGATTCTTGCTGACAGCAGCGATCGCGATGGCGGCGGCATCGCTGATGTCGGGCGCTGCGAACGCGGCGATCGTCGTCCTCGCCTTCACCATCGGCACCTGGGCGCTCGACTTCATCGCAACCGGCCGCGGCGGGATCCTGCAGACGCTGGCGTCGTTCACGCCGGCGGCGACGCTGCGCGGTTTCGAGCGCGGACTTCTTCGCGTCGACGTCGTGCTGGTGATGCTGATCCTTTCGATCTTCGGCTTCTCCCTCGCCGCGAACTGGCTTCACCTCGGACGCACGCTCAAAGCGCGCATCGCAGGAACGGCGGTGTTGCTGATCCTCGCGACGCTCGCGACCATGAACGTGTTGATGCTGGTCCGGACCAGTTTCGACGTCTCCGAGAATCGCCGCAATTCGTTTTCGCATGCTGACGAGAACACGCTTGCTCACATCACCGAGCGGTTGACGATCACCGTCTTCCTCGCCTCCGAGGATCCGCGAATGATGGATTTCGAGAACAACGTGCTGTTGAAATTGCGCCGATCGATGCCCGACGTGAGCGTGATCTATCCGCTCGCCGGCCGCTCCGGCCTCTTCGAAAACGACGCGCGCTACGGCACGATCGAATACCGCCTCGGCACGAAGTCAGCGATGTCCCGCTCGACGACAGAAGAGATCGTGCTCGACTCGATCTACGAGCTGGCCGGCGTGCGCGCACCGGCGCGCGCGGCGTCGGCGTATCCGGGATATCCGCTCGCAAAAAAACCAAACGGAGCGACGCTCGTGTTCTATGCGCTCTGGCCGGCAGCGTTGGGCGCTGTCATCCTGAGCCGCCGAAGCCGCGCAGCGCGAAGCGCGAAGACGGCGTAGGACGGTCGAAGGACCCCCCAAGTGCTTGCGTTGTACTTCCCCGCCGCCCAACCGGGTTAGCAGGTAGGGGGTCCTTCGACCGTCCTACGCTGCTACGGCTTCGCCTGCGCAGCTCCGGCGGCTCAGGATGACAGGCGCTACCGCTTCACTACGTACTTGTCGAACTGACTCACGCTATCCGTCTTCGACCACACGCCCACCTTCCCCGACACCGGCTCTGCCAGCGTGTATTCGAGGAGCGGCTTGTCATCGAGAAACCCGTGTAGCGAAGTTCCGGCGACGGCGATTTTCATCGTGTGCCATTCGCCAAGGGGGATGTGGACGTTCT
This sequence comes from Acidobacteriota bacterium, assembly GCA_019247495.1. Lineage (GTDB taxonomy): Bacteria > Acidobacteriota > Thermoanaerobaculia > Gp7-AA8 > Gp7-AA8 > JADGNZ01. Next base: position 38,541 of record JAFAOU010000003.1, read on the forward strand.
CAGAGCCTTTCTTCACGAAGCTGCGTTTGCCGCTCTTGAACGTCCAGAGCACTAGGTTGTCCTCTTTGCCGTTGAAGCGGACGGTCAGGTAATCGCCGTTCGTTTTCAGATTGAAGAGGATGCCGGCGCATTGATCGAGCTGGCCAGCCAGCAGGCGGAAGCGGATCGAGATCTCGCCGTCGTGAAAATCATCGACATCCTTCGCCACCGCGTACGGAAAGTACGCGTACGCCTTCACGCTGTCGATGAACTCCTCGTGCTTCGCGCCGTAAATCGTGCGCGCTTTCGCGGCCAGGCCGGCGGACGGCTGCCCTTTGATCCATTGCCGTCCGTCGACCTGCAGCATGTGATCGCTGGTGACGTTCCAGTCGCCGACGATTGCAAGAAAATGCGACGGCGGAACGGAAACGTTCGCCGATGCGGCGAGCGACAGGATTGCGATTGCAACAACAGCAGTTTTCATATCAACCTCGGAGCAAGATTTTCGGAGATCATCGCACGCTCCTTTGCACTTCAGCGCGCGACCAGCATCGCAATCCCGAGAGCAATCAATAGGCCCGCAACCAGCCGCCGGAACACATTCTCCGGAACGCGGCCGAGGAGCGTGCGGCCGAAGAAGGTGCCGAGGATGACGGCGGCGCTGGCGCCGGCGATGAGCGGCCAGACCGTGAGCAGCTGGCGTCCGGTGCTGAAGGCGTAGACCGGCAGCCGCGCGCCGTCGACGATCAGCGCGATCGCCACGGCCGTGGCTACGAACACCTCTTTGCGCACATCCAGCGCAAGCATCGCCGCGGCCCGGATGCCGCCCTGGTTTCCGACTAAACCACCAAGCAGGCCTGAGACGCCGCCGGCAACCCATGCGCCGCGCCGGCCGAAGCGGAGGTGATCGCTCCATCCCGTCACGCCGAAACATCCGACGATGATCAGCACGATCGCGAAGACCACCTTCAGTGCCTGCGTCGCCGCCATCGCGTGCAGCAGCGCGCCCGCAAGCGCGCCGGCGCCGCTCATCACGCCGAAGGTTTTCAGCACCTGCCTGTCGACGCGGTCGCGCAGCGTCCAGAGCCGCAGCGCGTTGCCGATGAAGTGCGGGATGGCCGCGGCGGCGACCGCCAGCTTCACGCCGATGGTCATGCCGAGGAGTGGCGTGAGGATGCTGCCGATGCCGAAGCCGGCCACGGCCGAAATCGCGCCGGCGAAGAATGCCGCGATGGCGATGAGGATCGCCGAAAGCATCAGGAAGTCCGCGCCCTCGCCAGCTCCGGCCTGGGCGCGTTCTGCAGCGACGCCGGCAATTTCGCCGCGCAGCAGACGCGCTCGAGGGTCATGCGGTCGCGCTGCATCCCGCGCTCGTTCGACGCGACGTCCAGCACCTTCTGCAGCACCTCAGCAACAGCCGGGTCGGAAGGCATGGTCAGGCTGTAGTGCATCCACTTTCCGTCGCGCCGCGCCGTGACCAGTCCCGAGCGGCGGAGGTAGGCCAGATGCCGCGAAATCTTCGGCTGCGGCTCATCGAAGATCTCGACGAAGAAGCAGACGCAGACCTCGCCGGCCGCCATCAGATTCAGGAGCCGCAGCCGCGTCGGGTCGGCGAGCGCCTGGAAAAGTGTGACGAGGCTGGTTTTCACAGCGCGCGAGTATAGCGGGCTGGCAACGACGCAACATCCTGCCGTAACGATCGTTACTTTCCAACCTCATCCACACGGATGGCAACTTATCCGCGTCATACATCAGGAAGGTTGAAGTTCCGTACGGAATGCCGTATAGTGCGCTTCAGGGTCCGGTGAGGGTTGGCCACCTTGCCGAGCGGAATGATGGACCGGACGAGTCGATGGGCCTGCGATCTCTCTCTTAGTTCTGTCGACTACCTTCACCTACGCCAGTCGATTTTCATCGGACCCTGCTTTTAACTCCGCCGCACCATGCGCCGCGCGAAGTACACGGCGCCTCCCGCTCCCACCAGCGCCACGATCACCACGAGGGTCGTAGCCGTCGATGAAAAGTAGAACGGATAGCGGATCCGGTTCAGCACCAGGATTGCGGCCACGATGACGAAGAGCGCGATGCGAACCGCGTAGAGCACCGCTGGCGTGTGCCCCTTGCGGATGGTGTCGCTCCAGATCAGCCAGAGCATGATCGTCAGCGCGGCGATGGCCATCCCGGTCGGCGGAATCATCGGCAGTCCGGAGCCGGCGACCGTGCGAATCATTTGTTGCGCACCCACCATGCGTCGGCGGACGCGGCCGGCTTCGGAGGCGGCTGCGCGAGTGCCGTTTTCGGGGCGTGTTCATCCAGCATCCCCTGCACCTCGGGCGTACAACTTCCGCCGCAATGTCCGGTCGTCGCCGTCGTACACGTTGCAATCTGCGTCAGGGTGCAGGCCCCGCGGCGGATGGCGCGCTCGATCGTGCGGTACTTGATGTTGTTGCAACGGCAGACGGTTCTCAGGCCGCGGATGGCGGGATGCTGTGCCTGATCGTCATTTTCGTCCATTGCGATTCGCGCTAACAGGATCGCGCAGTGACGGCTTCCCAATGGCCGGCCTGGGCCGCGCGCCCATCGCCGCGGCCGCGGAGGCTGGTAACGCGAGGCGCGGCAACTTTCGGGAGAGGGAGGAGCTGGTTGACGACGCGGACCTCGGCTTGCCGACTCGGGGGGAGCGCATGGGCGGTCATTGTATTTGAGAAAGGAGGGCGGTTTACGCGGGCGCGCGGAGAAGCGGAGAACTTCAGAGCGTTTCGCGGATTTTCATCAGGAGAGGGAGGAAGACCTTTTCCCCTTTTTCGTCGGCAAACGCCACCGCGCCATCGATGGCCGATGCGGCCTCGTCACGGCGGCCGGCGCGCAGAAGAGCGTCGGCGTAAAGAATCGCGTAGTACGTCGTCACCAGCGGGCCGGCGGTCGTGCGCCATTTTTCGAATCCTGATCGGATCTCGCTGATGCCGTCGGCCATGTTTTCGAAACTCGATGCCCATCCGTGGCTCATCACGCCGAGGCCTTGATACGACGGGAAGCCATGGGAGCGGGCCAGCGATAGCAGCCTGTCGGCGGTTTCGCCGCATCGCACGTGGTCGCCAGTCATCTGATACATCCACGCGCCGGTGTTCAAGGCGATGACCAGGCTGAACGGATGATTGAGCGCCTCCGCCTGCGGCAGGAACGCCGTCCACGCGTTTCTGGCATCGTCGAAACGGTTTTCGAGGCAGGCAATCCAGACCTCGAACTGATTGACGATCACGGCCGCGTCCATGCCGTACTCCAGCCGGTGCGTGGCGGTGTCGATGCATGGATAAAGCTCGATCACCTTCCGCGTGTGTTCGGCACACGTCGCGAGGTCGCCGCTCCAGAACGCGCTGTTCGCGATCGACGTATGCGCGGCAAGCACTCCTTCCAACGACCCGATCCGTTCCGCGACCTCGAGGCATTGCGCGGCGGTAGCCAGCGACTCTGCGAGATCGCATCGCACGAGGTAATACGTCCAAAGCGCGAATAGGAACTGCGTGGCCTCAGGACAATCGGGAAACTGGCGGGTAAGCTCGCGAGCGTGGTCGTAGCGCGGTTTCAGAACGGGTGCGGCCCATCCCTGCAGCACCTTGATCGCCACCGACCAGCGCAGGATCAGGATGAACTCCCGTTTCGCGCGCTCCGGCGTGTTCGGAAGCAGGTCGATCAGTTCGAGCGCGCGCGTGGCGTGGACCAGCGCTTCCCGATACCCGCTCATTCGCAGCGCCTGATCGAGCACGATCTCCAGATACCGCAGCGCATTCTCGGCGTCACCGGCTTGGTCGTAGTGATAGGCCAGGTCGGTCGCGATCTGATCGGTGTCGCCTTCGTACATCTCTTCCAGCAGCGCGGCGACGTCGCCATGCATCAGCATCTTCTCGGCGTCGCTGAGGCTCCCGTACAGGTACTGCTGCACCAGCGCATGCGCGAACCGGTAGTGCGCGAGCACGCGGCGTCCGCGGCGATGCACCGACAGCTCGAGCACGAGACCGTGCCGTTTCGTGAGATCGGCGGAGAGCAGTTTCAGCAGCCGCCGTTCGTCGACGTTCTGGATCTGGGCCACGATCTGCGCGAGAAAATCCGTCGTGCCCGTGCCGACGCTCGCCACCGTCAGAATCTCGCGCAGCTCGTTCTCGAGCCGGCCAATCCGCTCGCCGATCACGCCTTCGATTCGCGGCGGAAGTTCGGACCACGACACCTCCCGCGCCACCGTCCAGTTTCCGCCGCCGTCGCAAGCGAGGCAGCCTTGCTCGCGCAGGTAGCGAACCAGCTCCACGGTGAACAGCGGATGGCCGTTCGTGTGCTGGAGGAGCGCAACGCGAAACGACTCCCCGATCCGATTCGGTTCACTGTCCACGATCTGATCGATGAAGGCGCGGCGTTCGTCGGAGGTGGATTCGCCGAGGTCGATGACGAGATCGCCGAAGTAGCGCTTCAGTTCGAAGAGCACCTGCTCGAGTGGATGGCGTTCGCCGCCGCGTCCCATCGTGATGTCGTTGGGCCGATACGTGCCGATAAGCAGAATTCTGGCCTGCTTGATCTGACGCGCGATGTGAAAGAACAGCGCGATCGACGACGCGTCAGACCACTGCAGATCGTCCAGAGCGATGAGCAGCGGCCGGTCCTTCGCCACTTCCTGCAGCACCTCGGTGTACTGCCGGAAAATCTTCTCCTGATCGAGCTCCGTTGGACGCTTGGCGGGAGTCGGATCCTTGCTCATCCAACCAGCTTCTTTCGCCACGGCGATGCCGGCGGACGCGATCAGCTTCGAGCCCGGGATGAAGACGTTGATCAGCTCGGGCGCCATCGAGATCAACACCTTCCTCGCAACCGAAAGCATGTTCGTGCCGGCCTGCGGCTTGTCCTCCGCGTCGCCGGTCAGGACTTTCAGAATGTCGCGAAAGGGGAGATACGCATCGCCCGCGCCGGTGGCCGAACTGCACTCGCCGATCGCCCATGCGAACGGCGGAGACGCCGTTTCCGCGCGGCGGATGACTTCCGCGAGCAGCGTCGATTTCCCCGAGCCTGCCTCGCCCGCGAGAAGAAGAACGCGCGGCTTGCCGGCCTGTGCATCGTCGAGCGCCTCCTGAAATCGGGCCAATTCGCGCGTACGGCCCGCGAAGCTTCCAGCAGCGAAGGCAGAGATGTCCGCGGTCGATGTCGTCATGTTTGGAAAGAAGTCATTATCGCTGAAAAATATGCAAGAATGCAGAACCCAATCGTCCGTATCTATGCAATGACTGAAGGAGGTCCACGATGCGTGGAAGAACCCCCCGATCGGTTGCCCGTCCCGCTGCGCCCGGGACACTCGCGGCGAGAGCCGCATCCGCCCGCGTTGCACCTGCCGCGCTCACCGGCCAGGCTTTGCGTGTTCCGCTCGTTTCCGGGCCCTACCAGAACAACGGCGCAAGCCAATGGTTCGCGAACATGAATCTCGGCACGCCGGGGCAGCCGCTGCGAATCATGCTCGACACCGGCTCCAACTTCATCTGGACGACCTCGAGTCTTTGCCCGCCCGACTCGTGTCAGCACTACGGCGGCGGAGAGTTCGTCTACCAGGATTCATCGACGTTCCAGTGGATCGATCAGAACCAGCAAACGGTCGACTTCGGACCGTGGGGTTCGATGCAGGTGGCGACGGGACAGGACGTCGTGGCCCTTACGCCCGGCGCGTCGGTCGATCTGGCCATGTTTCTCTCAGCGTCCTACTCCGGCTCGCAGTTCGATCAGCTGGATTGGGACGGCGGCCTCGGCATCCCCTCGGGCAGCTTGTTCGCCGATCCGCAGGTGTCGTTCATCATCCCGCAGCTGATGTTCGCCGGCCTGATGGATCCTCAGCTTCCGTATGTTTCCTTTTCAACCGATCAAACTACCGGACAGGGCACCGTGCTCCTCGGCGGCGTCGACCTCGACGCCATCGATCCGTACTCCGCTGTCTTTCTGCCCTGGACGCCCTACACGCAGCTTCCCGGCGTGGTCTACATCTGGACGACGCCGCTCTATCAGTACTTCGTCGGCGGCCAGCTCGTCGCGGCCAATCAGCAGTTCGCGCTCGACAGCGGCTCGTCGCAATTCAAGGGCGACGACAACATCATGAATACGACGCTGCAACTCGTCGCGGCGTCGCCTCAACCTGATGTGACGCTGATGGTCGGGACGACCCTCGCCGGCGCGCACGCAAACATCGTCGTTCCGCCCTCGGTCTACATGGTCAATATCCAAGCCGGCCCGCAAGCGGGACAAACCCTTCCGCAATTCAATCCGCTCGGATTGAACGGCCTCGTGCTCGTCGGCTCCGTGTTGATGGACCAGCTCTACACCACGTTCGAATACAACGTGAGCGTGGACGAAGCCGGATATCACCTAGACCCCGTCGGGATGTGGATCTTCAATAAGGTCGGCGGTCCCCAATTGATTCAAACTACGAGCGCGACCGCATTTGCGCCGCGTCCACGCCGCCCGCACACGTTGTAAGGAGGATGTCTTGAGCGTGAACGGTTCATGGATCAACGTCTTCGGCTCCGTCGTTTCGCTCGAACAAAAAGAGGAAGGGGTCGTCATCGGCACCTACACATCGACGACCGGCGCATCCGGTTCGTATTGGGTGGTTGGATTCACCGACCCCAATCCGCCGGCGAATGGCAACGGACAGAGCCTCGCCTTCGCCATCCTCTGGCGCTCGTTCGACGGAGGCACGCCCGATCCGAGCTGGCACTACGTCTCCGGCTTCAGCGGCCAGATGGTGACCATCGAGGGCACGCCAAGCCTCGTGATGATCCACGACATGGTCGCCACCGCGGTGGACCCGGGCGTCGTGGAGATCATCGGCAGCTACCCCGACAAACTCACATACGTGCCGCACACCGCCAGCACTCCGCCAAGCGGACCGCTGCCAGTCCAGCTGCCGGCGAACGGCGATCCGGTCGACGGAAACTGGACCTGCGTTCAGGATCCCCACATCGCGTTCTTCCTCGACGTTCAGAATGAGATCACCGGCCTCCTCGCCGGCACCCTCACCACCGCCACCGGAACGGTGCATCTCTCCGGCTTCACCGACACCGGCGCCGGCAACGACGGCCTGACTCTGCAAGGCCTGACTGTCGCCGCACTCCTACCGGACGGCCACACGGTCGTGGCGATCGCCGGCAGCCTGAACCTCCACACCAACTCACTGACGATGTCCTGGCTCGAAAGCGACGGCACCGCAGCCGACTCAACCTGGACGCAAACGCGGCTGCGCGGATTGGATTTCGTGCGGGGATGACTCAGAACAGCGATCTCTGTCGGCGCAGCGCCTCGGGGTCGACGGGCTGCTGCCCGAGGAGGCGTTGCAGCTCACGAGCGCTGGCCGGGCTGTGGCCGGCAAAGTGATTGTTGAAAAAGCCGAAAATATCTCTCGTACTCGCAGCACTCTTCAGCGCGGCCGACCACGCGCGCATCTCCTCGGAACGATCGAACTGCACGCGCGAGTAGTCGGTGATCTCGCGGTCCGGCCCCATCCAACGCACATAGAGAAAGTCCGCGGTGGGCCGCTCGATCTGCTCCAGCATCGTGTCGCGAGCGATCCACCGTCCGTCGCTGAGCGCGAGCGCGATCCCGTGATGCGCCAACAGCTCCTGCAGATCTGGGAGCACGTCTGGCCGCATCCAACCGCTCTGGCGAAGCTCGATTGCGAAGCGCAGGTCGACCGGCAACGTGGGAAGGAACTTCTCGAGCGCCGGCAGTTCGTCCGGCTCGAAGTCGGGACCCATCTGCAACAGGATGGGGCCCAGCTTCGACCGAAGCTGGCGGGCGCCGTCGAGAAACTCACTCACGACATCGTCCGCATCGCGAAGCCGCCGTTCATGTGTCACTTCCTTCGGCATCTTGAGCGCGAAGGTGAAGTCAGCCGGCGTGCGCTCACCCCACGCGCGCACCACCTTCGCGTCCGGGATGGCGTAGAACGTGGAGTCGACCTCGACGCCGCGGAACGCGCGCGCGTACGTCGAAAGAAACTCGGATGGACGCGTTCCAGGCGGATACAGCGACCCCACCCACGCCGCGTAGTTCCACCCCTGCGTGCCGATGAGAATGCCCATTCGCGTGAATGCTACGCGACGCGACACGGTAGACGCGTTTCGGCGCGACCCCAAAACCCACCGACGCCGCTGGCTGTGGCGGGAGGACTCGAACCTCCGACCACCGGATTAACAATCCGGCGCTCTACCAACTGAGCTACACCACAGAATTTGGCGCGAGGGGCGGCATGGTGGACGAGGCGGGGGCGCGGTGTCAACGCTGAATATTGACGCTCCGGGGGCGGTTCACTACACTCGCCAATCTTCTGAGAGGGCGACGTAGCCAAGTGGTAAGGCAGAGGTCTGCAAAACCTCCACTCGCCGGTTCGATCCCGGCCGTCGCCTCCATTCCTGTTCCTCCCCACTTCAACTTCGCTGCAACGGTCGTCTCGCACGGCTGGTATCTGCTCGCGCCGTTCCGCTGGGTGCGCGACGAGCAGACGCTGCATCGACCGGAGATCCTCAGCGGGAAGGCGGTCGAGCTTCGGATTTCGTTCGGTGGCAATGCGTTGCGCGTCGAAGGCGCAGACGAAAGCGAGGAACTTCGGCACAAGCTGGGACGCATGTTCCAGCTCGGCATCGACACCGGCGAATTCGTGGCACTCTCCCGCAACTCTCCTGCGCACGCGTGGGTGGAGTCGTCCGGATTCGGACGCCTCCTCTGTGGCGCGACGCTGTTCGAAGACGTCGTGAAGATCATCACCACCACCAACACGATGTGGCGGCAGACGATGCGGATGACGGAGCTGATCGTGGAGAAGTGCGGCCGGAAGACGAAATCCGCCACAGCCTTCCCGACGCCGGAAGACGTCGCCCGATTCTCCCCCGACGAACTGCAGGAGGATTGCCGGCTCGGGTATCGCGCGAAAACGATCCATGCTCTGGCCAGCGGCATCGCCGACGGCTCGATCGACATGCACGCGCTCAGCGATCCGGCGCAGAGTACCGAGGAGTTGTTCAGGAGTTACCGGGAGCTGCCGGGGATCGGGCCGTATGGTGCCGCGCATCTGCTGGCGATGGACGGGAGGCACGACTTCATCGCCGTCGACACCGAGTTCCGGCGCTTCGTGCGCGAGCGCTACCACGGCGGACGCGCGGTCTCCGATCGCACGATGCTGCGGCGCTATGCGAAGTGGGGGCGCTGGAAGTACCTCGCGTACTGGTCGGAACTGTGGGAGTCGGTAGCTGCCGGTTTGGAGCCGGATGTGGACCGCGTCCAGGCGCAGAAGGACGAATAGGATACGCCTCGCGGCGCCGCTTCGGAATATTGACGTTCTCCGAGGGCGTACTACACTTCCTCGGGCTGACAAACCGCTCGCCGCGGCGGCCAGGAACGAACCCTTGGACGACAAAATCAAGCAGCTCCTGCAACAGCTTGGGACGGCAATCAACGACTCGATCTCGAGCTCCGAAGACGTCAACGAACACATTCAACGAATCCGCGACGAGGGCTACAACCTCTACGTCGTTCTCGATGCCACCATCGGTCTGAACCGCCTCGGCGATGACGACGAAACGCGGGCGCCCGATCCTGGCGCGGGCATGCTGGTCAAGAGTGACAAGCAGGTGCAGTTCCGCATCGACGTGAACGACCTCGCCATGCTGCGCGCGATGGGAATCGATCCGACGCGAAAGGTGAGAGGCGCGCGCAAGGTGGAGCCGCTCGCGGCGACCAGTGACGACGAGTAGCTCCGCTCGTGGCGACCAGTGAATACGAGTAACCCCACGAATCTTTACGACCTCGCACCGCCGCGGCTCGAACAGGCGCTCGGCGCGATCGTTTCGCCTCCCTTCCGCGTGAAGCAGATCGAGGAGTGGATGTACGTGCGCGGCGTCGATGCCTTCGACGCGATGACGAACATCCCGAAGGAGCTTCGCGGCGCGCTCGCGGAGCACTACACGATTGCGTTCCCGGAGGTTGTGGAACGGACGACGCCCGCAACGGATGGCAGTCAGAAGTATCTCTTCACGCTGCGCGACGGCAATCGGATCGAGGCGGTTTACATGCCGATGGGCGACCGCACCAGCGTCTGCCTGTCGTCGCAGGCCGGTTGCGCGGTCGGCTGCACGTTCTGCGTGACCGGATTTTTCGGCGCGGGACGCAACCTCTCGCCGGGCGAGATGCTCGGCCAGTTCTTCACGATCCAGCACGAGCACGACGTGCCGATGGAGTCGATGAACGTTGTCTTCATGGGCATGGGCGAGCCGCTGCTGAATTTCGAGAACATGGTCACGACGCTCGATGTGCTCTACCGCAGCATCGCGCCGAAACGGATCACCGTGTCGACGTCGGGCATCATCCCGGGCATCGAAGAGCTGGCGAAACTGCCGCGGCGCCCGAATCTGGCGGTATCGATCAACGCGCCCGATCGCCGGCGGCGCGAAGAGATCATGCCGATCACGAAAAAGTATCCGCTCGAAGAGTTGATCGCGTCGTTGAAGAAGTACCCGTCGGAAAAAGGACGCGAGATCACGATCGAGTACGTGTTGCTGGCCGGCTACAACGATTCGCATTCCGATGCGCTCGCGTTGGCGAAATTGACCCACGGCCTCCGCGCGAAGGTGAACGCGATTCCGTTCAACGAGGACCCGAACCTTCCCCCCTGGATGAAGCGCCCGAAGGAAGGGTCGATCGATCGTTTCGTCGACACGCTCGTGCGCAACGGCGTACAGGTGACCGTGCGGCGTTCGAAGGGACGCGACATCGCCGCCGCCTGCGGGCAGTTGCGCGGGAAGTCGGTGGCGAAGAGCCGTGCGACGCGGGGTTAGTCGTCTCCATCTGCGTAAAATCTGCGCTATCTGCGGACAGTTTTTTATCCGCAGATAGACGCAGAGATTCAGGCCAGCGCGAACTTCCGTTGCGGTGTGTGAATCGCGCCTTTCGGATTCAGCTCGCTGGAGAAGAGCGTCACGGCGTCGACCGTGAAGGGGTCCGATTTGAAATCGCGCAGGGCGCCGTTGAAGATCTCGATACACGCCGGCGGCCACTGGTCGCGAATGCGGAAGAGGGTGAGGTGCGCGCGAAAGTCGCTGCGATCCAACGTCACGCCCGCCGCTCGGACACCGCTGCGCACCGCGTCGGCGACAGCGCGAAACTTCTCCTCCGGTCCCGCGCCAACCCACCCCACCCTGGCGTGCCGCGCGTTCGGAAAAAATCCGCTGCCCTGCAGGTGCCCCACGAAGCGCGGAACAGTGGCCAGACTTTCTTCGACGCATGTGGCGAGCGTAGGCAGGAGCGAATCCGGTTGCTCGTCGAGAAACGCGAACGTCAGATGTTGCGTCTCGGGACGCACCCACGCCGCGGGAGGCAAACGCGATTTCACCATCGCAATGCGGTCGCTGATCGCGCGGAGCTCCTGCTCCGGGAAGGAGATGGCGATGAAGAGGCGCATGGTTGGGAAGGCCGAGTGCGTGCGATTGTAGCCGTCAATCGGCCTGACCGGCCAAAAACTCGGGCGTGAAGATGCGCGCGATCTCTTCTTCGCTCAGCAACCTCTTCTCGCGTAGAAGAGTTGGGATGGGCGTGCCGCTCTTTGCCGACTCTTTCGCGATCTCCGCCGCCTTCGCGTAACCGATGATCGGATTGAGCGCGGTGGCCAGCGACGGAGAGCTGACGTAGTACGCCTCGCACTGCGCGCGGTCCGCTTCAATGCCGGCGATGCATTTGGCGACGAAGACCGGCAGGTAGCTCTTCAGGATCTCGATCGAGAAGAGGAGCTCGAAGGCCATCAACGGCATCATCACGTTGAGCTCGAGCTGGCCCGCCTGAACGGCGTAATCGATTGCGGTCGCCGATCCGATGATGTGGAAGCAGACCTGGTTCATGCACTCCAGCATCGACGGATTCACTTTGCCGGGCATGATCGACGATCCCGGTTGCACGGCGGGCAGGATGATCTCGGCGAGACCGGTTTGCGGTCCGGAGGCGAGCAGACGCAGGTCGTTCGTGATGCGCGTCAGTTCGAACGTCAGATTGCGCATCGCGCCGGAAACGGCAGCGACCGGAAGCTGCGACTGCATCGATTCGCGAAGATCGGCCGCGGCTGTGAGATCGAGACTGGTCAGCTCGTTCAGGCGCCGCACGACGACATGGCGGTAGCCGCGCGGCGCGTTCATGCCGGTGCCAACCGCAGTGCCGCCGATGCCGAGGTCGCGAAGCTCGCCCGCGGCGGCTCGGAGAAGGCGCGTGGCGCGGCGGGTGGCGGCGGCGTAGGCACGAAACTCCTGGCCGAGCGTTAACGGAACGGCATCCTGCAGGTGCGTACGGCCGGACTTGATGACGTCCGCGAAGGCATTGCCGCGGTCGTCGAAGGCGTCGCCGAGCGCGTCGAGTTGCGGGAACAGTTCGTTCAACAGCAGCAGCGTGGCGATGCGGATGGCCGTCGGAAACACGTCGTTCGTCGACTGCGCCATGTTGACGTGATCGTTCGGATGGACCGGCTTGTACGTCCCGCGCTCCGGATTGGCGAGGTTGGCGATGACCTCATTCACGTTCATGTTGAACGACGTGCCCGCACCGGCCTGGAAGACGTCGACGACGAACTGAGATCGATACGTCTCAGCGTTGTTCAGCAACTCATCGCAAGCAGCAACGATCGAATCGGCAAGTCCGGCATCGAGCGCGTCAAGCTCCTTGTTCGCCAGCGCCGCCGCTTTCTTCAACAGGATGAACGAGCGGATGAACACGGGATGCTCGCGCAGACCGCTGATCGGATAGTTCTCGACCGCCCGCTGCGTCTGCGCGCCATACAGCGCGTCTTCGGGGACGCGGACTTCGCCGAGGGTGTCGCGTTCGGTGCGCATAGTGGATTCGTAGATTAGTGGATTCGTCGATTAGAGGGGGTGCACGGCGGGTTGTTGTCAGTCATTGGTCAGTCACGCGTCTCAGCTTCCTAATCTACTGATCCACTAATCCACTAATCCACTACGCCTTCATCGCATCCAGCCGCGCCTTCGATTCTTCGAAGACGTTCTTGTGCAGCGACTGGCCGTGGGCATCCATCGTCACGATGGCCATGAAGTCTTCCACCCAGAGATGCCAGATGGCCTCGGGGGACCCCAAGTCCATCCAATCGACGCCGTCGACGCGCTTGATCGACGCGGCGCAGACCTGCGCGGCGCCGCCGATCGCGTGCATGTAGACGGCGCCGTACTCCTTGCACGCTGCCAGCGTCTTCTCCCCCATCCCGCCCTTGCCGATCACGCCACGGATTCCGTAGTCGCGCATGACCTCCCACTGGTACGGCTCCTCGCGCGACGACGTCGTCGGCCCGGCCGCCTTGCAGACCCACTGATCGCCCTCTTTCACCATCACCGGACCGCAGTGATAAACGATCTGGCCTTGGAGATCGACGGGCGGCTTCGTGCCGGTGTGGATGCGGTGATGGACGGCATCGCGTCCGGTGTAGAGACGACCGGTGATGGAGACGGTGTCACCGACGTGGAGGCTGCGGATGGTCGGTTCATCAATGGGAGTGGTGAGCTTTACCAGAGCCATGCTTCGATGCTATCGCGTTTGGGATTCCGCCGGCATGACACGACGTGCAGGCTGCTTTGGCGCTCTCGGTCGAACTGACCGGCGTGACCATGAGCATTCACGGGAAGTAACCGGATGGTGGCGGCGGAGGCGGCGGTTGCGGCGAAACGAGTTCCGCCAACGAAGGCGGCGTAAAAAGTGCGCGAATTGCGTCCGGTCTCTTCGGCGGTTTCAGCGAAGCCATCTCGCGTTGCGTCCACGCGTCGCACGATGAGAGGAGCAGGGAAACCACGAACGGCACAACCGCTTTCATGCCCTCTTAGACGATCAATAGAGCCAGTTGGAAACTTCGCCGCTCAGATTCAGTTCCGCGCCGCGCCTGCGATACGCCCAGCACATGTAGGCGATCGAGACGAAGAACGATGCCGGAAGCCGATTGAGCTTGCCGATCTTGCAGGCCAGCAACGTCGTCTTTCCGCCGAATCCCATCGGTCCGATGCCGGACTGATTCGCCTTCTCGACGACGCGTGCCTCGAGCTCCGCGAGAACGGGATCGTGGTTAGTGTCGTCAAGCATGCGCAGGAGCTGTTCCTTGGCGAATCCGTAGCCGGTGCCGCGGTCGCCGCCGATGCAGACGCCGAGGATGCCGGGGCCGCAGCCCTGGCCCTGGGCCTGGAGCACGCAGTCGAGAATGGCGTTCTCGACGCCTTTGAGATCGCGTCCGCCGAGGTCGGGGTGGGGGAGGGAGTACTGCGCGTTCATGTTCTCGCAGCCGCCGCCTTTCAACATCAACTTCACTTCGACATGCGGCTCGCGCCACTGATGAAAGTGAAAGACGGGAGAGCCGGGCCCGGTGTTGTCGCCGGTGTTCTTGCCGGTGATGCTGTCGACGCTGTTCTGCCGCAGATACCCTTTCTTCGTCGCCGTCCTCACGGCCTCGGTGGCGATCTCCTCGAACGCGAGCTGGTCGTAGCCTGCGGGCGTGTGGACGTAGAAGAGGATCGTGCCAGTGTCCTGACAAAGCGGAAGCGAGCTGTCGCGCGCCAGTCCGATGTTGCAGCCGATGACGTTGAGCGCGACGTCAGCATTCGATCCTTCGACTTCATTCTTTCGCGCGCCGGTGACGGCGCGGACGACGTCGTCCGGCAGGATCGTAGACGTGCGCCGGATCAGTTCGAGGATCGATTCGAAGAGGTTGGTTTCAGGCGAGATGCGGTCAATCGTTTGCGCGGTCGCGCTCATGCGAGTCTCCGGGAGCGAAGTCTATCTGATGAAACTTAAGGTGACTGATTCGCTTCTGAATCCGCGACGCCCAGTCTTTTCTTGAGATCCGCGAGAGCACCATCCGGTGTGGATCCGCGCCCGATCGGCAATTTCCGAGCTTCGCATTCTTGAAAGAAACACATGCACTCAACATCCTCGTCAGCGTAGTCGCTGTGCGCGAGATCTTCTGCTCCTACTGGAAAGGCGAGCCAACGGTCTCCCTCATATGTCCCCTGATAACGGGACATTACGATGGTGACTGGAAACAGGGCTCGCGTGACGTAATCCTGCGCGACGGCCATCGCCGCGAAGAAGCGGGTGTTGTGCGGCTGTTCGCGCATGTCGGCAGTCTACAATCCCCCTCGCATGCTCCGCGACAAGCTGATGCACCACGATCCGGTCGACGGTTTCCGTTGGCGCAGTCACGAGATCACGCGCGTGGAAGGCTTCAGCGACGCCGTCTTCGGCTTCGCGGTGACGCTGCTGATCGTGTCGCTCGAAGTGCCGCGGACGTCGGGTGAGTTGCTGGCCACGATGCGCGGCTTCGGCGCATTCGTCATCACCTTCCTGATGCTGGCCGGGCTCTGGTACTCGCAGTTCACCTTCTTCCGGCGCTACGGGCTGGAAGATCGTGTCACGGTGATCCTGAATCTCGTGCTGCTGTTTATGGTGCTGTTCTTCGTCTATCCGTTGAAGTTTCTGTTCAACGTGATGCTGACGGATTTTCGGATGAAGCAGACCATCGCCACCGCCCACGGCATGGAGTTGGTGGTGCTGCCGGAGCACAAGCCGCTGATCTTCGCCATCTTCGGCGCCGGGTTCGCCGGCGTGATGGTGGTCTTCACGCTGCTGTACCGCCATGCCTTCAAGAAGCGCGAAGAGCTTGAACTGAATGAGTTCGAGATTTTCGAAACGGAGCACAGCGTCCGCCGTCTCTCCGTCGCCTCGGCGGTCGGCTTCTCCTACTTCCTGATCGCGGGGCTGAACGCGCTGCCGCATCGCACGAAGATGGAGAAGAACATCGTCACAGCCGCGGCGATCGCCATCCTGATTCTCCTCGCCGGCCTCATGACGATGATGGTCCGCCTGGCGCTCGCGCGGCGGAAGCGCGCTAAGGAATGGAAGCAACGGAACGGTCCGCAGCCAGGCGATCCGTCCGCTACTTCCTGATCACCAGCTCCACGCGACGGTTCTTCTGCCTGCCCTCGGGATCGTCGGAGCCGTCCGGCTTCGTGTTCGGCGCGACCGGCTTCTTCGCACCAAAGCCTTCCGTCGAAAACTTCATGTTGTTCAGTCCGTGCGCGAGGAACCAATTCTTGACCGACGCGGCACGCCGTTCGGACAGCTTCTGGTTGTACGTGTCGTTGCCCTTCGCGTCGGTGTGCCCTTCGATGCGAACGGCGCCCCCTTTGGCGCGATCACGGATGAAATCGGCGGCCTTCTGCAGCGTCTCACCGGCTTTCGGAAGCAGATCGGCCTTATCGAAATCGAACAACACGTCCGCCGCCATATCCACCCTGACCTCGGTCGCTGTCTCTTTCACCTCGATGTCCTGCACCGCGCCGGCGATGCTCTCCACGCGATAGACGAGGTCGACGATCGTGAACTGGTACGGCGGACCGGGATCGTTGTCGACCGGCTGCCGGTCACCCGCGTTGGCGGCGAGCGCCGTGACGATCAACGGGACCGCGAGCAGTTTCGCGTTCATCGTCAGTGGCTGATGGCGACGTCGTCGAGCGGCTGAAAATGCGGGATGACGATCGAGATCTTCTGCACGTCGTCGGGCGGCGCGGGGAACTTGGCCCAGAGCGAAACGCGCGAGTGCGGCGCAACATCAGGAACCTTGGTGCTGCAGACGCACTTGCCCTCGGAGTCGCGTGCGACGAAGTATTTTTTCTTTCCGACCGGATCGACGAGTTGCACAGCACCGATGCTGCCGTGGTCGCGGATCTCATGATCGGGATCCGCGAAGTTGTACCCGAAGCCGATCGCATTCTCGGAATCGTTGACGAACGCCATCTTCAGCGTGACCGTTCCGCCGCTGCCGCGCTTGAGCTCCATCACGTCAACGCGCGTGCCCTGCCGCTCACCGTCCGCCGAGGCGATGCCGGAGGATGTCGTCGCCGCGGCCGGAGGAGCGGCGGCTGGCGTCGACACGGGCGCGGGAGCCGGGGAAGCCGTTACCGCGGATGATGTCGTTTCCGGAGCGGGAGCAGCGGCTTGCGTCGTTGTCGTGGCCTCCTTCTTCGCGCAAGACAGCACGACCACGAACGAAAGGAGAAGGACGAGATGACGAGTCATGAGAGTTCCTCCCAGCCGCGCCAATCGTACGTCCCGCCAGTGGCCGCGGCAACTCGGCGCCCTGTACTTTTCGACATGCTGTTCATGACGCGCTATCGAGCCACACGGGCCGAGACGGTTGGTGCTGACCGGGAGCGGGATCGTCCTCCGGCCATCGCGACGCGCTCCTGAATCGCGTCGCGTTTACGCTGCGCGACCATACGGTGGTTGGAGTACGGACCCACCGGCATCCTGGAACCGTGCATCGCGATTGAATCGACTTCGCGCTCTCTTCTTGCACGTCTGGAATGGGCGGTATTACCCGCCCGTTACGATGTGAGTCTATTTGACTCATATGTGAGGTAATCCTATGAATTTCAATAAGCTTACAGTCAAAGCGCAGGAGGCTGTCTCCGAGGCGCAGAACCTCGCCCGCGGTGCGGGGAACCCCGAGTTCACGCCGGAACACCTGCTCATCGCGCTGCTTCGGCAAGAAGGGGGGATCGTCGTTCCGATCCTGACCAAGCTCGGCTTGCAGCCCGGCCAGATCGAAGCGGAAGTCGCGGCGGAGGTCGCGAAGTACTCGCGCGTCGGCGGCGCGTCGGCGGAGCCGATGACCGGTTCCACACTTCGAAAAGTCTTCGATGCCGCGTTCAATGCGGCCACGCAGTTCAACGATGAATACGTTTCCACCGAGCACTTTCTGCTCGCCATTGCCCAGACGAAAGAAACAGCCGCTGCGAAAATCCTCGCCCGTCATGGCGCCGTTCCGGACGCGCTGCTGAAGGCGCTGCAGTCGGTTCGCGGAACGCAGCGCGTCACCGATCAGAATCCCGAGGCGAAGTACCAGGCGCTGGAGCGCTACGCGCGCGACCTGACGCAACTGGCGCGCCGCGGCAAGCTCGATCCGGTCATCGGACGCGATGAAGAAATCCGACGCGTGATCCAGGTGCTCTCCCGCCGCACGAAAAACAATCCGGTGCTCATCGGCGAGCCGGGCGTCGGCAAGACCGCGATCGTCGAAGGTCTGGCCCGCCGCATCATGGAGGGGGATGTCCCCGAGGGTCTCAAGAACAAGCGCGTTGTCGCGCTCGACCTCGGCGCGATGATCGCCGGCGCGAAGTACCGCGGCGAGTTCGAAGATCGTCTGAAGGCGGTCATCAAGGAAGTCGAGGAGAGCGAGGGCGACGTCATTCTCTTCATCGACGAGCTGCACACGCTCATCGGCGCCGGCGCCGCGGAAGGGGCGATGGACGCCTCGAACATGCTCAAGCCGGCCCTGGCCCGCGGCGAGCTGCGCGCAATCGGCGCGACAACGCTCAACGAGTATCAGAAGCACATCGAGAAGGACGCCGCCCTGGAGCGCCGCTTCCAGCCGGTGTTCGTCGGCGAGCCGACGGTGGAGGACACGATCGCCATTCTGCGCGGCCTGAAGGAGCGCTACGAAGTTCATCACGGCGTCAAGATTCAGGACTCGGCCATCGTCGCCGCGGCGACGCTGTCGCATCGCTACATCACCGACCGTTTCCTGCCCGACAAGGCAATCGATCTGATCGATGAAGCGGCGTCGAAGCTGCGCATCGAGCTGACGTCGATGCCGCAGGAGATCGACGAGCTGACGCGCCGCATGACGCAGCTCCAGATCGAGAAGCAGGCCCTCTCCCGCGAGGACAATCCCATCTCCAAACATCGCCTCAGCGAGATCGACAGCGAGATCAGCGAGCTGCAGGAAAAGATCAGCACGCTCCGGACGCAGTGGGAAAACGAGAAGGGCGTGATCACGCAGATCAATGAGCTGAAGAAGACGCTCGAAGAGACGCGCGAAGCGGCGAATGCTGCGGAGCGGCAGGGCGATCTGAACAAGGCCGCGGAGCTGCGTTACGGAACATTGCCCCAGGTCAACCAGCAGATCGAGGCGCTGTCGGCCAAGCTCGGCGAGATGCAGAAGTCCGGGGCGTTACTCCGCGAGGAAGTGACCGACGAGGACATCGCCGAAATCGTGTCGAAATGGACCGGCGTGCCGGTGACGCGAATGATGGAGTCCGAAATCCAGAAGCTCGTGAAGATGGAGGACAACCTCAAGCAGCGCGTCATCGGGCAGGAGGAGGCCATCACCGCGGTCTCCAGCGCCGTGCGCCGTTCGCGCGCGGGACTCAAGGATCCCAACCGCCCCATCGGCTCGTTCATCTTCATGGGTCCGACCGGCGTCGGCAAAACGGAGCTGGCGCGCGCGCTGGCGGAGTTTCTGTTCGACGACGAGAACGCCATGGTGCGCATCGACATGTCGGAGTACATGGAACGCCATGCCGTGGCGCGGCTGATCGGTGCGCCGCCGGGATACGTCGGCTACGAGGAAGGCGGTCAGCTCACCGAGGCGATCCGCCGCCGGCCGTACGCGGTCGTGCTTTTCGACGAGATCGAGAAAGCGCATCCCGAGGTGTTCAACGTGATGCTGCAGATCCTCGATGACGGGCGTCTGACCGATTCGAAGGGACGCGAGGTCAATTTCAAGAACACCGTCATCATCATGACGTCGAACGTCGGCGCGCAGTACATCTTCGAGTATCAGAAGTCGATGCAGACGCCGCAGCAGGAAGCGGAGATGGAGCGCAAAGTCGAGGAGGAACTGCACAAGCACTTCCGGCCGGAGTTCCTCAACCGCATCGACGACGTGATCATCTTCCACGCGCTCGACATGCAGCACATCAAGCGCATCATCGAGATCCAGCTCCGCAAACTGGCGAAGTTGATCGGCGACCGCGGTCTGTCGATCGAGATCAGCGATCAGGCCAAGGAGCAGCTGGCGAAGGAAGGCTACGACCCCGCCTTCGGCGCCCGTCCGCTCAAGCGCGCGCTGCAGAAGCTGATCATCGATCCTCTGGCGCTGAAGCTCCTCGAAGGAACGTTCAAGCCCGGCGACATCGTCTTCGTGAACGTGAACGCGGATGGGAAGGTCGAGTTGTCGCTGGAGCCGGAGGCGGCGTCGGTGAACTAAACGCGATTCACCACAGAGACACAGAGATCACAGAGGGATCTCTGTGTTCTTTGTGTCTCTTGTGGTGATTTTCACGGCACGTAGTACAGCCGGATCGACTTCCCCACTCTTCGATAGTTTTCCGGCAGCCACCGCCAACCGCCCTGCTGTACGTTCGTCATCCGGTACGAGTGATCGCTGACGGCGATCCAGCCATGGGACGGTACCCAGGGGCTCGGATAGGAGAATGGCGGGAAGCCGAGCGCGGCGTAGTCGGCGGGACCCATCAGCGACAACCTGATCGACGGGATGTGCTCGCGGCGGATCACGCTGCGGAGGCGGAGGATGTCCTGTCCCCAATCGACGTTGCTGTCGACGAGATAGCGTGATGGATCGCGGCCGGCGAAAGCATTGAAGTAGGGGAAATAGTCGGGATGCGCGAACGCCGAGGCGGCGAGATGAAAGACGAGCAGGCCTGCGGCGGCGAAGCGCATTGCGCGAACCCGCAACATCGCAACGACCGCCGTCGCACACGCGATCGCGAATGGGACGTAGAACGGCAGGATGTAGCGGACGCCGAGGTCGAGAGTGGTTGGCAGCGCCACGGCGACGATGGCCAGCGCGGCCAGCGACCACTCCGCGAAAATGCCGCGCAGTTCGCGGTCGCGCAGCGCGAACCAGAGGCCGGAGACGAAGAGGAGCAACGACGCAACCGTCGACTTCAGCGCGATTGCGAACGGGAAGTACCACCACCAACCGGCGGTGCTGGTCCGGCCGCAGAGGAACGATTCCATCCCCTCTTTGTCGATTTTGCGAATGGCGCTAATGCCGACGAAAAATGCCGGCGCAGGCAGCGGCGTGGACGGACTGACGTGCGCCAGAAAATGCTGCAATCGCGGCGGATACGAATCCATCCACGGCTGCAGTTCCGCGAACGTGTGGACGGTGAATGCGTAACCGGCCCAGACCACGAACAGCGTCACGAAGGCTGCCGGAATCATCGTGCCGAGAGCCCGGGCGAAACGTTTTCGAAAGCCGGGATCGCGCAGCAGACGGACGACGGCGATGACGATGCACGTCACCGGCACGTAGAGGATGCTGGTGAACTTGCAATGGATGCTGAAGCCGAACGCCGCGCCGAAGATCAGCGCGTGTTTGAGATCGGGATTTCGCAGCCAGCGGGTGAACGCGAGCAGCGCCACCGCCAGCCCGGCTACGGCCGGACCGTCGTGCGTCGTCAGCGCGGAGTAGCCGAGGACCACCGGCTCCATCGTGAAGAGGAACGTTGCTGCGAGTGCACCGCTCTCGCCGAGGGTGTCGCGCGCGGCGAAGAAGATCGCGATCGCCGCGATGATGAAGAAGACTGCAGTCCCAGCGCGGCCGCGGAAGAGATTCGCTCGGTAATCGCCGTGTCCGTAGAAAACGCTGTGGATCTGATCTGTGAACGTGCCGTGCGGGTCGAAGCGCATCCCACCAAACCACGGCGCGGCGGCGTAGATGACGCGCGGCAGCGGCGGGTTCTCGCTCTGCAGCGTGTAGCGGTGGAACTCCAACAGCTCCAGTCCCGCGCCGAGGTGTGTGGCCTCGTCATTCGTCGCCGAAAAGACGCGCCACGTCGTCGCCATCCGGATCGCGCCGATGGCGATCAGCAGCGCCGCGATGACGGCAGGACGGACTCGTGGAAATCGCGGCATCGGCTGGCGGATTCTACTTTCGAGCGTGGGGAACAACGACTGAGCCGCACCCGTTGACAATCCGTACCGTAGTGGTACTGTTTCGCGCCCGACGGGATCTGCCGATGCTGAAAATCTCCAAACTCACCGACTACGGCCTCCTCGCCGCCGTCTACCTGGCCCGCCACAGCGGCGAGGTCGCGTCCGCGCGGGAGATTGCCGAGTTCTACCACCTGCCCGTTCCGATGATCACGAAAGTGCTGAAGACTCTGCATCAGAGTGAGCTCATCGATTCGCAGCGCGGTGCGGGCGGCGGCTACGTATTCAACGGAGACGTCGAGACGATCACGCTCGGCAACCTCATCGAGGCGCTCGAAGGTCCGTGGGATCTCGTTGAATGCGAAACGACGGACGATCAGGGGCACGCCACGTGCGCCATTCGCGTGGCCTGCCCGTCGCGCCGCTTCATGTTCGGCATCAACCGTGCGGTAAAAGGAGCGTTCGAGCAGGTCACGCTCGGCGATCTCACCCGCGGCGTGATGCCGGTTGCGCGCGTCGCGCAGGCAGCCCCGGCGCTTGGAGCCACCCTATGAGCAGCACGATCGAACAGATTGCCAGCCAGGAGTACAAGTACGGCTTCATCACCGACATCGAAGCCGATCAGGCGCCGCCCGGCCTGAACGAAGACATCATCCGGCTCATCTCGGCGAAGAAAAACGAGCCGGAGTGGATGCTCGAGTTCCGCCTCAAAGCGTTTCGGCACTGGCTGACGATGAAGGAGCCTACGTGGGCGAACATCAAGTACGGACCGATCGACTATCAGGCCACGTCGTATTACTCCGCGCCGAAGCAGAAGAAGAAACTCAACTCACTCGATGAGGTCGATCCGGAGCTGCGGGCGACGTTCGCAAAGCTCGGCATTTCGCTCGAAGAGCAGAAGCGGTTGAGCGGCGTTGCGGTCGACGCGGTCTTCGACTCCGTCTCGGTCGCCACGACCTTCCGCACGGAGCTCGCCAAGGTCGGCGTGATTTTCTGCTCGTTCTCCGACGCCGTTCAAAATCACCCCGAGCTCGTCCAGAAATACCTCGGCAGCGTCGTTCCGTACACCGACAACTTCTTCGCCACGCTGAACTCCGCAGTCTTCACCGACGGCTCGTTCTGCTATATCCCGAAAGGCGTTCGCTGTCCGATGGAGTTGTCGACCTACTTCCGCATCAACTCGGCCAACACCGGCCAGTTCGAGCGGACATTGATCGTGGCGGATGAAGGCGCGACGGTCAGCTACCTCGAAGGTTGCACGGCGCCGATGCGCGACGAGAATCAGCTCCACGCCGCCGTCGTCGAACTGGTCGCGCTCGACAACGCCTCGATCAAGTATTCGACGGTGCAGAACTGGTATCCCGGCGACAAAGAAGGCCGCGGCGGCATCTACAACTTCGTCACCAAGCGCGGCAAGGCGTTCAAGAACGCGAAGCTGTCGTGGACGCAGGTGGAGACCGGCTCGGCGATCACTTGGAAGTATCCGAGCTGCATCCTGCAGGGCGACAACTCGATCGGCGAGTTCTATTCGGTCGCGCTCACCAACCATCGCCAGCAGGCCGACACCGGCACGAAGATGATTCACCTCGGCAAAAACACCCGCTCGACGATCGTGTCGAAAGGCATCTCTGCCGGCCGCGGCCAGCAGACCTACCGTGGCGAAGTAAAGATCATGAAGTCGGCCGAGGGCGCGCGCAATTACTCGCAGTGCGACTCGCTCCTCCTCGGCGACAAATGCGGCGCGCACACGTTCCCATACATCGAGGTGCGTAACTCGACGGCGAAGATGGAGCACGAAGCGTCGACGTCGAAGATCGGCGAAGACCAGCTCTTCTACTGCCAGCAGCGCGGGATTTCGGCCGAGGACGCGGTCTCGATGATCGTGAACGGCTTCTGCCGCGAAGTGTTCAAAGAGTTGCCGATGGAGTTCGCGGTCGAAGCGACGAAGCTTTTGGGAGTGTCATTGGAAGGGGCAGTTGGATAGCAATGCTTGAAATCAAAGACCTTTACGCCGGAATCGACGGCAAGGAAATCCTCAAAGGGCTGACGCTGCATGTCGGAGCTGGCGAGGTTCACGCGATCATGGGGCCGAACGGCTCCGGGAAATCGACGCTCGCGAACGTTCTCGCCGGCCGTCCAAAGTACGTTCCGACCTCGGGCAGCGTCACGTACGAGGGCAAAGACCTGCTGGCGCTTCCCGCCGAGGAACGGGCGCGCGAGGGAGTCTTCCTGGCCATGCAGTATCCGGTCGAGATTCCGGGCGTGAACAACATCTACTTCCTCAAAGCCGCGCTCAACGCGGTGCGCAAACATCAGGGGCAGGAGGAGCTCGATGCGATGGAGTTCCTGCAGCTCGCGCGCGAAAAGATGAAGCTCGTCGAGCTCGATGAAGCGTTCATGAACCGGTCGGTGAACGAAGGTTTCTCGGGCGGCGAGAAGAAGCGGAACGAGATTTTTCAGATGGCCGTGCTCGATCCGAAGCTGGCCATCCTCGACGAGACCGATTCCGGCCTCGACATCGACGCGTTGCGCATCGTGGCCGAGGGCGTCAACGCGCTGCGAAGTGAGAAGCATGCGGTGCTGGTCATCACGCACTACCAGCGCCTGCTGAAGTACCTCGTGCCGGACTTTGTGCACGTCCTTGCCGACGGCCGCATCGTCAAGTCGGGCGGCAAGGAATTGGCCGAAGAGCTCGAGCAAAAAGGCTATGAGTGGATCGAAGAGGAGCTGGTCGCAGCGCGATGAGCACGGTTCTCGATGATCGATTCACGCTCGCGCCGGTTCACATCGACGGCGAGCCGGAACGCGTCCGCCGCATCCGCGAGCAGGCCGCGGAGCGTTTCAACGTCCTCGGCTGGCCGACCACGCGTTCCGAGGACTGGAAGTACACGTCGCTGGCTTCGCTCACAAGCATCGACTGGAAGATCGATCAGCGGCAGCCCGAGGGAAACGATCCCGCCTCACCGTTCGGCGATCAGCCGGTCGCAGAGTTGATGTTCGTCAACGGCACGCTGCACGCGAACCGTTCGGCGCTGGCGAATGAGCACCCCGGAATCCGCGTGATGCCGATCGGCGAAGCGATGGAAACGGAGTCGTTCACGCAGCATTTCTCGCGCTATGCCGACTACGAAAAACACGCGATGACGGCGCTGAACACCGCAATGTGGCAGGACGGCGCGTACATCGAGATCGCGCCGGGAACCGTCGTGGAGGGATTCATTCACCTCCTCTACGTCGGGGGCGGCAACGCCGAACATCCGATCGCGTCGCATCACCGCAACCTGATCGTTGCCGGCCGCGGAAGCCAGATCACCGTCGTCGAATCGTTCTTCGGCAAGGGAACGTACTTTACGAACACGGTCACTGAGATCGTGGCCGGCGACGGTGCAGTCGTCGATCACTACAAATTCGAAAACGAATCGCTCGACGCCTTTCACATCGGCACCGTGCAGATTCACCAGGAGCGGGCGTCAAACGTTACGTCGCGCACCATCGCCACCGGCGGCGGCCTCGTTCGCAACGAGATCAACGCCGCGCTCACCGGCGAGGGCGCGAGTCTTTCGATGGAAGGGCTGTTCGTCCTCTCCGGCAAGCAGCACGTCGACAATCACACCGTCATCGATCACGTCGCGCCGCACTGCGACAGTGTGGAACTGTTCAAAGGCATCCTCGATGAGAACGCGCGCGGCATCTTCGATGGCCGCATCATCGTCGAGCCGGATGCGGTAAAAACGAACTCGCGGCAGACAAACAAGAACCTGCTGCTGTCCGAGACCGCGGTCATCGATTCGAAGCCATCGCTCGAGATTCATAACGACGACGTGAAGTGCAATCACGGCTCGACGATCGGCCAGCTGGACGAGGAAGCGCTCTTCTACCTTCGCGCACGCGGCATCGGTGCCGAGGAAGCGCGGAACCTGCTCGTCTACGCGTTCGCGAGCGAGATCGTGGAGCGGATGAAGGTCGATGCCGTCCGCGAAAACGCAGGCCGTGCGCTGTTCAGCCGCATGCCGAAACGCCTCCCCGAGCGCAGGAGTGAATCGCGATGACCGCCGTGCTGCAGCAGACGAATACCGGTCTTGATGTCGACCGAATCAGACGCGACTTCCCCATCCTCACCCAGCCCGTTCGCGGCGGACGTCCGCTCGTCTATCTCGACAACGCCGCCACGACGCAGAAGCCGCGGCAGGTGATCGATCGCATCGTCCGCTACTACACCGAGGAGAATGCGAACGTCCATCGCGGCGTGCATTACCTGAGCGAGACCGCCACCGACTCGTACGAAAAATCGCGCACGACCGTGAAGCGCTTCATCAACGCGCGCGATGAAAAGGAAATCGTCTTCACGCGCGGAACGACGGAGGGCATCAACCTCGTCGCGCAAACCTGGGGACGCAGGAACGTCGGCGCCGGCGACGAAATCGTCATCACTGCCATCGAGCATCACTCGAACATCGTTCCGTGGCAGATGCTCTGCGAGGAAAAAGGCTCGCGGCTTCTCATCGCTCCGGTCAACGATTCCGGCGAAGTCATCCTCGACGAATTCGAGAAGCTGCTCTCCCCTCGCACGAAGATCGTTTCCTTCGGACACGCCTCAAACGCCCTCGGCACCATCAATCCGATCGGCAAAATGATCGGGCTCGCGCACGCGGCCGGCGCAATCACGCTGATCGACGGCGCGCAGGGCGTTCCCCACCTTCACGTCGACGTTCGCGATCTCGATTGCGACTTCTACACGTTCTCGGCGCACAAGGTCTACGGACCGACCGGCACCGGCGTGCTGTACGGCAAGGAGTCGATCCTCGACGCCATGCCGCCATGGCAGGGCGGCGGCGACATGATCCTCTCCGTCAGTTTCGAGAAGACCACGTACAACGCGCTGCCCTACAAGTTCGAAGCGGGTACGCCGAACATCGAAGGCGTCATCGGCCTGGCCGCCGCGCTCGACTACGTCAGCGCCATCGGCATCGACACCATCGCCGCGCACGAACAGGACCTGCTCCACTACGCGACGAAGCGTCTCCTCGAAATCGACGGCCTGCGCATCATCGGCACGGCAGCGGAAAAAGCGAGTGTCATCTCCTTCGTGCTCGAAGGCGTCCACCCGCACGACATCGGGACCATCCTTGATGAACAAGGGATCGCCGTTCGCACCGGCCACCACTGCGCGCAGCCGCTGATGCTGCGCTTCAACGTGCCCGCCACCGGCCGCGCTTCGTTCGCGATGTACAACACGCGCGACGAGGCCGATGAGCTCGTGGCGGGGTTACACAAAGTCATCGAGGTGTTTCGATAAAACATGTCCGACTTACGCGAGCTCTACCAGCAGGTCATCCTCGACCACAACAAAAACCCCCGCAACTTTCACGAGTTGCCGAACGCGACGAAAGCCGTCGACGGCTACAACCCGCTCTGCGGCGATCACTACAAGATCTACGTCGAAGTCGACGGCGACACCATCAAGGACATCGGCTTCACCGGCAACGGCTGCGCGATCTCGAAAGCATCCGCGTCCGTGATGAGCTCATCGTTGAAAGGAAAATCGACCGCCGAGGCGCATCAGCTCTTCGACGTCTTCCACAAACTCGTGACCGGCGAACCGGGCAGCCTCAGCACGGCAGAACTCGGGCGCCTGGCCGCGTTCTCCGGAGTGTCGGAGTTCCCGGCGCGCGTAAAGTGCGCGACGCTTGCATGGCACACGCTCAACAGCGCGCTCGAAAGCGATAATGAAACGGTAAGCACGGAGTAGTGGATTAGTGGATCAGTCGATCAGTAGATTAGATGTCGATCGCTCTGCCTGCTTTCCTAATCTACTGATCCACTAATCTACTAATCGACTAAAAACTATGA
>JAFAOU010000008.1 GCA_019247495.1 Acidobacteriota bacterium
CCGCGGCGCGCCGCTCGAGGTTCGAGTGCAGGAGTTCGAGCGCGGCGATCGTCAGGCGCGCCGACACGCCCGAAGACTGATCGACAAGCTCCGACTCGCGCGCAGCGAAGGCGATCTGCTCGATGAGATCGCCGACGTAGGCGGGGACGTCGATCCGCGTGGGCGCCTGGCGTTCGATCCACGCCTCCTGCTCGGTGATCTTCCGCGCGACCTCGATCTTCTGCGGGTAATGCGTCAGGATCTGCGAGTCGATGCGGTCCTTGAGCGGCGTGATGATGTTGCCGCGGCTCGTGTAGTCCTCCGGGTTCGCGCTGAAGACGAGGACCACGTCCATCGGGATGCGGATCGGAAATCCGCGGATCTGCAGGTCGCGCTCCTCGAGGATGTTCAGCAGCGCCACCTGGATGCGTGGGGCGAGATCGGGAAGCTCGTTGATGGCGAAGATCCCGCGATTCGTGCGCGGGATGATGCCGTAGTGGATGACCTCCTCGTCCGCGTACGTGAGGCGCTGATTCGCGGCCTTGATCGGATCGATGTCGCCGATGAGATCGGCGACGGTGACGTCAGGCGTGGCCAGCTTCTCGCGGTAACGCTCGTCGCGCGTGAGCCAGGCGATCGGCAAATCCTCTCCGTGCTCGGCTGCGAGACGGCGGCAACGCTTGCACGTCGGTGCCAGCGGCGAGTCGTTGATCTCGCATCCGGCGATGATCGGCACGCGCTCGTCGAGCAGGTTCGTCAGCGAGCGGAGGATGCGCGTCTTGGCCTGACCGCGCAGGCCGAGAAGGATGATGTCGTGCTTGGACAGCACCGCGTTGTGAATGGCCGGAATGACCGTTCGCTCGTAGCCGTGAATGCCGGGAAAGAGCGTCTCGCCGCGCGCGATGGCCGCGAGCAGATTGCGGCGCATCTCATCTTTGACCGAGGTGATGCGATAGCCGGTGGCGCGCAGCTCGCCGAGGGTATGGATGTTCATGGATTGGGATTTTCCTCAGGGTCTCGATTGAATTCGTTCATTGCTCGTTTCAGATCGCCGCGCGCGAAGAGCACGAGCGCGTCGACGGCACGCTCGATTCCGCGATTGACCAGCGGCTCCTCCTCGGCAGTGAAATCGTCGAGGACATAATCGCGAAGCCGTCCGTCCGGATACTCCGCGCCGCGGACGCCGAATCGTAGTCGCGGAAAGCGCTCGGTCGCAAGCGAGGCAACGATGGAGCGCATACCGTTGTGCGTGCCGGATGAACCACTCGGCTTGATGCGCAATCGCGCCAGCGGCAGGTCGATGTCGTCGTAGACGATCATCAACTCATCAGTCGATTCGAGATACGCGTTGACCAGCAGCCGCACGGGATCGCCGGAGTTGTTCATGAACGTCTGCGGCTTCGCAATCCTGACGCTGCCGCCGGCCACGCGCCCCTCGCCGGTCATCGCGTCCTTCTCATGCTTGCTGATGTCGATACGAAACTTCTTCGCAAACGCATCGACGATCATCCACCCGACGTTGTGGCGCGAGCGCTCGTAGTCCGCGCCCGGATTGCCGAGTCCGACGATCAGTTTCATGCGGCGGATTTCACCACAGAGACACAGAGGACGCAGAGAAAACCTCTGTGTTCTCTGTGTCTCTGTGGTTCAACGATTTTTACCGTCCGAAAAAAATTCTCGCCAACGCCACGCCCGCGAAACCGGCGGCCAAGCATCCGAACAGCGTCGCACCGACGTTGGCAACCGCCGTCGTCCACTGGCCCATACGCATGTACGCACTCGTTTCGAAATTGAATGCGGAGTACGTCGTGAACCCGCCCATCACACCCGCCGTGAGCATCAGGCGGACATCGGGCGAGATCGCGTTCGTAGTTCCGGCCATTTCGACGACGAACGAGATCAGAAACGAGCCGAGCACGTTGACGATCAGCGTGCCGAATGGAAACGCCGCGCCGAACGTAGTCAGCGCCCAGAGCGATGTAAGGTAGCGCGCGCCGGTTCCGATCGCGCCGCCGAAGCAGATGAGAAGGAAGCGCATGGACTTCGAAGTCTATCGTGCGCGAAGACGCGAATCAGGAGGGACGCTTGAGAGCGATCCCCAGCTCATCCAACTGCTTCTCGTCCACGCGCGACGGAGCTTCGCTCAACAGGTCCTGCGCGCGGGCCGTTTTCGGGAAGGCGATCACTTCGCGGAGCGATTCGGCGCGGGCCATGAGCATGACCATGCGGTCGAAGCCGAGGGCGACGCCGCCGTGAGGTGGGGCACCGTAGCGGAAGGCATCGATGAGGAAGCCAAAGCGATCGCGGGCGTCCTCGTCGCTGATGCCGAGGGCGCGGAACATTCGCGATTGCAGTTCGGGCGTGTTGATCCGGATCGAACCGCCCCCGAGTTCCAGTCCGTTCATGACCACGTCGTAGGCGCGGGCGAGCGTCGCGCCGGGATCGCTTTCAATTTTCTCGACGTCTTCGAGGCGCGGCGAGGTGAACGGATGATGGCGCGCGAAGAAGCGGCCGCTCTCTTCGTCCCATTCGAAGAGCGGAAAATCAACGACCCAGAGGAAATCCCAGCGATCGCCGGGAATCAGTCCCTGCTCCTTGCCGAGTTTGAGTCGAAGCGATCCGAGGACGTCCCAGACGCGCGTGGTTTTGCCGGCGACGATGAGCGCCAAGTCGTTGAAGTTCGCTCGCAACGCGTCGCGGAGCGAATCGAATTTGGCATCGTCGAGAAACTTCTTGATCGATGATCCTCGTAGCCCATCGAACTTCATCCAGACCAACCCTGACGCGCCGAGCTTCTTGGCCTCTTCGCTCAGATCGTCGATTTGCCTACGCGATAGCGAAGACCCGCGTGGGACGACGATCCCGCGCACGGTTTCGGCTTCGCGAAATGCTGCAAAGTCGATCGCTTTGGCGGCGGCAGTAATGTCGATCAGCTCCATCCCGAACCGCGTGTCGGGGCGATCGATCCCGAAACGGTCCATCGCCTCCTGCCAGCCCATGCGCGGGAACGGCGTGGTGATCGGAATGCCCGCCAGCGGAAAGACCTCCGCGAACATCCCTTCGATCAGCGTGAAGACGAACTCCTCGTCGATGAACGACGCCTCGATGTCGACCTGCGTGAACTCGGGTTGGCGGTCGCGGCGCAGGTCTTCGTCGCGGAAGCAGCGCGCGATCTGGTAGTAACGATCAAGCCCGCTGACCATCAGCAGCTGTTTGAAAATCTGCGGCGATTGCGGCAGTGCGTAAAACGTCCCTTTGTGCACCCGGCTCGGCACGAGGTAGTCGCGCGCGCCCTCGGGTGTCGACTTCGTCAGGATCGGCGTTTCGATTTCGAGAAAGCCCTGGCGATGCATGTAGTCGCGGACGCCGTGCGCGATGCGATCGCGAAGAATGATGTTGCGCGCCAGCGCCGGCCGGCGCAGATCGAGATAGCGATACTTGAGCCGCAGATCCTCGGCGGCATCAACTTCGTCGTCGACCGGAAACGGCGGTGTGTCGGCCCGGCTGAGTAGTTCGATCGACGTGGCGACGATCTCGATCTCGCCTGTTGGCATCTTCGAATTCTTCGTCGATTCCGACCTTTCGCGCACCTCGCCTGCGACGCGAAGGACGAACTCGGAACGAAGCTCTTTCGCGATCGCGAGCAACTCCTCACTCGCGCCCTTCGAACGATCGACGACCACCTGCACGATGCCGCTGCGATCGCGAACGTCGATGAAGACAAGCTCCCCGAAGTCGCGCTGCTTCTGCACCCAGCCGGCGATCGTGGCCGCGCTCCCGGCGTGGGATTTGTCGAGTGTGCCTGCGTAAGTTCTGTTCATGGGTGTCACTGTCATCCTGAGCCGCCAAGCCGGGAGTCGCGAAGCGACGGAACGGCGCAGGACGGCGAAGGATCTCAAGCTACGCGAACTGCGTTGAAACGGGTTTCAGCAAGTGCCGCGCATCTTGAGATCCTTCGCCGTCCTGCGGCGGTCACCGCTTCGCGGCTCGCGCCTCCGGCGGCTCAGGATGACAGATACTTCTCCTTGTACTCCATGTAGTTCCGCCACGACTGCTCCAACCGCGCGATCTCGTCCATCCGCAGGTCGCGTTTCACCTTCGCCGGAACGCCAACGGCCAGAGTTCGCGGCGGGATTTCCATCCCCTCGCCTACCAGCGCGCCGGCGCCGATCAGCGCCAGCTCGCCGACTCTCGCGCCGTCCAGCACGCGCGAGCCCATGCCGATCAGCGCCCCGCGCGCGATCGTGCATCCGTGCGCGATGACTCCGTGCCCGATCGTGACTTCCTCATCGATCTCGATCGGATGCGTGCCGTTCGTCACGTGCAAAACGCAGTTGTCCTGAATGTTCGTTCGCGCGCCAATGCGGATCGAATGCACGTCGCCGCGCAGCACGGCGCCGTACCAGATCGAGCAGTCGTCGCCGAGGGTCACGTCGCCGATCAGCGTGGCATTTTCGGCGATGAAAACGCGCTCGCCGATGCGTGGAGAATGGCCTTCGTAGGCCCGGGAAATCATGGCGGCGGACTTTAGCACGCTAGAATCTGCGGATGCCGCACGCCATCCCGTTCCGCAACCGCGCGCACGAAGTGTCGCGCATGGAAGCCTTTAGCGACGTCATCTTTGGCTTCGCGATTTCGCTGCTGGTGGTGTCGCTCGAAGCGCCAAAGACCTACGCGCAGATGATGGAGATGCTGCGCGGCTTCCTGCCGTTTGCGATCTGCTTCTGGCTCTTCATCGACATCTGGTTCGAGCACCACCACTTCTACAAGCGGTACGCGTTGCAGGACAAGGTGACGATGTTTCTGAACACGCTGCTGCTCTTCGTGATCCTCTTCTATGTCTATCCGCTGAAGTACGTCTTCACGCTTTTCGCGATGGGCATCTTCGGCGAGCACGTCCAATTGCCACCGGGCGGGCAGACGTTTCTGTTCACGATCTACGGCATCGGACTGACCTCGGTGTTCTGGATTCTCGCGGCGATGTATCGCCGGGCGTGGCAACTCCGCGCCGAGCTCGGTCTGAATGAAGTAGAAGTCATCGACACGCGCGAAAGCGTCTACGACAATTTCTTCATGGGCGTGTTCGGGATCATCTCGATCGTCATCGCTCACTCGCGGTTCGTGGCGCTGTCGGGCTTGATCTATTTCTTCATCGCAATCCCGAAAACGGCCGTGCCCTGGATCATGGGCACCAAGCGGCGCAAGGCAGAGGAAGCGATGCTGGCGGCTTAGATTCTCACCACAAAGGCACAAAGGACACAAAGAAACCCTTTGTGCTCTTTGTGTCTTTGTGGTGGAAAGCCTTTAACGCCACAGCCGCCACGTCCATCCACCCCAAACCAACCCCCAAAGAATCGCGATTGAAGCCACGCCAACTGTCGCCGCTGTTGCGCCGAATCGGTCCGAGGCGATGCCGGCGCCGAGGCTGGAGATCGCCATCGTCAGCGTGACGAATCCGTAGTCGGCGCCGAAGACGCGTCCGCGAATCCAGTCCGGCGTCTCGCGCTGCAGTCCGTAGGTCGACGTCTGCCATTGCGCGCCGCCCCCGAGGTGCGCGGCGAAGACGGCGATGCCGCCTGCCAGCAGCGAATGCGAGAGGCCGAGGCACATGTAGCCGATGCCGAAGAGGAGCACGGCCGGACCGATGAGCCGGTACTGCAAATCGTCGCGGCGCGATCCGACGGCGCGAAGCAGAAACGGTCCGAGCAGCGCGCCGAGGCCGCGCGCGGCGAACAGAAGTCCGATGCCGAACGCGCCGGCGCGGAAGATTTCCTTGCCGAAGACGCTGAGCATCGCTACGACGCCCGCGCCGAGGCCGTAGCCGCCTTTCGACGTCAGCAGCGCCAGCACGCGCGGATGCGATTTCGTGTAGCGCAGCGTCTCGCGCACCGACTCCATCAGCGGCGGATGCTCCTGGTGCCGTTCCTCCGCAAATTGCGCGCGCATGCGCCAGAGGATCGCGGCCGAGGCGAGGAAGCTGAGCGCGTCGACGACGAAGGAGACGTCGCGTCCGAAGCGCATCGTCACCGCGCCGCCGATGGCCGCGCCGACTGCCAGCATCGTTCCCCACGTCGATCCCATCAACACATTCGCGACGTGCAACTCATCAGCGGCAACGATGTTCGGCAGCGCTGCCTGCGACGCCGGTTCGAAGTACGCCGAGCCGATGGAGATCGCGATCACGCCCGCGTACGCAAACGGCAGCAGCGCCGGAGTTCGCGCGAAGAGTGGCAGCAGGCACGCGCCCGCCCGCAGCAGATCGACGACGATCATGAGCTTGCGGCGGTCGAGCCGATCGACCGCGCGGCCGGCAATCGGCGTAACCAGGAAAATCGGCAGCGTCTGGCAGAGCAGCATCAGCGACGCCAGCGTGGCCGAACCGGTGAGCTGCAGCACGAGATCGAGCAGCGCGACGGTCAGAAACCAGTCGCCGCCGAGCGAGATCAGCGACCCGAAATAGAGCAGCCGGAAGTCGCGATTGGTCCGCAGCAGGCGCCACATGCGGCGCGCATGCTACCCCTCCTCGGCGATGGGATGGATCGCCGGCGCGATGCGGTCGTACGTCAGAAACGAATACGGATAGTCGTTCTTCGCGTCCGCTTCGAAGTCCTCACGATCGGTGAGCCGCCATTCGTTGACGTCGTCGAACTCGGGAAAGTACGTATCGCCGCGCACCTCGGCATGCACCTGCGTGACGTACATGCGCGTTGCGCGATGCATGGTCTGCCGAAAAATCTCCGCGCCGCCGAGGATGAACACCTCGTCCTCGGTCGCCGGAATCGCGGCAAACGCTTCCTCGATCGTGGCCACAGGCACGACGTTCTGCTGCGCATCGATCGGCGAGCGGCTGATGATGATGTTGGTCCGCCCCGGCAGCGGCTTGCGTCCAATCTCATCGAACGTCTTGCGCCCCATGACGATGTGATGCCCCATCGACAGCGACTTCAGGCGCTTCAGATCGCCCGACAGGTGCCACGGCAGCTTGCCATCGCGTCCGATGACGCCATTCGTCGCGACCGCGACGAGAAAGGAGATGCGCATGCGGCGGGATGATATGCCGAGGCTGTCATCCTGAGCCGCCGGAGGCGCTGGAGCGCGAAGCGCGGAACGCCGCAGGACGGTCGAAGGACCCCCTCCCTGCTAACCCGGTTGGACGGCGGTTTCAGGATGGGGGTCCTTCGACCGTCCTCCGCCTGTCGCGCTTTGCGCTCCTCGGCTCCGGCGGCTCAGGATGACAGTGCGAACCTACACCGCGATGGGGGCCTTGATACTCGGATGCGGGGCGTAGTTCTCGAGCGTGAAGTCGGAGAACTGGAAGTCGAAGATCGACGTCACGGATGGATTCAGCATCATCGTAGGCAGAGGTCGCGGATCGCGCGTGAGTTGCTCGCGGGCCTGATCGAGGTGATTGCTGTAGAGGTGTACGTCGCCGAAGGTGTGGACGAAATCGCCGGGCGCGAGATTGCAGACCTGGGCCACCATCATCGTCAGCAGCGCGTACGAGGCGATGTTGAAGGGGACGCCGAGGAAAACGTCGGCGCTGCGCTGGTAGAGCTGGCAGGAAAGCTTCCCGTTGGCGACGTAAAACTGGAAGAGCGCGTGGCACGGAGCGAGGGCCATGCGGTCGATGTCGGCGACGTTCCAGGCGCTGACGATGTGGCGGCGGGAGTCGGGGTTGCGTTTGATCTGATCGATGACCTGCGAGACTTGATCAATGTGTTGACCATTCGGCGCAGGCCAGGAACGCCACTGGTATCCGTAAACCGGACCAAGCTCGCCGTTCGCATCCGCCCATTCGTCCCAGATCGTGACCTTGTTCTCATTCAGGTAGCGGACGTTCGTATCGCCGCGCAGAAACCACAGCAACTCGATGATGATCGACCGGAGATGCACCTTCTTCGTCGTCACCAGCGGAAATCCGGCGCCGAGGTCGAAGCGGAGCTGGCGCCCGAAAAGGCTGAGCGTGCCGGTACCGGTGCGGTCGGATTTCGGCGTGCCGTGGTCGAGGATGTCGCGGACGAGTTCGAGGTATTGCTGCATGCGCCATTCTAACCGGCACGGCCGGTAGCGTTGGTTGCGCAAGACCTATAATCGCGCGCCTCGCATGCTCCACGTCATCGACCGCACTCTCCACATCGGCAACGTCTCCGCACCCGATCTGATCGAACGCTACGGCTCGCCGCTCTACGTCTATGACGCGGAAGTAATCCGTCGGCAGATCGACCGCGTGCGGCGCGCGTTTTCCGCCCTCCCCTTCCGGCCGTTTTACGCGATGAAGGCGAACGGCGCGCTGGCCATTCTCGACCTCGTGCGCGGTGCTGGATTCGGATGCGATGCCGTGTCGCCGGGCGAGATTTTCATCGCACGGCAGGCCGGCTTCACGCCGGACAACATCTGGTTCACATGCTCGAATGTTTCCGACGAAGACCTGCGCGGAATCGGCGACGAACGGATCGTGATCAACGTCAATTCGATGTCGGAGATCGATCGGATTCTCGCGCTCGATCTGCAGAATCCGATCGCGCTGCGCATCAATACCGACATCGGCGCCGGGCATCACGTCGATGTCGTCACAGCCGGCGGCGGCGTGAAGTTCGGAATCGATCTGGCCGAGGTCGACGCTGCGCGGATGGTGGTCGAGGACAGCGGGCGGAAGGTTGTCGGAGTACACGCGCA
>JAFAOU010000116.1 GCA_019247495.1 Acidobacteriota bacterium
GTGAAGTGACCGCCGGCGCGAACAAGGGTCTCGTTCGTGATGACCTGCCCGGGCTTCTTGTTCAGACGATTCGTCGCCTTGGCGGCGCGGACGAGGGGCGAGTCGCCGATGCCCGCAGCCTGTTTCGAGGATAGAAGCGTCTCGGTATGCTGCTGCGACGCGGTTGTCGCCTGCGGCTCAGCCGCGGACAGAGAGAGCGCGACGAGCGCAAGGCAACTGATGAGGGCGGTCAGTTTCATTGGGAGCCTCCGGTTGAGGGGTTCAATGTTACGCTTCCGGGGCCAAATTTCATGAACGTCCCGAATCTTGCACTGTGCGGGTCTGAATGACGCCCGAGCTACTGCTCCACAAGTTCGGATATCTGGCTGTCTTCGTCGGGACCTTCCTCGAAGGGGAAACGATCCTGGTGATGGCCGGCTTTTTTGCCGAGCGCGGCTATCTGAACCTTCCGCTCGTCATCATCACGGCGTGCAGCGGCGCCTACATCGGCCACGTCTTCTGGTTCTTTCTCGGCCGGAAGCAGGGCGTCAAGCTGCTGGACAAGTTTCCGCGTATGAAGCGCCACTTCGGCAAAGGCATCCGGCTCTTCGAGCGCTACGGCGCGCCGGCCATCTTCATCACGCAGTGGCTGTACGGACTGCGGATCACCTGCGCGGTGATCATCGGCATCTCGAAAGTATCGACGATCAAGTTCCTGATCTACGAGGCGCTGACGTGCATCGTTTGGGCGATCATCATCGGCACGGCCGGCTACTACTTCGGCCGCGCCGTCGAACGCGTCCTCGGCCGCGCCGCGCACATCGAGAAGTACGGTCTCCTGGTCCTGCTCGTCGCCGGTATCGGCGTATGGGCGTACCACAAGTGGAAAGAGAAGCGCGAAGACGCCGAGAACTGCCCGCCGTCGTCTTAGGCCGCGTGCGACCGCGCGAAGCGATCCTTCATCGACGCTCCCACCAACCAGGCCGCGCAGAGGCCGACCATCAGCACCGAGATCCATTTTCCGTAAATGCCGACCGGTGAGTACGGCTCGGTGGCGTTGTGAATGGCCTCGCTCCACTTGCCGAGCACTTCGGCCTCGGAGAACTCGTGGATCGAGTAGAAAAGGATCTGAATGGTGAAGAGCAGCAGGAAGAGGCCTGTCACCTGGAAGAAGCGT
This sequence comes from Acidobacteriota bacterium, assembly GCA_019247495.1. Classification (GTDB taxonomy): domain Bacteria; phylum Acidobacteriota; class Thermoanaerobaculia; order Gp7-AA8; family Gp7-AA8; genus JADGNZ01. Next base: position 1,157 of record JAFAOU010000116.1, read on the forward strand.
TTGACGTCGATGCGGTGCCCGTAGTGTGCCCAGGCCCACGACATCGCAGCCGCGGCGGCGATGCCGAGAAGTGAGCCGACGATGAAGCGGCTGTTGCGGACCTGGATCAGCATCAGCGCAGTCTCCATCCCCTCGCGCGTCACCATCAGCGTCGTGAAAAAAAAGACGCCGGCCACCGCCATCAAACGCGAAGCAGGAGAGGAGTAGACATCCAGCCGCCGTTCCATGTCGCCCTTCATCTTCGGCGCGGTGCGCCAGACGTGGACGACGAACGACGCCACGAGTACCGCCGCGATGAGTCCGAGGACGCCTTCCCAGAACGACTGATTCACGCGCATCAGCCACCAGCCGAGCCCGAAGCTGGCGATGACGGAGGCCACGATGCCGGCGTAGACGGCGGGACGGAGCCAGTCGCGGCCGGTCTTACGAAGGAAGGCGAAGATGATGGCGACGCTCAGGAAGGCTTCGAAGCCTTCGCGAAAAACGATGATGAGGGCAGGGATCATTGGTTCATTTGCGGAGCTTCATGGCCCCTTCGCCGATCGTCATGACGCGATCGGGCGAAGCTGGCTGCTCCCCTTTCCGGTGGCAGGAATCGCAGACCCCGAGGATCTGCAGGTTGTGAAACGTGGGGGTGAATTTCTTCCGCGCGCAGATGTCGAGCTGGCGTTGTTCGAGCTCGGGATCGTTGAACTCGATCACGCTTCCGCAGGCGGTGCAGACGAGATGATCGTGATGCGAGTCGCCGCGAACGTGCTCGTAGTGGTAGTGCTCCTCGCCGAGGTGGACGCGGCGAACGAGACCTGACTTCACGAGCAGTTCGAGAGTGCGGTAGACCGTCGCCCGCGAGATCTTGACGCTCTTCTGCTTCATCTTGAAGAGCAGTTCGTCCGCTTCGAAGTGGTAGTGCGTGGAAAAGATCTCGCGCACGAGCGAGGTGCGCTCCTGCGTCAGCTTCTGGCCCTGTCGCGACAGGAAGTCCTGGAAGCGGGTGATCTCTCGTTCGATGGCAGGCATGAATGATGTTGAGACTGAGTCTCAGGTGCGGAGAACAGTGTAGGCGGACGGAAATTTCGTGTCAACCGGCGTCGGCGGTCGGAGCGCGCGAAGGCGCGCATAACAAACTTAGCCCCGCGCTCTGCGCGGGGTTCAGGAGTACCACGCGATGTGCGGCCGCGGAGGCGGCCGCTACAAAATCTCGCGCTGCGCGAGCGCTTTGTAGTGACCGCCTCCGCGGTACGAAATTCAGCCGCGCCCGTTTTCCCCGCGCTGAGCGCGGGGCTAAGTTTGTGAAGCGCGCCTTCGCGCGCGAGCTACATCTCCCGCACCGTGATCATCCGCACCGCGTCGACGACATCGCTCGTTGACAGCGGCTTGAGCATCACATCGGCCACGCCCGCTTTCTGGAACGCGGTGTCGAGTTGGACGAGCGTATCGTCGGTCATGAGGACGATCGGGACCGGGCGGAGGCGTTCGTCGCGCTGGACGATGCGGACGAAGCCGAGGCCGTCCGCAACCAGCTCTTCGCCCGCTTCCGGCGGAAGTTCGAAACCGCCGCGGATTTTGGCGTCGAGAAAAATCATGGCGGGCGTTTGCTCAAACGCCAGATTGACCGCCTCGCGGGCGTTGCTCGTAGCCAGCACGCGATAGCCCTCGGCCTGCAGCACGCCGGTCAGGAACGACAGCGCCTGGAGATCGTGCTCGATGACCAGCACGGTGATCCGCTTCGACGCGCTGCGCGTCATGCTGGCCGCTTTCAACATGCCGTCGATGCGGTCGAGCAGTTCGCGCGCGCTGCGCGGACGATCCGCCACTTGCTTCTCCAGCATCGACGCCACCAGCTCGCGCGTGGCCGGCGTGATGTCGAGCGACTCGTCGATCGGCTCCGGCGCCGCCGTGAGATGCGCTTTCAACACTTCGTTGATCGACAGAGCGCGGTACGGCAGCACGCCGGTGAGCATGCGGTAGAGCACGACGCCGCATGAGTAGAGATCGGACGCCGGGACCACCGGCTCGCAGCGGAGTTGCTCGGGCGCCATGTAGTCGGGCGTGCCGGCCAGCTCCTTGCGCACCAGGTCCTGCGACGTCGCGATGCCGAAGTCGGTGATGAAGGCCATGCGGTCTTTGTTGAGCAGGATGTTTTCGGGCTTGATGTCGCGGTGCACGATGCCGAGGTCGTGGGCGGCGCGGAGGCCGCGCAGCACCTGGCGCATGATCGAGAGCGCCGTGTGCTCGTCAAAGTTCGGCCGCCGCGTGAGGTGCTTGAGGAGATTGTCCGCGTCGATGTACTCCATCGAAATGAACGGGTAGCCCTCCGCGAATCCGAGGTCGAAACTCTGCACGACGTTGCGATGCCGTATCCGCCGCGCCAGCTTCAATTCGTTCTTGAAGCGCTCGAAGGAGTCGGGATCATCGTGGATCGGCATCGACAGCACCTTGAGCGCGACCACTTCGTCGATCGACTCGTCGACGGCGGAGCAGACGTAACCCATCGCGCCGGAGCCGAGGAATCGCTGGATGCGGTAGCGGCGGGCGAAGACGGATCCCGGCGCGAGCATCGCTTCGACCGCCTGCGTGCCAGGGCGCGTCTTCTTCCGCACCGACTTGATCAGCGTGGCTTCACTCTGCGCTTCGGCGGCGATGAATGTCGGATACGTTTTCTCGCGTTTGCCGGTGTCGTCGCTGACGAGCGTCGGCGACGTCAATTCAGGATCGTCGCCGTGCAGCGAACGGTCAGCGGGATCGCGCCGCCCGCACTGACTGCAGAAACGGTCGATCGGACGCACTCCTGCGCCGCAGCCGAGGCAGGCCAGGTCGTAGCCCGGCTCTGAAACCAGGTCAGCCATCGATCTCCGCCGAGACAACTACGTTCGGAGCGAGCTTGGCCAGCGTCGGAATCGATGAGCGCTGCCAGGTGACGTTTCGGTCGTACTGCAGCACGAGGCCGTAGCCGCTGCCGTGCGACTTGCAGCGCGTGATCCAGCGAACGAGCGTCAGGATTCCGGAACTGTTCATGAAGTTGAGATCGCGCACGTCGAGCTCGACGATTTTCAGATTCTGCCGAAGCGCCTCGTCGTCGATGAGCGTCCAGTACGGATTGAGCACCTCGCCGGGATCGCGCATCTCCACCGCGCCGGACATGGCCACCCGAAGCGTGTCGCCATCGAGTAGTGGCAGGATCGTTAGTGTGTCCACCTTGAGCGGCGGGATGAAACCGCGATCGTTGCTCATGCCGCCTCCAGTTTGAAGATGGCGTGGATGGAGACTTCGCCGTCGTTGACTTCGAGGCGCAGCCGCGCGCCGGCTTCGAACAGAATCCGGATCAACCCCAGCCGGCTCTGGCCCTCGGTCATGGCTGCTTCCTCCATCTTTTTCAGGTAAACGGCTTCCGGTTGCCCCGACTGGATCAGCGCGAGCTCGCGGCGGAGCGTGTTGATGTGATGCGGCTCCGCTTTGTTTTTCACGCAGACATCGACTTCGTTGTCGGCCTTGGCGATGGAGATTTTGAGGTAGCCCTCTTCCTCCGACGCGTACTTCACCGCGTTTTCGAGCAGTTCGGAGGCCGCCATCGAAATCTGCTCGGCGCGCTCTTTGTCGGACAGGCCGATCATGAAGAAGCTGGCCACGAACCGGCGCACGCAACTGATGTACGTCCAGCGAGGTCCGAAGCGCATCTCCACATAGTCGGAGGAAAGCCGTTCCGTGATCATCTCAGCTCCTTTTGACCGCCATCAGGCTGACGTCGTCTTTCGGCGTTCCAGCCCACTGCCACGCAGACGCCGCGATCGTGGTGACGATCGCCGCGGCCGGTTTGTCGTGAAGTTTTTTCAGATCGTTCGTCAACCGCTCCATGTCGTAGCACTCGCCCGCGGCGTTGCGGGACTCGGTGACGCCGTCCGTATGCAGCAGTGCGACGTCGCCACGGTTCAGCGTGATGCTGCGATCCTCGGTCACGTGTTCTACGTCATCACTGATCCCCAGCCACACGCCCTCGGTCGGAAGACGCTCGATGGTTCCAGTCGCTGCGCGATAGATCAGCAGGTCCGTGTGCGCGCCGGCGTAGACGAGGCGGCCGTTCTCCTCGATGCGTGCCACGACCATGGTCATGAACTTCTCCTGCCCGAGGCGCTGGAGGTTGGAAAACATCGCGCGGTTGAGCAGCGAGACGAACTTCGCCGGCGACTGGTAGTGACCGTTCTGTTCGCAGAGTATCGTGAACATCGACTGGGCCATCATCATGATCAGCCCCGAGGTGACGCCGTGGCCGGTGACGTCGCCGACGCCGATCCACGCGCCGCCGTTCGTCCGGCGGAATTCGTAGAAATCGCCGCCGACCTCCTCGGCTGGCAGCATCACCGCTGAGATGTCGTAGCCAGGCAATTCGAACGTTCGCGGCAGCACCGACGTTTGGATCGAGCGCGCCAGCGCCATCTCCTGATCGTGCTTCGCCAGGATCTCCGCATCGCGCGCGCGGATCTCGCCGAGCATTTCGTTGAAGCCGTCGATGAGCAAGCCGATCTCATCGTTCGCTTCTTTCTCGACGCGCAGCGTGTAGTCCTTCTCGCGCGAAACGCGTTTCTCGGCGCGCAGCAGGCTGTGTATGGGGCGGGAGATGGCGCGCTGAAAGACCGACGCGAGAAGCAGCGCGACGAAGGCCGCGGCGACGTAGATGCCGCCGGCGATCTGCAACGTCCGCGCGCGGCGAACGGCCATCTCGCTCAGATCGGAGCGGACGGTGAGCGTGCCAACGCGCGCGCCGCTGAACAGAATCGGCCGCGCCACGCCGATGTGCTGCGCGTCGATCCACGTTCCGTCGTGCGGCAGGATCGCGGGCTTGTCGCCATCTTTCGCGCGGACATACGTCGCAAAGAGCGCCCCCTTGCTGTCGTAAATCGCCGCGCTGGTGATCTGCGGCTGCGCACGCAACGCGGCGAGCGTAGCCTCCGCCTGCCGGTGATCGTTGAATGCGACCGACGACGACGCGTTCTCGCCGAGGATGCCAGCGAGGGTGTCGACGTCGCGCAGCACCTCGTCGCGAAACGTAGCGCGGTCGTACGAGGTCAGCGCGCCGACGGTCAGCAGCAACGCTGCCAGACTCGTCAGCATGAACCCGGTCATCAACTTGCTGCGGATCGAGAGATCGCGGAAACGCGCCATGTTGGATGTGCGGGTAGTTTACCTGTCATCCTGAGCCGCCGGAGGCGTCGTAGCCGAAGGCGGAGCGCCGTAGGACGGTCGAAGGACCTCCAACCTGAAACCCGGGAGGGCGAGGGCGTTTGATATGGCTGAAAGCCCCCGCCCTTTCCCGGTTATCAGGTTGGGGGTCCTTCGACCGTCCTCCGCGACTGCGCCTTCGGCTCCGTCGCTCCGGCGGCTCAGGATGACAGTGCTACTCCAGCGCTGCGTGTGCAAACGATCCGATTACCGCCGGCTTGATGCGCCAGATGTCGCGTGCGTATTCGGCGATCGTTCGGTCGGATGAGAACTTGCCCATCCGCGCGATGTTCAGCAGCGATTTGCGATTCCACTGGCCGCGGTCGAGCCACACTTCGTCCACGCGCTTCTGCGTTTCGATGTATGGCTCGAGATCCGCGAGGTGGACGTATTCGTCGCGGGCGCTGAGTAGCTTGGAGACGATCGGGCGGAAGAGATCCTTGTCGCCGCGCGAGAAATGGCCGGCGGCGATCGTGTCGATGACGCGGCGAACGTTGTGGTTCGCACCGAGGTAGTGCTCCGGGCTGTAGCCGGTCTTGAGGAGTGACGTCACCTCTTCAGCCCGCAGGCCGAAGATGAAGATGTTCTCCTCACCCACTTCGTCGCGGATTTCGATGTTCGCGCCGTCGAGCGTGCCGATCGTCAGCGCGCCGTTGAGCGCGAGTTTCATGTTGCCGGTGCCCGACGCTTCCTTCCCCGCCGTCGAAATCTGTTCGCTCAACTCTGCCGCAGGAATGATCGCCTCGGCCAGCGTGACGCGGTAGTCCGGAAGGAAAACGACGCGCAGCCAGTCGCGTGTGCGCGGGTCCGCGTTCACGACCTCGCCGACGGCGTGAATCAACTTGATGATCAGCTTGGCCATGAAATAGCCCGGTGCTGCCTTGCCCGCGAAGTAGAACGTACGCGGCGCGAGCGGCTGCTGCTGGTCTTCGACGATCTGCCAGTAGCGGTCGATGACGTGCAGGATGTTGAGCAGTTGGCGCTTGTACTCGTGCATCCGTTTGACCTGCACGTCGAACATCGAATTCGGATCGACGATGATGCCGGTCAACTCCTTCGTCAGCTTCGCGAGCGCGAGCTTGTTGCGGCTCTTGACCATCTCCAGGCGCTCGAGCAGTCCCGCATCCTCGGCGAACAACTCAAGTCGCCGCAGCTCGTCGAGGTTGCGGATCCAGCCGTTTCCGATCGCGCGCGTGATCAACGACGCCAGCGGCCGATTCGCGTGCAGCAGCCAGCGCCGCGGCGTCACACCGTTCGTCTTGTTGTTGAAGCGCTCGGGATAGAGCTTGTGGAACTCCGGTGCGAGCGTCGTCTTCACCAGTTCGGAATGCAACGCAGCGACTCCGTTTATTGAATGGCTGCCGGCCATCGCCAGATTGCCCATCCGCACGTTGCGCCGGTCGCCGTCGTCGAAGAGCGAGACGCGTTGTTGCATGACCAGGTCGCCCGGAAATCTTCTCTCGACCTCGGCCACGAGTCTCCGATTGATCTCCTGCATGATCTGCAGGTGCCGCGGCAGCAGCCGTTCCAGCAGATCGAACGGCCATTTCTCCAACGCCTCGGGCAACAGCGTGTGATTCGTGTAGCCGCACGTGGCCACCGTCGTCGCCCACGCTTGCTCCCACGGCTGACCGTGATCGTCGATGAACAGCCGCATCAGCTCGACCACGGTGAGCGCGGGATGCGTGTCGTTCATCTGAATGGCAACCTTTTCCGCAAAGTCATCGAACGAATCATGCGTTTCGAGGTAGCGCTTGACGATGTCGCGCACGGAGCAGGCGACCAGGAAGTACTCCTGCAGCAATCGCAGCTCGCGCCCTCGGTCCACCGAATCCGAGGGATACAAGATCTTCGATATTGCCTCGGTGTTGATCTTGTGTTGCACCGCGGCGATGTAGTCGCCGGAGTTGAAGATGCCGATATCGAATTCGTCCGACGAGCGCGCCGTGAAAAGCCGCAACACGTTGACGGTCTCGCCGCCGTAGCCGGCGATCGGCATGTCGTACGGAACGCCGACGATGAGTTTGAAATCGACCCACGACGGCTGGTACACGCCGCCGACAGTCGTATGCGCGATGGCGCCATAGACCGGAATGATGATCGCCTCATCCGGCCGCTCGATCATCCACGGCGATCCGCCTTCGTCGAGCCAGTGATCGGGTTTTTCGTGCTGATACCCGTTGACGAAGGTTTGCCGGAAAAGTCCGAACTCGTAGTTGATGCCGTAGCCGAAGCCGGGCATGTTCTGCGACGCGAGCGAGTCGAGGAAGCAGGCCGCGAGCCGTCCCAGCCCGCCGTTGCCGAGGGCAGCGTCATGTTCGAGTGATTCGAGCTCTTCGAGATCGACGCCGAGCTCCGCGATGATCGCCTTCGCCTCGTCGTACAGCTCGAGGTTCGTCAGGTTGTTGCCGAGGGCGCGGCCCATGAGGAACTCCATCGACAGGTAGTAGAGCCGCTTGGAATCCTGATCGCGATACCGCCGCTCCGTCTCGCGCATGGCGTCGAGCATCGGCCGGCGCACAGCAATCGAAAACGCGTGCAGCCGCTCGCGCATCGACGCCTCTTCCCAAACGCGCCCACGCGCAAATCGAAGAAAGGCCTCGATGCCCTCGCGCAGATGCACGAAGCGAAGCGAGACGTTGCTGTCAGATGCCGAGGAAACGGGACGCATTGCTGGATTCTATGGGGAGTGCGAAGCAAGTGCGACCGGAGCGCTGGCGTCGCGCCGGCTGGCCCGGCTGCGTCCTCGCTGCCGAACCGGCACACCCTCAAATCTCGCTGGTAACACGACGCTTGCGCAAGCCTCCCATTCGGCGGCGTGACGCCGCCGGGCCAGCCGGCGAGGACGCCAGCGCTCCATCGCCACCACACTCGAAATCTATTGCTGAATCGTCGGCGCCACCGTCGAACCCGTCGTCGTGACCACGCTCGGTTGTGGCGCCGTTGCCTGCGGCTGCGCCTGCACCGACGGCTGTTGCTGCGTTCGCGTCACGGCTTTGTTGCCGAGGTAGGCGGCGTGGCTGATGCCCATCAGGGCGATCAGGTTCTCCGGCAGTTGCGGGATCAGCACATCGCTGATCGATTTCATGTTCGTGAACATCGCGTCGGCAGTGCCGAGGAAGACGACGGCGGAGACGATCGTGAAGAAGAACATCTGCACTTTCGAGAGGTCGGTCGTGTGCGCGTCGGCAAGCTCGTCGCCTTGGAACATGTCGCCGACGTTCGCGTCGCTGATGTCTTTGTTTTTGTACATCACGCCCTGCGCGGCGGTGAAGTTGCCGTCTTCGTCGTTCAGATTCGCTTGCGCATCCGCGAGAGCAGCCGGCGGCGTCCGCTTACCCGACTTGTTCGCGTGCACGATCGACGTTCCGACCGCAGAGCCGTAGCTGATACCCATCAACATCAGGAGATCGGGGCGGAGCAGGTCCTTCGCATCGACGAGCGACATCCCCTGCCACGCGCGGCCGAGAAGGATCGTGGCGTAGTCGGCGAGGATGAGCACCGTCCAGAGCACCGCCTGAAAGCGCGAGAGGCTCATCACGTTGCGTTCGTTGATGAGGATTCCCCAGAAGCGGTGCGTGACGCTGACGCCGACGGCGATCATGAGCGCGGTCAGCGCGGCCACTTCGACCCAAAGCACGACCAGCGCGTTGTGTGCGGCGAAGCGCGGCGCGATGGCGACGGCAGCGACGCAGATGAGAATCGACAGTGCTGACGACGATTTCATGGGGACCCCCAAAAAAGTGGATTAGTAGATTAGTGGATCACTAGATTAGTGGATTCGTAGGTCAGTGGCGAGCCCGGCACGCCCGCTCCGAGACGGCGAATCGACTGACTCCCTAATCCACTGATCGACTAATCCACTAATCCACTGAACTTACCGCCGCGCGATCACGGCAATCGAGACGTCGTCTTCCGGCGCGCGGCCGCCGGTGAAAAGGTTCCATTCGCCGATCAGCGTCTCGACGAGGGTCGATGCCGAGGCCGAGGGGTGCCAGCCGGCGATCGCGTCGACGTACGCGTCTCCGAACTCCTTCTCGTTCGCGTTGCGCGCCTCAGTCAGTCCATCCGAGTGGAACAACAGCCGCTCGCCACGTTCGAGCGAGCCGCGTAACTCCTGCCACTTCATCTCTTTCTTCACGCCGAGGGGATACGAGCCGGCACCGATACGGTCGATGACCTTGCCTCCGGCGATTTTCACGATCTGCGGATGACCGGCGACCGTCGCGATGAACGTGCCGTCGCGTTCGAAAAGGAAGTAGCAGCAAGAGAAAAACGAGCGCGGACCGCCGGTGCGGCAGAGGATGCGATTGAGCGAGCTGATGATTCCGCCGGGCGACGGATCGACGTCAAGCTGCGTCCGCCACGCCGCGTGCGCGACGGCCATCACCAATCCCGCGGCCATGCCGTGACCGGAGGCATCGCCGAAAAGAACGGCGAGGCGGCCATCCGGAAGCGGAACGAAGTCGTAGATGTCGCCGCCGACGGTATTGGCGATGCGATTGAACGCAGCGATCTCGTACTCGCTGGTCTGCGGCGGCGACTTCGGAATCAGATCGGCCTGCAGGTCGCGCGCGAGCTCCAGCTCATCGCGAAACTTGATCTTGTCGATCAGCTCCATCGCCAGAAGGATGACGATGATCATGAACGAGCCGGCCATTTCGAAGTAAGGCCAGGCGTGGAAACTGCGGTGATCGCCGACCGCATCCAGCATCCCGAGGAAGAACCAGACGAAACCGACGAGGAAGAAGATGCGCCGATGCGGTGCGAGACGTTTGGCCAATCCGAGAAGCATGGCGCTGCGGGTGCGGACGAAGCGCCGCAGCCAGCGGGGATCGCCGTCGATCTGCGACTGGTAGTCGGCGATCAGCATCTTTCGCGTCTCGGGCCATTCGAGCGCGTAGAGGTTCGTCATGTCCTTCGTTTTGATCGACGAGAACGTGTCTTTCCCCAGTTGCACCCAGTCGTGAAACACAGCCATGGCTCGATTGTACGGAGAAGCAGCGGCAGAGTTCCGGCGCTGTAAACTGCGCCGATGCGTCGATGGGTGCGGTGCCTCGTTCCAGCGCTGCTCGTCTCGCTCGGCCTCAGCGCCCAGGAACTTCCGTTCCGCCACTTCACGCCTAACGATCAGGTCAATCCGCTCTCCTCCGCCAGCGTCCAGAAAGTTACGCAGGACCACCTCGGATACATCTGGTTGGCGTTCTATTCGTCAGGGCTGACGCGCTACGACGGTCACGCGATGGAGCAGTACGGGATCGAGGACGGCTTGCGCGATCTGACGCTGCGCGAGGTGGCCGAGGATGGAACGAATCATCTTTGGGCGGGATCGGAATCGGGATTGGTCGTCTCCGAAAAGCCGCTCGACGCGTACGAGCCCGGAAAGCGCGTGAAGTTCGTCAGCGCGGTGGGGAGCGAGCACCTGCCGCAGATGCGCGTCCGCCGAAATTGCCTCGTCACCGGCATCGACGGCTGGGTGTGGGCCGGCGTGCAGGATGTGCTGGTCCGCTACCGCTTTCACGGCGACGCGCTCGAACGCGGCCCGGTCGATACGGTGCCGATGACCGCCGGCATCTCCAGCATGCTGATGCGGCGCGACGGATCGGTGCTCGTGGCGCTGAACTCCGGAACGATTCTGCAATTCGATCGCGATGGAACGTTTCGCGGGCCGCTGACGGGACCGCCGGCGTGCATCGACAGCGCGTTGATGCAGGAGCGCAATGGCTCGCTGTGGGGCGGATGCACGAACGGTGTCGTGTGGCGCGGCCAGGGCGATCGCTACGAGGTCATCAATCACGATCTCAGCGAGCGGATCGTTTCGATCATCGAGACGTCGCGCGATGAACTTTGGGTGGCCAGCCTCGGATCGGGCGCGGTGCGTCTCGACGAAAACAATTTCGCGGACCGTCTCGTCGTCAATCGATCGAGCGACCTCCTCGGCGACACTCTCTGGGCGCTGTTCGAGGATCGCGAAGGCAACCTCTGGTTCGCGCAGAACGGCGGCGTGTCGCGGCTCCGCAAGGACTATCGCGCGTTCGAGTCGCTGACCGGACGTTCGCACGCGGGCGAGCAGCCCGCGCTGCCCGATCCGAGCGCGTTCTCGGTTCTCCCTCGCGAAACGAGCGGGCACGGCGCCTTTTCGAATCTGATGTTCGTCGGCACCGGAGGCGGTATCGCGGCCTTCGCGCCCGATCGGACCCGGACGGTCCTTCGCGTCAGTGAGGGATTGCTCAGCAACTCTGTTTACACGCTGGCTCGCGATGCCGAGGGTCGCATCTGGATTGGAACCGTCGGCGGAGTGAATTGCCTTTCGACCGCGAAGGATGCACCGCCGATGTTGGCCGCATCGACGCGCACGAGCATCACGCTTGGCGGCATCACCGGTGTCAACACGTCGTACCCGGTCGATACGACGTACCTCGTGCAGCCGTTCACGATGCGCGGCGCGGAAACGATCTGGCTGGCCGGCATTCACGGCCTCACCTGCCTGGCCGGAGGTCAGTGGTACCTGTTCGGAACGCCCGCGGGACTGCCGCCGGCTGGGGCGAGCTCCGTCGCAGTCGATGATCGTGGCTACGTATGGGCTGGCACGCCGGACAGCGGACTTCTTCGCAGCATCGCCCCATTCGATCCGGCGACGTTGCAGCCGGGCGAAGCGGATAAATTTTTCGCTCCGGCCTGGTCGCACGCAACGGGTGCCCGCACTGATTCCGTTCGCACGTTGTTATGGGCGGGCGGCCATCTGTGGGGTGGTACCGCGAACGGCCTGGCCATCCTCGAAACGAATCCGCTGCGCACGGTGACCACGCTTCCCGATTCGGCGCTCGGCGGGAGCATGGTGGCGGGGCTGATGCCGTCGCCCGGCGGCCAATCGGTCTGGGTCAGCCAGAACGCCGGACTCGCGGAAGTCGATCTGCGCGACTTCCACATTCGCACGCGCGTGTCGAAAGCGGACAGCCTCATCGACGACGAAGCGTGGGCCTACGATCCGCTCGCCGTCGGAGAGGATGGGCGCGTCTACCTGGCAACGCCGCGCGGTGTGTCGATCTTCAATCCATCGCTGCGCGAGCCGAATGCGGAGCCGCCGGTGGTGCGCTTCCGCGACGTCGCCTTCCACGAAGACCGCCGCGGCAACAACGAGATCTCGATCGCCTACGCCGCGTTGACGTTCAGCGACGAATCGCGCGTCGTCTATCGCACGAAGCTCTTCGGCTACGACAGCAATTGGTCGTCCGCGAAGCCGGACGCGAAGATCCGCTACACGAATCTGCCCGCCTACCTGTTCCCGAAGTCGTACCGGTTTGCGGTAATGGCGCGCAACAGCGACGGCGTTTGGTCGCTGCCGCAGCTCTACGAATTCTCGGTGATGCCGGCATGGTGGCTGCGCTGGTGGGCGTTGATCGCGTACGTCGCGCTGATCGTCGCCATCGCCAGCCTCGCCAACCGCCTGCGCGTGCGCCGTCTCCGGCGACGCAATCGGGAGCTCGAAGAGATCGTCTCAGCGCGCACGCACGAACTGGAAGCGCTGGACAAGATGGTCGAGATCATCAACCGGGAGCTCGTTCTTGAAAACGTGTTCCGCAGTCTGCTCGAACAGGGGATGAAGCTTTTCCCGCAGGCCGGCGCCGCGGCGTTTCTGCAGTTCGATCACGAGCACCATTCCACTGCCGTCGTCGCGGAGCTCGGCTACGACGACGAGTCGTTCCGCGAGGTTCGCCTGACTCCCGACGAAGCGGTGCGGCGCTACTCCGAACGCGCGGAACTGCTCGAAGAGGGCGTGTATCTCATCAAGGGAGATGTGTTCCACGAGCTCGCCGGCAACGAACAGACCAGGCATTTCCGCGTTCCCAAGTCGATGCTGGCCATGGAGGTATCGCTCGGCGGCCGCATCGAAGGATTCCTGATCTTCGACAACTTCACCGATCCCGACGCGTTCGGCCGCCACGACCTGCGCAAGCTCTCGCGCGTTCGCGAGCACGCCATCTCCGCCATTTCCAAAGCGCGGATCCTGCGCGAGCTGCAAATGAAAAATCGCGAGGCCGAGGAGGCCAATCAGGCCAAGAGCCGCTTCCTGGCGAACATGAGCCACGAATTGCGGACGCCGATGAACGCGATCATCGGCTTCTCCGAAATCCTGATCGAACGGCTCGAAGCGCAGATCGATGCGAAGTCGGTCACGTTCATCCGCTCGATCCTCAGCTCGGGCAAGCACCTGCTGGAAATCATCAACGACATCCTCGACCTCTCGAAAGTCGAAGCAGGCAAGATGGAGCTGCTGCCGGAGACGTTCCCCGTGCGCAGCGCGATCGAGAGCGTCTGCCAGGTGATGCGCGGGATGTCGACGCGGAAGTCGATCACGTTCTCGGTGGAGATCGAGCCGGGCGTGACGGCGATCGAAACCGATCAGGCCAAGTTCAAGCAGATCCTCTACAACCTGCTGTCGAACGCGGTGAAGTTTTCGCCGTCGGATTCGACGGTGACGATTCACGCGCGGCGGATTCATTCGATCGACGAGCGGCCCGAAGCGATCCGCGTCGACGTCATCGATCGCGGCATCGGAATCGCCGCGGAGAATCTGGCGGTGATCTTCGAAGAGTTCCGCCAGGTCGACGGCACACTCAACCGGCAATACGGCGGCACGGGACTCGGGCTCTCCCTCGTCCGCAAGTTCGTGGAGTTGCAGGGCGGGACACTGATAGTAAACAGTGAGGTCGGCAAAGGGAGCACGTTCACGTTCACGCTGCCCATCCATTTCGCCGGGACGACGATTCCCAGCCCGATCATCAATGTCGATGGAACGGTGATTCCGCCCGGCGAGCGCGTGCTCGTCGTCGAGGATGAAGACCTCGCCTATTCAACGCTTGCCACGTACCTGCAGGCCTCGGCGTATGTTCCGATCCGGGCCCGCAACGCAGACGAAGCGCTCCGCCTGGCCCGCACGATCAAGCCGGTCGCGATCACGCTCGACGTCGTGCTGCCCGGGGCGCAGGGGTGGGACGTGCTTCGCGCTCTGAAAGCCGATGCCGCCACCGCGAGCCTGCCGGTGATCATCGTGTCGATGATCGACAATCGCGAGCTCGGCCTCGCCTTCGGCGCCGACGACTACTTCGTCAAGCCGGTCGACTGGACGCGGCTGATGCGCCGCCTTCGCGAGATCACCGCGCGCACCTCCGCTCCGAAACGCCCGCGCCTTCTGCTGATCGACGACGACGTCAGCGTTCACGACATGCTCGAAGCGGAGCTGACGAAGCAGGGTTACCAGCTCGAGAAAGCGTTCTCCGGAGCGGAAGGTCTAGAGCGCGCCGCGAGCAGCACGCCGGACGTGATCATTCTCGACCTGGCCATGCCCGGCATGAGCGGATTCGAAGTGGCAACGCTTCTCAAGCAGAGCGAGGTGACCTCGCGCATCCGCATCCTCGCCTTCACGGCCAAGGAGCTGACGGCGGCCGACCGCGAACAGTTGCGCACCGGCTTCAGCGCGATCGTTTCCAAAGGCGCATCGGCCGGCGCCCGGCTGATCCAGGCCATCCACGCACTCGACGCGCGGGCGACTACGAGCCCGTAAACACTGTGCCGGACGGACCCGCGGTCGTACCTCCGCCACCGCCGAACATCGAGGAACGAACGACGCTCGGAATCGACGGCAGAAAGAGGAGCGCCGCGGCGATGAACACCAGCGCGATCGGCGTGCCGATCGGAACTTGGGTCGGGTTGTCCTTGTGCTGCTTGAACTTCATGATCGCGCCGATCGAAAAGGCCAGCCCCGCCAGGTAACTGCCAGCGGTGATCAGCTTCGAGAGATTCGAGAAGCTGGCGGTGATAGAGGATGCGACCTCGCCGATCGTCAGGCCCGCAGTCGAAGTGGTCTGCGCGGCCGGGAGAACGACAAACGAGTTTGTACTGGTGGCTTCGAGCGCCCGAACGTTCAATCCCGGTGGGATCGGGAATCCGCGCTCGGTGAGTACCGCGGCAGGATCACTGAAGAGCCGTTGCTTCAAATCCGCGTCCTGCCAGGAGTCGATGACCAGCTTCGCGTAGGCATCGAGTGTGGAGGTCGGAGCGGCGTTGCTGCTCGCCAGCGACGTCACCTCCTGCGCCGCGTCTCCGGAAAGGTTCGCCGGCTTCGCAGGGATCACGAGGTTCACGAGCGTGCCGCTGTTTTCCAGCACCTGCAGCGATGTGCCTGCCGGTACGGTGATGCCCTGGCTCTGCAATGCCGTGGCCGCCGAAGTCAGAAGTTGATTCCGGAATGCCGGGTCGGTCGCGGCTTTCGTGATGACCTTCGCCACCTGATCCATCGTAGTCGTCGCTTCGGATGCGCTCATCGCTTGCTCCCTTTCGCCGGATTGATGGGGTTGTGTGGATGGATCGTAAATCCATCGGCGTCATCTGCGGATCAGGTTTTCGAGAAACCTTCGCGTTTCCGCGGTCGGATAAAGCACGTTTCCCTTCGCATCCGCGACGCGAAATTCGGCGATGTACTCGTCGTAGCCGGGGTAGTCGGCGCTGAGCCGGTCGTGCATTCCGGGCAGCGAGTCGTCGTTGAAGTACGCGCCGGAGCGGTCGCGCATCGCGTAGCCGAGAACGGCGCCGATGTCTTCGTAGATGAGGATCGACCGCCGAAACTCGTTTCGCTGCTGGCCGATCGGCATGACCTCGGCCACGAACTTCGCGACCGCCAGCGCGCCGTCGAAGCGGCGCGAATCGCTCGTGGCGTTGGCATCGCGGAGCCATGTCAGCACGATGCCCGGAACGATCGCCGGAATGCGCCGCGGCAGCGGCCGTTCGACGCGCGCCGGCACGGCGAACAGCAGAGGGATGATGAAGAACGCGGCGGATCGTGAATCCACTGCGATCGGGTGCCGCTACTTGCTGGCCATCGGCCGGTGCGAACTTTCCGCACCGAGGGCACGGGCCGTCTCGATCAACTCCTGGATCGTGGTCTGGTCTTTCCCAGCGGCCTGCAGCATGTAGATGCGGATCGCGCTTCCCACCGGGATGAGCGTATTGGCGGGATCGGCGTAGAACTTTTCGAGGCCGGAAACGAGCTCGAAGCCGGACATCTTGCCGGCGGTGGAGCTCTGGCGCTCGGTACGGGCAGCCAGGCTGGCGCAGGCCGAATTCGCGCCGGCGGCCACGTCGATCTTGTTCAGCGCATCGAGGTATCCCTGCGAGTAGCCGATGGACCAGAACAGTTTCTCGGTGCTGCTCAGGCGCAGGAACTCTTCGCCGTTGGCGGGTGGCGTGATCTCGGGCGTCGTCGCTCGATCGGCGGCATTAGCGACGATCGCGGACAGCATCAGGGCGATAGCAACGGCAAGTTTTTTCATTGGCAGCCTTTCGAAGACGCTCGCGGATTTTGAACAGCTCATGGGACCCGGTGTCGCGTGATTCTACCAAAGGGAAGTCTCGGATCGCCAAGAGATTGCGTGACTCACTCGATTGCGCCTTCGATCTTCGCGCGATACCGCGTCACATCAGGCGTGACGGCGATGTACGGCAGCGCCGCGGCGAGCTCGCGTTTGGCGTTGCCGTAGTGCCCGGTCTCGTACAGGGCGACGGCGTAGTAGTAGTGATACCCCTCTTCGCCGCGACCGATCGCGCCTGCACGCGCGAATGTCCGCGCCGCGCCGGCGTAATCGCGAACGCGATACAGCCCCTCCGCGACACGCAACGCCGTATCGTGGGAAAGCGCTGGAGCGGTCGAGAGCTCGTCGTACATCGCCCGAGCGCGGTCAATGTCGCCGCTGTCGACCGCGCGCTGCGCATCGGCGAGGCTGGGGACGGCTTCGCGAACCTGCGGCTGTGGCGCCGGCACGGCCGGCTGCGGAGCGGGCGGCTTCGGTGGCGGGGCAGGCGCGGGTTGCGGAGCGGGAACGACCGGTTGCGGCGCCGCCGATTTTGGCTGCGGAGGCGGGACGGGTTGAGGTACGGGTTGCGGCACCGGCTTCTTCGGCTGCGGCACAGGCGCCGGAGTCACCGGCTGCGACGCGTCCGGTCCTCCGTCGCGCGGCGCGGTCAACGCGACGTTCGGCTGCTTAGTCGGTGTCGGCACCTCGGTCTCCGGCTTCGCCACAGACGTAACGCCGAGAAGCGCCGCCTCGTCCGTCATCAGGAAGTTCGCGGCGAGCGTGTTCAGCTCGGCGCGCACATCGTCCGGGAGTTTGATCGAGCGGTAGCGCGGCTGCACTTTTTCCGCCGTCACGAGCCGCATCAGCGAATCGCGCGCGTCGCTGTCGTGTCCGAGGCGATGCGCGGCGATGGCCGCGTAGCTTTGCGCGATTTCGAACTGCTCGCCCCTCTCCACGAATCCGAAGGCCGCGCTGCGCAACTCCGTGAATGCCGACGCGTAGTCCGCGGCCGCGAAATGCGTCATCCCGCGCTGATAGAGCCGCTGATAAAAATCATCATCCGACGCGGCCAGTCTCCCTACAGACACGAGCAGGCAGCAGCACAGCAGTACGTTGCGCAGAACGCTCCCCTTGAAATTACGAGCGCAGCGACATCGCGCTGCACACGTTTCATCGTAATTGGAG
>JAFAOU010000137.1 GCA_019247495.1 Acidobacteriota bacterium
GCGGCGTTGGTGTACGGGACGACGTAGTCACGAAAGTAACGATCGTTACTGATCGTGTAGTTGATCAGCGCTCCGAGGAAGACGATGTCGCTCCCCGCGCGCAGCGGCAGCCAGTAGTCGGACATCGCCGAGGTTCGGTTGAAGCGCGGATCGACATGGATGATCGTCGCGCCGTTCTTTTCGCGCGCCTCGATCACCCACTGGAACCCGACCGGATGGTTTTCCGCCATCGACGAGCCCATGATCAGGATGGCGTCCGCGTTGGCGAGGTCCTGCTGGGCAGTCGTCGCGCCGCCGCGCCCGAACGACGTCCCCAGACCGGGGACGGTGGAGCTATGTCATATCCGGGCTTGGTTGCTGATGCAAACCATGCCCAGACCTCCCGTGAAAAGTTTTTTGATGAGGTAGTTCTCTTCGTTGTCGAGCGTGGCCCCGCCGAGGTGGGCCATGCCGGTGGTGTGCATGACGGTGTCGTCGAAGGTGCGCGCGCGGGTCTCCCAAACGCGCTCGGCGACCATGCGCATGGCCTGATCGAGCGGCAACTCTACCCACGACTTCGATCGCGGTGCCCGGTACTTCACCTTCGTCATGCGCCCGTCATGCGTGACGAGCTGATACGACGCGGACCCTTTCGGACAGAGATGCCCACGCGAAATCGGCGACTCCGGATCACCCTCGATCCCGACGACCTTCCCCTCGAGATGGTAAACAAGTTGACCACATCCAACACCGCAGTACGGACAGATGGATCGCGCGACCTCGGCGCCCTCAGTCTTCGGCCGCAGCGAATGCGTAACGTCCGACATCGCCTCGACGCCGGTGCCGTCGCTTCCCGATCTCAACTGCCGGATCAGCGGCCACTTCAGGAGGAGCTCCGCGAGCATGAAGGAAGTGTATGCAATTCGCGGGACCCTTTTCACGCGGAGGCGCGGGGACGCGGAGAGAAGAAGCGTCTTGATCTCCGCCTCTCCGCGCCTCCGCGTGAAAAAGGTTCTTACGCCGACGACGAACGCTTCACCGACAACGTCATCTCGAACTGCGCGACCGGCTCGTCGCCGAGCTTTTTCGGGACGCGCGCCGTGACGTGCACCGTCGTCTCTTCGCGTTCGCGCGATTCGATCGCGCGGCGCACGAGCGCCTGAATGGCCTCGCCATCCTCACACGCAAAATGCACATCATCCTCGGGGCGTTTCAAAAACTCCGCGCGGACGGCTTTGAAGACGAAGGAGAGCTTCACCTTCATCACCGACATGAGGTGGAAGCAGATCAACCCTCCGGCCACGTCCGCGCCGATGCAGAGCGCGCCGAAGTACATCGAGTTGAGGTGGTTCTTCGTCCGCCAGTTCAGCGGGATGCGCACCTCGCAACGGCGCTCGTTCACTTCGAGCACCGAGGGCTTGGTGAAATAGAGGAGAAAGACGTTGCGCAGCGCCCAGAGGCGAACACCGATGGTGGCCTTGTTCATCGCCGCGCCTTCCCGACGTCGATCTTGCGCCGCGCATACGGCATCGTGGCGCGATCCCAGATGGCGTCCGGAATCAGTCGCGCGAGCCGCATGATCAACGACATCGGCCGCGGAAACTCAACAACCCGCTTGCCGCGCTCCAACCCGTCCGCGATGACACGCGCCGCATCGTCCACCTTCATCAGGAACGGCATCTTGAACCGGTTCTTCTCCGTCATCGGCGTGATGACGAATCCCGGATTGACGGTCGTGACGCCGACGCCGTATGGCCGCAACTCGACCCGGCTGGCCTCGAGAAACGACTGCATGGCCGCCTTTGTCGCCGAGTAAACGGAGGAGGTGGGAAGTCCGCGCAGACCAGCCATCGACGCGATCCCCATAAACCGTCCCGCCCTTCGCTCGATCATTGACGGAATCACCGCATCGAACAGGTTGAACATGCCGAGGAGATTGACCTTCGTCATCAGCTCCGCGTCGGCCAGAACAAACTTCGCCGCATGCGACGGCACGCCGACGCCCGCGTTGGCGATGGCTAGATCGAAGGGACCGCCAAGCGCTGTCTCCCCTTGCCGCACCGCGTCGCGCACCGCGTTCGCATCGGTGACATCGCAAGGCAACGCGATCGATTTAGTCGGCAGCTCTTTCGATATCGCCTCGAGCAGGTCGCCGCGGCGAGCCAGCAGCGCGATGTCCCACCCGCGCCGCGCCAGCTCGCGCGCCAGCGCGGCACCGATCCCGCTTGATGCTCCGGTGATGATTGCTCGCATGAGCGCGGAGTGTATCGCGAGCAGAAATCGGAAGTCGGTTAGTGTGCTGCGCGTCTCTGGGCATAACTCTCGAGGAGGACGGATGGCGATGTTACTAGGAGGGGCCTCGGCCAACGTTCTGCCCTAAAATATATAACCATGACTGAGATCCAGGACACGAACGTCAAGATTTTCATCACGATCGCCCTCTCTTTCATGAAGGGTATCGTAAGGTTACACACCGCCCGTTACGCTGCGGGGCACTTAAGCCTGGCTCACTATGAGGCGGCTCACGCTGACTTGGAAGCCGCTTTGGCAGAGACTCCACAATCACAAGGTCAGCTTGCCGTGACGCTAAGGAAGGTTACAAAGGACCAGATAAGAGCCCTCGATTACGTACGCCATATCAGTGAACTGGTCTACGCGACAACTCTCTTTGACACATTCTTGACCGACGCCACGCGTTTCCTATTTCTGTTGCAGCCAAAGAGCGTTGGCAAGAACTCAGCAGTTTCTTTAGAGATTCTACTTAGCAGCAACTCGAAATCTGAAGCGATCACCGATGCTGTCAACCGAAAGGTGCGAGAACTCGGGCATGCATCTTTCGCTGCGCGGATCGACACGTTACGTCAGACCTTTGGGCTGAAAATACAATCCAGCCCCAATGTCCTGAACATCTTCAACCACTATACAACTATTCGAAATGTAGTCATCCACGATCAAGCCTTTTACGACATTTCATTGACGGACGCAGGCCTGATCGCGGTAGAGCGAAACTCTGACGTTACACCCGTTGAACATGACGATGTACGCTCTGCGATCAGCGCGTATACAGTCGTCGCTCATAGCATTGCGGAAGCTGTTTTTATGGATGTGTTGCATGGCGAACGCGATAAGGAAGCCCACCGTCGAATGGATAGCTTTCGAAAATACGCTTCTAAGCAGGAGGCCGAGATCCTCAAGCCGCACTAGCTGTTTGAGCCTTTAGTCAACAAAAATCCGACACGCATTGTTCGCGTCCC
The DNA here is from genome assembly GCA_019247495.1 of Acidobacteriota bacterium. GTDB lineage: Bacteria > Acidobacteriota > Thermoanaerobaculia > Gp7-AA8 > Gp7-AA8 > JADGNZ01. Next base: position 3,234 of record JAFAOU010000137.1, read on the forward strand.
GCCTGAATAGGATTTCCATCCGCTCGAAGACGGCGTCGTCAACATCTTGATGATTGATACCTGAGATGCGGGCGCGGATGGAGAGGTACGGTCCGGTGCCAGCCGGCTTGTCGACCATGTCCGCGATCGAGATGACGTGCCGAGGAGGGAGGAGCTGACGCTCGAACCACGGTTGCGTCACTTCAGCTCCGGCAGCTTGACGCGCTCCTCGAAGATGCGCGCGAAGAGATCGCCGACTTTGGCCAGGCGGTCGGGCATCGTGCGCAGGTTGAATTTCTTCGGATCGAGTTTCTTGGTCACCTCGTCCCATTTCAGCGGCGCGGAGACCGGCGCGCCGTCGATGGCGCGGAGCGAGTATGGCGCGACGACTGTCTTGCCGTATGCGTTCTGCATGCAGTCGAGGTAGAGGCGTCCGCGGCGTTTGTTCAGCGCGCGCTCCATCGTGAACTCGGGGACTTTCGCCGCGATCGCGGCGCTGATGGAGCAGGCGAACTCGTTGGCCTCCTCGTGAGTGTAGCCGCCGGCCAGCGGGATGAAGACGTGGATGCCGCGCTTGCCGGAGGTCTTCGGGACCGACGGCAGGTGCAGGTTGTCGAGGAGGCGGCGGACGATGATGGCGGCGTCGATGGCCTGCTCGATCCCCTTCCCTTTTGCGGGATCGAGGTCGAAGACCAGCCAGTCCGGCTCATCGAGCGCGGCGCCGCGCGAGGCCCACATGTGGATGGTGAGCACCGACATCTGCGCCAGCCAGCGCAGCGTCTCGGGCTTGTCGACGACGAGATGCTTCACGCTCTTGTGGGCGGTGGTGCGCGTGGGCGTCTCGATCGTGGTGAGCCAGGGCTGCGCGCCGCGGCCGACGTCCTGATGAAACCACGACGGCTTGTCGATGCCCTCGTTCCAATGCTCGAGCGCGAGCGGCCGGTCGCGCAGCGCGCGAATCATCGGCTCGGAGACGGCGGCGTGGTAGTCGGCGACGTCCTGCTTGGTGATGCCGTCGCGCGGGTAGAGGATGCGGTCGGGGTTTGTGAGGACTACGCGGGTGTCGGGTGTCGGGTGTCGGGTGTCGGAGCGGGATTGTGCGGATTTTTTCGACGGCGATTTCTTTGCCGCCTTCGCTGATTTCGATGAGGTTCTCGAATCGTTCTTCATCTCCGACTCCCCACTCCCGACTCCCGACGCCCGTTCCCGAACCACTTCCCCAACCTCCTTATCCTCGCGCATCCCCAGAAACGATGGATGCCGCAGCCGATTGTCCGCCGTCCACTCGGTGAAGGCTACCTGCACCACGAAGCGCGGTTTCACCCAGGTAGCGACGCGTTCGCGCGGCGCGTCCTTGACGAGATTCACAGGCACGACGTCCTTCGACAGCTCGTCCTTCCACCAGACGCGCTGCTTGGCGGAAAAACCGGTGCCGACTTTGCCGGCGTAGTGGAGCGCGCCGTCGTCGCCCATCACGGCGAGGTGTAGCGAGCCGACTTCTTTCGATGAATGCGTCGACGGATTCCAACCGACGACGATCAGCTCCTGCTCATTGATCGCTTTGATCTTCAGCCACTCCTTCGACCGGCGAGGTTCGTAGACGGAGGTGCGGCGTTTGGCGATGATCCCTTCCCATCCCGATTTCTTCGCACGCTCCAACGCCTCGGCGCCCGACGTTGTGATCTTCTCGGACACTTTGATCGCGGCAGGCGTCCGCTTCAGCGTCTTCTCGAGAATCGTCCGGCGTTCGTCGTAGGTGAGATTGCGAAGGTCTTTCCCATCGAGCCAGAGGATGTCGAAGACGATCAGGATCTCGCGCCGGTCGCCCTGCTGCAGAAGCTGGAATCGCGGCGCGCCCTGCTCATCGAGCACGACGATCTCGCCATCGATCACAACCTCGGGCACTTTCAACTTGGACAGAGCCGCGGCGACGGCGGGAAAGCGCGGCGCGAGATCGAGCTCGTTCCGGCTCCACATGGCGATGTCGCCACCGGCGATCGCGCAGACGGCGCGGAAGCCGTCGTACTTGAGTTCGTACGCCCAGGCATCACCGGCCGGCGGAGTGTCGGTAAGCGTGGCCAGCATGGGAGGGAAAACCTTGCTTAGAAGGGTTTGTGGTGTGAGTCGTTTGGCCATGGTTGTGGTTTGAAGAAAAACTGAACCACAGAGGCACAGAGGACACCGAGACCTCTGTGATCTCTGTGTCTCTGTGGTTAAAAACTATTTGCGTCCGCCATGCCTAGTAATGCACCCGATGCTCGTACACGAACGGTTCCCGCCGTCCGTGCTGCACGACCGGCGTGAAGATCGCCGCGCGAAGCGATGCGGCGTTGCGTATCTCCAGCGCGACCGAACCGGTCGTGTTGCGCAGCGTGCGGACGTTCGTGACCACGCCGTCTGTGTTCACGTCGGCTTCGAGGACGATGTCGCCGTGTGCGCCCGGTTGCGTCACCGGCTCCGGCTCGCGCGTGAAGTGCGGCTTGGTGTTGTCCGCTTCCTTCGTGGCCTCGCCGGCGCCGGCCAGCTCGTTCGCGTGCACCCAGCCGCTTCCGCTCGCGATCCTGACCTCGGCCCAATCCCCGCGACGCGACAACACGGAGACCGACTCGCCATGCTGATACGTCGTCACGACCGGCGCGGTATCGGCCGGCTTCGTGTGGATCTTCAGCGCGCCATCGCGGACGTACTGCACTTCGATCGGCATGCGCGTGTCGATCGTTTCGGTGTTCGGCGTCTCGCGATCGCAGGCGGCGAGCGCGAGCGCGGCAATCAAGAGCGCTCGCTTCATCCGAACACATCCCGTTGCGTGAAGACCGTGTAGGAGATGGCCGTCGCGGCGATCGCCCATGTGCCGAGGAGCGCGATGCAGAAGAGCATGGACATGCCGTCGTACGGGGGAGGCTCGCCGGTGTAGTAGTCGGCCAGCGGCAGCGCACTGACGAATAGGTATTTGCCGGCGGTCCAGTCGGGACTGATGCGCGTCAGGATCGTTCCGCCGATGAGCGACGCCAGCATCGTCCCGATCGCCGCCGCGCTCGATTTGAAAAGCACCGACAACAGCAGCGCGATGCAGGCGACGGTCAGCAGCGCGAACCACTCCAGGCCGTACGCGATCAGCGTGTCCTTCCACAACGGCAGTTGGCGCACGGCGTCGATCTGCAGCGCTCCTTTGGCGATGGAGAATCCGGTGAAAGTCGGCGCCATCCATCCGCCGCGCGGCAGGAACGGCGCGGAGACGCCGTACGCGAGCACCGCGCCGGTGGCGAGCGTCAGCGTTGCGAATCCCCACAGCGTGACCAGCTTCGCGGTCAGCACTTTCCATCGACGGACCGGACGCGTGAGGAGCAGCTTGTCCGTCCCCTCGGCGTTCTCGGCCGACACGATGTCGCTGCCGAGGATGCCGACGAGCAGCGGGAGCAACAGAAATCCGGCCACGTTCGCAAACGTGCGCACGAACAGCGGCGCAGTCGGCTTGTTCGGCTCGATGTCATGATCGAGATAGAACTGCAGCCGGTTGATCTCCGCGCGCAACGACCGCGCCCAGCTCTCGCCGATCCTTCCGCGCCGCAACGTGTTCTGATACGAGGCCACCTGCTGCTGCGTCTCCGCCCGCCAGTTGCGATTGCGATTCTCGCGCAGCCGCCGGTACTGCGAATACGTGACGAGCGCGATGATCGCGAACAGAATCGCCGCCACCACCGCGAACCGTTTGCGGCGCAGGATTTTGAGGGTCTCGTTCTGGACGAGCGGAATCAGCATCGGTGTTGCTCAAACGTTCGTTGGTCGTCGAGGGAAATGTCGAGCCTGCGCCGCTCGTCTCCGCGCGCGAAGGCGCGCCTAACAAGCGTAGCCCCGCGCTCGGCGCGGGGAAAACGGACGTGGCCGAATTTCGTGGCCGCGGAGGCGGCCACTACAAGGTGCTCCGGCAGCGCGAGATTTTGTAGCGACCGCCTCCGCGGCCGCGTATCCCCCGGCACTTCCGAACCCCGCGCCGAGCGCGGGGCCAGGATTGTCGAGCGCGCCTTCGCGCGCGACGGAAACGTCCGAGGACAGATCTCCTCAGAAGCTGCGAGGCTGGCGAAGCGCGCCGAAGAATGAATCGTCAATTCGTACATTTCTTCACCAACTTCAGTCTACCGTCTCGCCGCCCGTCGCTTCGAGGAACATCTCCTCGAGCGACTGCGTGCGGCGTTGGGCGTGGAAGACGTTGATGCCGGCGTCGACGAGCGCGGTGATTACCGGCGGGGTGTCGGGTTCTTCGATGGCGATCCAGATGCGGTCGGTGTCGGTGCGGTACGTGAGATTGCGGTCCGTGGCGATCGCGGCGGCACGGGCGACGTCGTCGACGCGCAGCTCCATCTCGCGGCGGCTGGAGATCAGTTCGCGGACGGTGCCTTCGCGGAGGATGCGTCCCTTGTGGATGATGGCCACGCGGTCGCAAGTCAGCTCGATCTCCGCGAGGAGATGCGACGAGATGAAGATGCTCATCTCGCGTTCGCTGGCGAGGCGGCGCAGCAGTTCGCGGATTTCGCGGATGCCGGCGGGATCGAGGCCGTTGGCCGGTTCGTCGAGTATGAGCAGTTTCGGATCGCCGAGGAGCGCCTGGGCGATGCCGAGCCGCTGGCGCATGCCGAGCGAGTACGTTCCGACGCGTTGTTCGAGGCGATGCGCGAGCGACACGAGGTCCGCCACACGCTCGATTTCGTTGGACCCGACGCGGAGCATGCGCGCGAAGTGCTCGAGGTTTTCGCGGCCGGTCATGAAGCGATAGAGATCGGGATTCTCGACGATGCAGCCGACGCAGCGCATGGCGTCCTCGAACTGGTGCCGCTGATCGAAGCCGCAGATGGTCACGTTTCCGGACGTCGGTTTGATCAGCCCGACAAGCATGCGGATCGTGGTGGTCTTGCCTGCTCCATTCGGTCCGAGGAAGCCGAAAATTTCGCCGCGCTGCAGCTCGAACGAAACGTCATCGACGATGGTTTTGTCGCCGATGATTTTCGTGAGGTTCGTTGCGGTGAGGGTTGAGGTCATGCTGTCATCCTGAGCCGCCGAAGGACGGCCGAAGGACCCCCTTCCCTGTAGCGAGGAAAGGGCGGCCGTTCGTGCAGGAGGCAAGCACTGAGGGGGTCCTTCGACCGTTCTGCGCTGCTGCGGCTTCGCCTCCGCAGCTCCGGCGGCTCAGGATGACATATCGTTCCTTTGAACATGCGCCGTTTTCTGGTCTGGTACCTGCCGCTCACCGCTGCGATCGTGGCCGCGATTCTGTTCGGCGCCGGATTCTACTCATTCCTGCGCGGCGACATCGGCTCGTCGGTTTCGGCCGTGGCGCCCACGCGCGTCACCGCGTCCGCCCCTCGCCAGCAAATCGCCCCCATCATCCTGGGCGACTCCCTCGGCCGCGGCGCCGGCGATGAAACAGGGTTGGGCATCGGCGGCCGGCTCGTCGACGAGTTGCGGAAGCGGAACGTCAACACGAAGAACATCGTCAACATCGCGGTCAACGGGGCGCGGACGCGCGATCTCATCCAACAGCTCGGCAGCCGCAACGTGCAGACGCTCATCGCGCAATCGAACGTCGTCATCGTCTCGATCGGCGGCAACGATCTGTGGGGCGACAACAACTGGCGCAACGCGCCGCCGAGCGACCCCGAGGCGGTCATGAAGGATGTGCTCAATCATGTGGAGGAGAGCGTCAAGATCATCCGCGGCGCGAATCCGTCCGCGCGGATTTTCGTGATCGGGCTCTACAACCCGGCCATCGCGACGCCCTTCGGAAAGATCCTGACGCCGTTCGTGAACCGCTGGAACGCCCTGCTCGTGGAGCGGTTCGGCAGCGATCCGAACGTCGTCATCGTGCAGACCTCAGACATCTTCGCGTACCGCGACCGGCTGTCGTTCGACCGCTTCCATCCGAACGATGAAGGGTACTCATTGATCGCGCGAAGAATCGCGGACGCGATTTAAACCACAGAGACACAGAGACGGATTTCTCTGTGTCCTCTGTGCCTCTGTGGTGAATCGATCCCTGGTTACCGCCTGCGTCCGCCGAACAGGCGCAGCAGAAACAGGAACAGGTTGATGAAGTCGAGGTAGAGCATCAGCGCGCCGATCACGGCGAAGCTCTCCTGCTGCGGGCCGGTCGCTGTGGCCATCACCTTTAACTTCTGCGTATCCCAGGCGGTCAGGCCGAGGAAGATCACGACGCCGAGAAGTGAGATCACGAAATCGAGGCCGCTCGATTTCAGAAACATGTTCACGACCATGCAGATCAGAATGCCGATCATCCCCATGAAGAAGAATGAGCCGATCGATGTCAGATCGCGTTTCGTCACCGTGCCGTAGATGGACATCGCGCCGAACATCCCGGCGGCCGTGACGAACGCCATCGTGATCGTGCCGCCTGTGTAGGCCCAGAAGATCACGCTCAAGGTGAAGCCGTTGAGGAGTGAGTAGACCAGGAACGCGGCGGCGGCAGTGCTGGGCGCCATCGTCCGGATGCGGAACGACAACCAGAAGACGATGCCGAGCTCCGCGATGATCAATCCGAAGCGAACGAGCGGCGTGCCGAGGACGATCTGCTGCATCGCGGGCGACATCACGACCCAGAGAGCGGCGAAGGCCGTCGTCAAAAGGCCACCGAACATCCAACCGTAGACCGAGCGCACGAACGCGCGCGTGCGACCTTCCATCTCGGCTGTGCTCGCCGAAATCCACGCTGGTTGCTGCTGAGAAGAATTGGGAAGCATTCAGAATCCTCCGTTGACGCGGGATGATAACGCTGAGTAAGGAACGCTCATTGCGTGTAGGTATTCAGGTGTCGGGATTCGAATGTCGAAAATCGATGAAAGGTCGATGTCGAGCTGGAGCGTTCGTGATTGCGACACCCGACACCCGACACCCGACACCCGACACCCGACACCCGACACCCGTCACCCGACACCCGACACCCGACACCCGACACCCGAAAACAGGAATATCACACCGCTACACTCAGGTTTCGATCGCTACACAATCTGATGACATCGCACTAAAGTCGCGGTAAACGTCAGTAGGAGAAAAACTTATGTCTAGAATTATCGGCATCGACCTCGGCACGACCAACTCCGTCGTGGCGGTCATGGAAGGCAATGAGCCCAAAGTGATCGTCAACGCCGAAGGAAGCCGCATCACCCCCTCGGTGGTCGGTTTCGCCCGCAACGGAGAGCGTCTCGTCGGCCAGGTCGCCAAACGCCAGGCCGTGACGAACCCTGAGAACACGATCTTCTCGATCAAGCGCTTCATGGGCCGCAAGTTCGAGGAAGTCAACGAAGAAATGAAGATGGTTCCCTACAAGGTGAGCCGCGCTTCCAACGGCGACGTTCGCGTGGAAGTCGACGGCAAACTTTACTCCCCGCCCGAGCTTTCCGCGATGATCCTGCAGAAGCTGAAGCAGGCTGCCGAAGACTACCTCGGCGAAAAAGTCGACCGCGCGGTCATCACCGTGCCGGCCTACTTCAACGATTCGCAGCGCCAGGCCACAAAGGACGCAGGTGAGATCGCCGGCCTCAAGGTCGAGCGCCTCGTCAATGAGCCGACCGCGGCTGCGCTTGCGTACGGTCTCGACAAGAAGGCGAACGAGACCATCGCCGTCTATGACTTCGGCGGCGGCACGTTCGACATCTCGGTTCTCGAAGTCGGCGACGGCGTCGTGGAAGTGAAGTCGACCAACGGCGACACGCACCTCGGCGGCGACAACATCGACCAGCGCCTCATCGACTGGATCATCGACGAATACCGCAAGGACCAGGGCATCGATCTGTCGAAAGACAAGATGGCTTTGCAGCGCCTGCGCGAAGCGGCCGAGAAGGCGAAGATCGAACTGTCGTCGACGGCATCGACCGACATCAACCTGCCGTTCATCACCGCCGACCAGTCGGGCCCGAAGCATCTGAACATGTCGCTCACACGCGCCAAGTTCGAGCAGCTCATCGGCGAAATCGTGCAGAAGACGATGGGACCCTTGAAGCAGGCGCTGGCCGACGCCGGCGTCGACCCGAAGAAGATCGATGAAGTCGTCCTCGTCGGCGGCTCCACGCGTATCCCGATGGTCCAGAAGATGGTCCAGGATTTCTTCGGCAAAGAGCCGCACAAGGGCGTGAATCCTGACGAAGTCGTGGCAGTCGGCGCGGCGGTTCAGGGCGGCGTCCTCGGCGGCGAGGTCAAAGACGTCCTCCTCCTCGACGTCACTCCCCTCTCTCTCGGCATCGAGACGCTGGGCGGCGTGATGACGAAGCTGATCGAGCGCAACACCACGATCCCCACGCGGAAGTCGGAGACGTTTTCGACGGCCGCGGACAACCAGACCTCGGTCGAGATCAAGGTCCTTCAGGGCGAGCGTGATTTCGCGCGCGACAACAAGCTCCTCGGGGTCTTCCACCTGATCGGGCTTCCGCCTGCACCGCGCGGCATGCCGCAGATCGAAGTCACCTTCGACATCGACGCGAACGGCATCATGAACGTGTCGGCGAAGGATCTCGGCACCGGCAAGGAGCAGAAGATCACCATCACCAGCACCTCCGGTCTGTCGAAGGACGAGGTCGAGAAGCTGGTGCGCGACGCCGAGTCGCATGCCGCCGAGGACAAGCAGCGGCGTGAAGAGATCGAAGCGAAGAATCAGCTCGACTCGCTCGTGTATCAGGTCGAGAAGATGTTGAACGAGAACCGCGACAAGATCTCGGGCTCGGACGTCAGCAACCTCGAGACCGCGATTTCCGATGCACGGAAAGCGATGGAGCAGGGCGGCATGGACAACATCAAGAAGGCCACCGAAGCGCTGACCAGCGCGTCGCACAAACTGGCCGAGGTGATGTACCAGAACGCCGGCGCCAACGCCGCGGGAGGCGGAGCCGAAGCAGGAGCAGGCAGCGACGCAAACGCGTCAGCCGGCGGCAACGGCAAGGCCGACGACGTGATCGATGCGGAAGTTGTCGACGAACACAAGTAATTGGCGATTGGAGGGCGGCGCGAGCCGCCCTCTCTGTTTCCCCAGGAACCAAAACAAATGTCCCGCCGCAGATCCGATGGCTACGTGATGATCTCGGTGATCGCCGAGCGGTACAACATCCATCCGCAGACGCTTCGCCTGTACGAGCGCGAAGGCCTCATCAAGCCGGCCCGCACGCAGGGCAACACGAGGCTTTACGGCGAAGACGAAATCCGCAAGCTGGAGATGATCCTCGCTCTCACCCGCGACCTCGGCGTGAACCTGGCCGGCGTCGAGGTGATCCTCAACATGCAGCTCGCCATCAAAGACGCCCGCGAAGCGATCGACCGCGTCGAGGATCAATTCGATTCGATGATGCGCGTGATCCGGCAATCGGTCCTCGACAAGCGCCACGGCATCGACCGCGAGAACGCGTTGGTGAAGGTGGGGCCGCGAGGCTTGACGAGAGTCAAGTGATGCGGGCCACGCTCGTTGCGGCGGTCTTTCTTCTGCTGACCGGAGCGGCCTCAGATGATCAACCGTGGATGCTCTGTTCGGTGCGGACAACGAGCGCTCATCCGAACAGCCCCGCCAGGACTTACGTCGAACCGATTGCGATCGTCCTGCGCAGGAGCCGCAACGCAGTCGAATTCACCAAGCCACCTTCGCCATCGCCGGGAAAGGACTACTACCGCACCGGCGAGAAATTCAGCGTAATGCGAGGCGGTCTCTCCTCGGGCACGGTCACCATCCTTCCCGCGGACAACAACACCTGCCAGCCAATCGAGCGCCTGGCGCAGCGAAGCGGCAAACCTACGCCGAGGTGGCGAAGCGCGGATGCCGTCGCAGGAACGTCGGTCGATGTGCGGCGGCGCGTCTCACCGCTGCGCGCGCCTTCCGCGGGCGAGAATCGCGAACTGCTGGCCGTCGTCCGACAACTGTTCGCGATCAAAGCCGTGCCGGCCGCCGTGCTCGATCAGATAAAGAGCGAGAACGTCGCCGCTACGGACCTGGATGGCGACGCAAGAATCGACTTCATCGGTACGTTCGTCGTCCGCGACTCGCGCAACACGCACACCCTCTTCGTCGTCGTCATGCGCGACCGCAGCGGCGCGTTGCGTGCGGACGTCATCCGCTACGATCGCTCGCTCAACACCAGGGACGACAGCGGCGCAAAGAACTGGACGCTGGTCGACGTCGAGGACTTCGATGGCGATGGCATCGACGAGATCATCGTGGAAAACCACGGCTGGGAGTGGGGCTCGTACGACATCCTCCGAATGAAACGCGAGACCGATTGGGAAGTCGTCTACTCCGGCGGTGGCTCGGGCTGTTGACCCAAGACGTGATCGAACCCGCACAACGCTGACCAACGCTCAGGCCGCCCGGGTTAAACTGACCGCATCGTTCGTCTTACCGCCAATCTTCTTCTGCTCCCCACATCTCCGCCCGGCTTGCTGGCGCTGGCGACGCTTTTCACGGCAGCGGCGATTTTGGCGCTCGGCGGGATCGTGCTGCTGCGGGCGCGGGCGCGATTCGTCACCTTTCTCTTCTTCGTCATCACTGTCGGTGCGAGTGGATGGCTGGCATTTTTTGCGCTGATGTACGGCGCCGCGAGCGCCGCGCACGCCACCGCGTTCGCGCGCGTGGCCGCGGCCTTCTCCAGCATCTTGCCGGCGGCCACCTTTCACTTCGCGGCCACCTACGTCAGCCGCCGCCGCGCGCTGCAAAACGTCATCACCTTCTGCTGGATGTTCTGCAGCGGGATCGCGTTGCTCGAAGTGGCCACGCCGTACTTCGTCACCGGCGTGCGGCATTTCGGCTGGGGCTACTACCCGATCGGCTCGACGTACAACATTTCCTGGGTCGTGATTTTCGCCGGCATGTTCGCCACTGCAATCCGCATGCTGTGGCGCGCGGCGCGATCGAGTGATGGACCCGAACGCAAACGCGCCCGCTCGCTCGTAATCGGATTCTCGATCGCCATGCTGGCCATGATCGATTTCCTTCCGACGATCGGCATCGATGTCCCGCCGCTGGGATTCATCGCCATCCTCGCGTTCATCGCCATCGCCGCGCACGCGATCCGGCGCTACAACCTGGTCGAGCTCACTCCCGAATACGCGGCCAGCCAGATTCTGGCGACGATGAAAGGGAGCGTGATCGTCGTGGATCTTGACGGCAAGATTCGCGTCGCCAATCGTGCCGCATCGACAATGCTCGGCTATCCCGATTCCGCGCTTCTCGGCAAGCACATTCGCAGCATCGTTTCCCCCGAGGAAAACCTGACCACCGGTCAGCTCCTGCACAGCCTTGGCGTGCTCGAACAGAACATGGCCTGGCGCACCGCGGCCAGCGCGCGTATCGACGTTCTCGCCACGTCGTCGTTCGTGCGCGACGACAGCGGCAGTCCGGTCGGAATCGTGTACGCAGCCACCGACGTCACCGAACGGCGCCGCGCCGAGCAGGCCCTGCGCGAGAGCGAGCATCGCTACCGCACGCTTTTCGAAGGCAACCCGCTGCCGATGTGGGTCTACGACTACGACACGCTCGGCTTCATCGCCGTGAACGAAGCGGCCGTCCAGCACTACGGCTACGAGAAGGACGAGTTCCTGCGAATGACTCTCGCGGACATCCGTCCGAGCGAAGAGTTGCCGAAGCTGCGCGGCTTGCTCGACGGCCGCCGCGACCGCAACGACCCGCGCATCGTCAAGCATCGCAAACGGAACGGGCAAGTGTTCGACGCGGAGATCACGTCGTTCGAGTTTCTGTCAGGTGGCAGACGTTCACGGCTCGTCATCGCGGTCGACGTCACCGAGCGGCGGCGCTCCGAGGATCGCCTGCGAGAAAGCGAGGAGCGCTACCGGCTGCTGTTCGAGCGCAACCTCGCCGGCGTCTATCGCAGCACCATCGATGGCCACATCCTCGATTGCAACGACGCCATCGCGCGCATCTTCGGTTATCGCGACCGCGAGGATCTCCTGACGCAGAGGGCGTATTCGCTCTACAACGCCGATGAAGACCGCAACCGGATCATGGCGCAGTTGCGCGAGCAGGGATCGCTTTCGAACATCGAAGTTTTCATGCGCCGCCGCGATGGCACGCCGGTGTGGGTCATCGAGAGCATGACCCTGCTCGACGGCGGCGTGATCGAAGGAACGATCGTCGACATCACCGACCGCAAGACGGCACAGGAGCAGATGGAGTATCAGGCGTATCACGACGCACTGACCGGCCTGCCGAACCGGCTCCTCTTCCGCGACCGCATCGACATCGCCCTCGCACACGCCAAGCGGCACCGCACCGCCGCGGCGGTGATGTTCCTCGATCTCGATCAATTCAAACTGGTCAACGACTCCCTCGGACACACGGTCGGCGACGCGCTGCTGCAGGAAGTCGGCACCCGGCTCGTGCTCTCCATCCGCGCCGACGACACGGTCGCGCGCATGGGCGGCGATGAGTTCACGGTCCTCCTCACCGACGTCAAAGATCCCGGCGCTTCGGCGATCGTCGCTCAGAAACTGCTCGAAGCGATTTCACAGCCGATGATCATCGATGGTCACGAGCTTTACGTCACCACGAGCATCGGCATCGCGCGGTCTCCGGAAGACGGCAGCGATGCGGAGATGCTGCTCAAGCGCGCCGACAACGCGATGTACCGCGCCAAAGAAGCAGGCCGCAACAACTTCCAGTTCGCCACGACAGCCTCGCAGGAAACCGTGTCGGAGCGGCTGCTGATCGAGCGCAGCCTTCATCACGCGTTCGAGCGCGAGGAGTTCGTCGTGCATTACCAGCCGATGACGAACCTGCTCACGGGCAACGTGGTCGGAGCCGAGGCGCTCATCCGCTGGAACCATCCCGAGCGCGGGCTGATGGGGCCCGACGACTTCATCCCCATCGCCGAGGACAGCGGACAGATTCTGCCGATTGGCGAATGGGTCTTGCGCACCGCGGTGAAGCAAATGAAAGCCTGGCACCCAGAGCACGGGCCGTTGCGCGTGGCGGTCAATCTTTCGGCGCGGCAGTTCCAGCAGCGCGATCTGACTTCGATGATCGAGCACGTTCTGAAAGAGAACGACTATCCGCCCGAGCTGCTCGACATCGAGATCACCGAATCGACGGCGATGCAGAACGCGGATGTGTCGCTCGCCGTGATGAAGCGCTTGCGCTCCATGGGCGTGCGCATCTCGATCGACGACTTCGGCACCGGCTACTCATCGCTGAGTTACCTGAAACGCTTCCCCATCGACACCGTCAAGATCGATCAGAACTTCGTGCGCGATCTCTCCGATGCTTCGAACGACGGCGCCATCATCACCGCCGTGATCTCGATGGCTCGCGCGTTGAACCTGCGCGTCGTTGCCGAGGGCGTCGAAACGGAAGCGCAGCTCGCGTTTCTCCGCCGGGAGAACTGCGAAGTCGTGCAGGGATTTCTGCACAGCAAGCCGGTGTCGGCGGCGGAGTTCGAGACGTCGCTGCGGGCGAGAAGACTTTAGAGCCTTTAACCACAGAGACACAGAGGACACGGAGAAACCTCTCTCTGTGCCCTCTGTGTCTCTGTGGTTGAAAAGCGCGCACGATAGAATCCGCGCCCATGAAACTGCTCGCCATCGCTCTGCTCGCCGCCGTGTCGCTCGATCCTTCCCAGGTTGCGCCGGACATCGCGCAACGGCTGGCGCGCTTTCAGAAGGTTGAGATGCCGTTCACGTATGCGGGGATGTCCGCGCGCGAACGAAAAGAACTCGACGAGATGATCGCGGCCTGCCGCGACCTCGAGAACATCTTCTGGCGGCAGAACGACCCGGACAACATCGCGCTCTACAACAGCCTCGCGAACGCCACCGATCCGAAGTTGCGCGATGCGCGGCACTACCTCTGGATCAACGGCAGCAGCTACGACCTTCTCAATCACAACGAGCCGTTCATCGGCACCGAGCCGATGCCGCCCGGCCGCAGCCTTCTGCCAAAGGGTCTCACTCGCGACGAGATCGAGGCCTATGTGGCTGCGCATCCGAAAGAGAAGAAGGCCATTTATGACGAGCGCACCGTCGTCGAAATCGCCAGCCGCAACCCGCTGCGGCTGAAAACGACGCCATATCACGTGAAGTACAAGAAGTGGCTTGTGTCCGCCGCGCGCCATCTGCGCAATGCGGCCGCGGCCAGCGACGACAAAGCGTTCGCG
>JAFAOU010000142.1 GCA_019247495.1 Acidobacteriota bacterium
CCAACGCAAAGAAACGAGCGGTCGTAGCGGTCGCTCGCAAGCTCGCCGTACTGATGCATCGGCTGTGGTGCACGCAAGGAGTCTACGAACCGCTCAGGAATGCCACTGCAGTGGCGGCATAAGAGTCAAAAGAATAAAGCGCAGCAAGAGAAAAGAAGCTTGATGCCTCGCCCGGGTGACTGCGTTCGCCGGCTTGGTCTTCCAGGCGCCGCTGCCAAAGAAAGACCGCGAGCCAGATTGCAGCACCCACTTATCGGACCTCAGCATGCACCGAGCGCAATCGACGCTCACTCCGAGTGCGAATGGAAGCAGGGTCACGACGAAGCTTCGAAAGTGGTGGCGCCGCTCACGGCGGCGCACTTGACAGACGTGGGCCTTCTCATGGAAGCCGGCGAGACGCCAGCGCTCCGTTGCTGCGCGCTTTTTTATCGCCCCTGAAAATTCGCGGCTCGTTTTTCGAGAAAGGCGCGCATACCTTCTTTTGTGTCGTCGCTGGCGCAGAGAAGGCCGAAGAGCGTGGCTTCGAGGAACTGGCCCTCTTCGAAGGACATGTTCACGCCGTTGTTGACGGCTTCGATGGCTGCTCGTATTGCGAGAGGGCCTCGGGAAGCGATCTTTTTCGCCATCTCTTCGCATGTGGAGAGCAGTTGATCCGCTGGCACCACCCGGTTGACCAGGCCGATTTTTTCGGCCTCGGCGGCTCCGATGCGGTCGCCGGTGCAGATCAGCTCCAGCGCTTTGCCTTTGCCGAGGAGTCTGGCCATGCGTTGCGTGCCGCCGTAGCCGGGGATGATTCCGAGTGTCACTTCGGGAAGGCCAATCTGCGCTTTGTCCGAAGCGATTCGGATGTGGCAGGCCAGCGCCAGCTCGCAGCCGCCGCCGAGGGCGAAGCCGTTGATCGCGGCGATCACGATCTTCGGAAAGCGTTCGATGTAGGAGAGGATGAACTGGCCGCGTTCGGAGGTCTCCTTGCCGGTGATGGGAGTCTTCTGTGCGAGCTCGTTGATGTCAGCGCCGGCGACGAAGGCTTTTTCGCCGCCGCCGGTGACGATGACCGCTTTGACGTTCGCGTCGTCGCGGCCTTCGGCAAAAACTTTGTAGATTTCCTCGACCGTCTGCGCGTTCAACGCGTTCAGGACTTTGGGCCGGTCGATGGTGACGTAGAGAATGCCGTCGCGGACTTCGGCTTTGACGTTTTCGTAAGACATGGAGATCCTTTTATCCGCAGATTACGCAGATGGGACGGAGATGAAATCGTTTACTTTGCTTTGTCGAAGGGGATTGGCGTTCCGGAGCTGTAGTCGTAAAAACCCGTCCCCGTTTTGTTGCGGCCGAGGCGTCCGGCGAGGACCATCTTGCGCAGCAGCGGCGGAGCGGCAAACCTCTTTTCCTGGTACTCGGCGAACATGACCTCGGTGATGAAGTACGTGGTGTCGAGGCCGACGAAGTCGAGCAGCGTGAAGGGACCCATCGGGTAGCCGCAGCCGAGCATCATCGCTTTGTCAATGTCTTCGATCGAGCCGACACCCTCCTCGTACGCGCGGATGGCGTCGAGGATGTACGGCACCAGCAGGCGGTTGACGATGAAGCCGGAGTTGTCGCGCGCGGCTACCGCTTCCTTGCCGAGCGATTTGGCGAAGGCGAAGGCGCGGTTGAACGATTCGTCGCTGGTGAGAATCGTGCGCACGACTTCGACAAGCTTCATCAGCGGAACCGGATTGAAGAAATGCAGACCGACGAACTGCTTCGGCCGCGCGGTGGCCATCGAGAGCTCGGTGATCGTGAGGGATGACGTGTTCGAGGCGAAGATGGCGTCCTTCTTCACGATCCTGTCGAGCGCGGCGTAGGTCTCTTTTTTCAGTTCCGCGTTTTCGATGATCGCTTCGATGACGATGTCGCAGTCGGCGAGGTCGTCGAGGTTCGTGGTGCCCTTGAGCCGGGCGATGCACGCATCCTTGTCGGCGGCCTGCATCTTCCCCTTTTCGACGAACTTGCCGAGCGATTTGTCGATGCCGGCGAGACCCTTGTCGAGAAACTTCTGCTCCACTTCGCGCACGACGGTCTCGTAGCCCGCCTGCGCGGCAATCTGAGCGATCCCCGAGCCCATCAGGCCGCAGCCGAGAACGCCCACTTTCTTGATGTCAGACATGTATTGCTCCTTTGGCGCGCGCATTCTAGTTGAAGCACAGAGACACAGAGAACGCAGAGAGATTTCTCAGTGTCCTCTGTGCCTCTGTGGTGAAATCGGTCCCGCATGGCCGCGCTGAAGCCTCAGGTACGACTCCTCGCGTTCGCTTCGCTGCTGAACGATTCGGCGAGCGAGATGATCTATCCGCTGCTGCCGGTCTTTCTCACCTCGGTTCTCGGGGCGACTCCGGTCACGGTCGGGGTGATCGAAGGAGCGGCGGACGGGTTGGCGTCGATCCTCAAGTACTTCGCCGGATCGATCTCCGACAAACTGCCGCGACGCAAGCCGCTGGTGGTAATCGGATACGGACTCGCGGCGGCGTCACGCGCGCTGATCGCCGTGGCCGGACGCTGGCCCTCGGTGCTGACGGCGCGGCTGATCGATCGGACCGGAAAAGGAATCCGCTCTGCGCCGCGCGACGCGATCATCGCGGACGTCACACCGGCCGAGGATCGGGGCCGGGCCTTCGGGTTTCAACGCGCGCTCGATCACACGGGGGCGGTGGTTGGTCCGTTGCTGGCGCTGCTGTTCCTGAACGTGATCCACGTTCCGATGCGGACGCTGTTCATGATCGCAGTAGTGCCGGGCGCGATCGGGGTGGTGATGCTCGCAGCATTCCTGAAAGAAGAGGAACGCCCCTCGGAACGCGGGCGTCTCGCCCGCATCGTCGATCCGAATCGTTCCCAAAGCGGGCAGGACGCCCGCGCTCCCGGGAGTTTCTACTTCGCCATCACCGCGGTCGCGCTCTTCTCGCTCGCGAATTCGAGCGACGCGTTTCTGATACTGCAGGCGCATGCGGCGGGCGTGTCGACGGCGATGCTGCCGACGCTGTGGGCGGCGCATCACGTGATCAAGTCGCTCTTCTCGACGCGGGCGGGAGCCCTGTCGGACCGCATCGACCGGCGGCTGCTGCTGATCGGCGGCTGGACATCCTACGCGATCATCTACGCGGTCTTTCCATTCGCGCATTCGCTGCTGTTTTTTGTCGTGCTCTTCGTGCTCTACGCGATTCCGTTCACGTTGTCCGAGGGGGCGGAGCGGGCCTGGATCAGCGATCTGGTTCCGGCCGCCGCGCGCGGGAAGAGCTTCGGGATTTACTACCTTGCGAATGGTTTGTGCGTGCTGGTCGGGACGGTGCTGTTCGGCGAGATCTATCAGAATGTATCGGCGCAGGCGGCGTTCTGGGTGGGGGCGGGGTTGGCGGTGATGGCGGCGGCGGCGGTGCTCATCGTTCCGAGAAAAAGCATGACCTGACGGACCGCAGCCGTCTCCACGATGGCGCGCGAAGGCGCGCTTGACAAACGAAGCCCCGGGCTCGGCCCGGGGAAAACGGACGGTGACGTTTTTCGTGGCCGCGCAGGCGGCCACTGCAAATGCTCACACAGCGTAAATTTTTGTAGCAGCCGCCTCCGCGGCCACGCATCCCGCCGCACTTCCGAACCCCGCGCCGAGCGCGGGGCTAACATTGTGGAGCGCGCCTTCGCACGCAACGCAACTGCCGCTGAAGCCGAGCAGCGCGAAGCGGTACGACGCAAGGATGACAGCGCGCTACGTCCACTCCTCCCGCCCGGTCCTCCCCTTTCCGGGTGTCCTTCCCTGCTTGCGGCGTTCGGATTCGGGGATGAAGACTTCGCGGTGGGGGCGGGTTTCTTCGAGTTTGGCGACGAAGCGGATTGCTTCGTCGATGACGTCGTCGAACGACTTCGCGACCGCGCTTGCATTCGCGCGTAGCCGCGCGATGTGATCGCGGAACTTCTGCGCTTTCGCATGCGCCTCGGCCACGCGCGCGGCGACGGCGGTGCTGGTCGTACCGAAGTGCTTCATCGATCGCTGCAGTTCGGGGATGCGTTCGATGTGGCTGCAGAA
>JAFAOU010000041.1 GCA_019247495.1 Acidobacteriota bacterium
GGTGCAGGGGACGCGGCTCTCGATCTCATGGATCAGGCGCCCGGCGTCCATGAGGATCATCCGGTATCCGCGCGCACCGTAGAACTTCATGAATCGCCAGAAGGAGCCGACGACCGCGATCACGACCTGATCCTCGATATCTCCCACGTCGCTTTCCGGCAGGAAGGCGCTCTGTAACCGGGCAACCAGCTCATCGTCGAGATGGCGCTCGAGCCAGACGTAGTCGCGGCGGGGAACGACGCGGTAAACCAGCCGCTGGCGCACGAGGAACACATCCAGGCCGTGCAGCAGCCGCGACAACTCTTCGTCGCCGGCCAACTGGGCGGTCAGACCGCCGAGCTCCGGCCCGAAGGAGTCGTGGGTCGCGCACACTTTGTCCGCGTGATCGGGCACCATCTCCTTCAGGCTCAGGTCGTAGGAGGAGGTGAAGAACCACTCTCGGGCTTCGTCGAGCGGCTCCCGGTTGCACGGCAACTGCAGCGGGCTCCCGGGGATCATTTTTGAATTGAGATGGAACGTCTCCGCGACGTTCTTCCCCTCATTCGAAAAGCGGAGGAAGTAGTCGCTCTCGACCGAGCGGACGAGTTCCACCGTGTTCGGGGAGGGGATCAACGTCTCTTCGAGGCGAAGGCTCGAATCATAGATGCCGATACGGTTCATGGTCCCCTCTCACAGATAGGCGTGCCGGTAAGGACGATAGGGCGCACACGCGGGACACCGCGGTAGCCGGAGGATTTCCTCGGTGTCGACGCCGAGGCGGTCGAAGTCGAAACGCAGCGAGCGTCCCACCAGAAAGGACTTGCCCGAGATCAGATAGCGGGCGGCGGCCACGGCGGCCATTCCGGCCGCCACTTCGAGGTAGGCCGGAAAGGTCAGATGTTCGAAGCCGAGCGACGGATCATCCAGCGCTTCCTTGTAGGTCAGATACTCATCCTTGACGCCGACGCAGGTGGCCTCGTGTTGCACCTGATATTCGTTGTAGCAGGCGCTCTCCATCGGGACGAATAGCGGGCCGATGAACGCCTCGCTGCCGTCGATGTGCAGGCACAACCACGGTTTGCCGGTCTCCAGCGCCACCTCGTTGACCGTGTGCATCAAGCTGGAATCGAGCGATTCCGACGCGAGGATCATCAACTGACATTGCGAGAACAGCTCGCGCAGGGCCGGGCGGTCGCGGCGGCTCTCGATATGCCGGGAAACGCGCGTCGGACCGGCCGTTTGCAGGTGGTCCGCCACGAGGTCCGCAAACGGACGATCGTCCTCCACTCGCTCGGGCGCCACGCGGAAAAAGCGGCGATCGATGGCGGCCTTCCCGACCTTCCGGTCATCGAGAAGGTGCAGTTCGCCGACGGGAAGTCTGGCCAGCTCCTCCGCCACCCGGCTGCCGAGGTAGCCGGCACCGACGAGCCCTACGACCGCGTCGGTGACCGGTTGCGTACCTCCGAGGATGCTGCCGAGAAAGACTTGGATCACGTCCTGGCCGGCCGGCACCAGCACCTGTTCCTCGACGAGGTAGGCGACCAGATCCTCGGCCTCGGTTTTCTTATCCGCCGGTACCGCGCCGCTCGCCAGCAGTGCGTCGAGAGTGCCGTGCTCTTTGATGTTGCGCAACACGGCGCCGAGAAGCTTGGTGCGGCCGTCGTCGCGGATGATCCGGGAGATCGGCGATCGCCCCGAGTGTTTGACCAGAACCTCGTCATTGCTCGTAAAGACCACGCGTAGGTGAGGGTTCAGTGAGAAGCGGACGGCTTGCTCGCCGGCGGACGGAGACTCGATCGCCGCCACCGCGGAATTCTCCAGGCTCTTGCCCATCAATGGACTCGCTTTCTTTTTGGACTTGGACGAAAATCTGGTGCCCGGCCAGCACCGGAACAACCTGAGTGTGGAAGATTTAGACGGCTTCGGCGTCCATCGACGGGTCGTAGTCGCCCTCGAAGTCAAGCGACGCGCAGCAGTGGCAATGACAGCACCAGCCGCCCGGGGCCACAGCGGCGATCGAGGAATACTTGTTGTCGCGGAGGGTCGTAGTTCTCAGCTTCATGTGTTTCTCCTCTTTCATCGAATCCAACGGTTTGGTGAAACGGACTACCGGTTGCTGGCCGGGCATAAACAGTGATCAGGGATAGGGTTGAGGATCCAGATTCAATTCGGATAGACGCATGGGGCGATCGGTCCACCCCAGTTTTTGCGGCACTTCGAGATAGCGCCGCGAGCCCAACATCGGCATGTTCTGCACATACGGCGGCGTGAGCTCGGGGCAGACCACTTTGACCAGCCGCATCTGCGGCATCTGTTGCGGGCTGACGTCGACGACGATGGGGTCGATGGCGTGCTTGGTAAGCAGCGTCTTCATGCTGGCGTAGCGCGCCTCGAGGGAGTTGTCCGGATGGCGAGGGAGGCTGCTGAGCGGCACCTTTGCGCCTTGCGTCAGGTACCAATCCATCTTCTTGAAGTTCTTGGCGTAGCCGTAATAGGAAATGATCTTGAAGAAGTGATCGATGTCGTTGACGTCGATGTTTTCCTCGACGTGAAACAGGTTGCGCGTCGCGGCGGCCAGCTCCCAGGTCGGAGCGAGCAGCAGCGCGCGGAGCGTTCCCTCCGACTGGCCGTACTCACCGACGGCGTAGAGCATCGATTCGGCAGTGTCGAACGCGACGCCGCCGCCGGCGTAATAGGCATAGCGCCGGATGCTGGGGGAGAAACCGATCACCGTGACGACCGGCAGTTCGGTGAATTCGTTGCGGTGCAGGTAGAACTTGAACTTGTTCGGCAGCGACCGCCCGATCGTCAGCAGCCGGTTCAGCATCGCGGAGGCCGGCACTTCATCGATCTCGATCTGTTCGGGCGCCTGCCGGCAATTCCACCGGAGGTTCACCGCGTCGCGCTCGAAGAGCTCGAGCACGGCGTGGTAGACGGCTTCTTCGTAGCTGATGTGGGCCGCGAGGCCACCGGTCGTGAAGTATCCGATGGGCGCTTCTTTGGGACCGGGAAGATAGAAGGGCAGAGTGATCTGGGCCGGTACCCAACACGAATCGCCGGACAGGAGACGCTTCCCTTCGACCCATCCGAGGACGGTGTCTTCGGTGAAGGGACGGAACGAAGCGGCTACGCGGGGATGGATCTTGAACTGCTCGGGCGCGAAGAGGGTCAATTCCTCCGGAGTCAGGACGGTCAGGCCTGCCTTGGTCAGAGTGCGCACGCTCCCCATGACGATCTTGTCGTCGAGGGCGAAGTAACCGAATGCGCCGATTGCGCGCTCGAAGGTTTCCGCCACCCCGGAGATGGCCATGCTGGCCAGCGTCTGTCCCTTCCCGCCGCCGAACACACCCTTCTTGTAGCCGGTGTCCATGGAGGGCTGTCCGACGATGTGCCGGATCACGTGGTCGAAGTCGTAGTACTCGCTGTGCCCGACGTACAACGGCATCCCGCCGCCGGCCCGAAAGTACGTGACGTACTTCCGAATGGGCCCGCGGGTCAGGTAAAGCGAATAGATGTCGCGAAGGCCGGCCGTCTCGACCCGGCTGGTCAGGTACGGAGCGAACTCCGTGGAATGATTGACCGTGGTGGTGCTGAGGTTGCTCATCGGTTGCGTCGCTCCTCGCTCGATCCGTTCAAGGCGGCCAGCATCCGCCTGGCGCTCAGTAGGTTGGGAGTGGTGGCGAGGGCGCGCTGGCAGGCTGCGCGCGCCTGGACCAATTCGCCGCGCCGCCGATAGAGATCGGCCTGCCAGAGAAAGATCTCGTCTCGACCCCAGGCAGGAACGTCGCCGGCGTGCCGGCTCTCCCACACGTCGAGAAGACGCTCGGCCTTCTTGAGCAGGTTCAACGCCTCGCCTTCCTCGGCGCTGCCCGGCCGGGCCATGGCCGCGTCGGCCAGTGCCTGGGCCCAGACCACGCGCGGATTGTCGGGCGCCAACTCCGCCGCACGCTTGAGCGCGCGCTGAGAATCCCAGCCACGCAGACTCTTGCTCCACGCCGTGTGGCGCACCAGCAGTCCGGCGATGCACCCCATCAGGAGCAGTTTCTCCGACTCCTCCGCGGGTGTAGCCGGCTCCATCGCATCGAGGTGTTGGTAGGCACGATTGAGCGCGGCTCCCTTTTCATCGACAGGGAGGCGTGCCATTCCGCCCAGCCGGAAGGCGGCCATGGCCTGGTAGTAAGGCCGCCAGAGCGTGTCCTCCGAGGCTTCTTCCAGCTCCGCCTCGATCTCGCGCAGAGCCTCGGCATCCTGAGTCGCGAAGCCGGCTCCGATGCGGGCATCGATCGCTAACCAGGTCGTCGAGGAACATTCGCCGTGGGCCGTCGGCGCCGCCCTTCCGCTCATGTCATCGCCCCTTCTTCGGACCGCCGCGGATTCCGTTCATCAACCGTTGGGCCGGACGGTTTCCGGGGGAACGGGCCAGAACCGTTTCCACGAGGGCGATTGCTGCCACCCGCTCGCCGAGCTTCACCTTGGCGCGGGCCATGGCCAGGACGGCATCGTCGCTACCCCAGCAGGCCCCGTCGGCGGCCGTCGTTGCCGCGGTTCTGGAGTAGAGGTCGATCGCGCGCTGGAGCTGGGCCAGCGCTTTCTCGGGCCCGCCGCCAAAAGTGCCCGGTTTGTAGAGAAGATTGACGCCGGCCGCAAGATGAGGGCGGGGGTTGTTCGGTTCCGCCGCCATCGCATCTTCGAGAACCTTGTCGGCCGATGAGCCGAGCCAGATCCCGCGAAAGGGCGAGATGCGGATCTGCATGCCGTAGATCATGCCGAGCAGGGCGCCAAGCTCGGCGTCCCGCCCTTTTTCGAGGCGCGATTCAAGAACGCTGGCGGCGGCGCTCAGCGCAGCCGACGCACCCTCCTTGTCACCCTTGAGAAGCTTCAGATCGGCGGCACGATAGGCGGCCAGCCCATACAGCAGGATCTCGGCGCGGCTACGGTTCGTCTTCGCCGCCAGGCTCGCTATCTGAGCGTCGAGCGCCGCTACGTTTTCCTGCAGGTAGGCTTTCTCGATTGCAGCGTCGATGCATGACGCAGAAACCTGCGCCGCTCCGAGGCACGACACCAGCAACAAGGCCCGCCACGATTTCTTGTTCCTGAAATCCATACAGTTTGTGTTGGCTGATCATATCCCATTTCATGAAGTACGTACGAACGGAAATGGGACATCGTCTCGATCGTAGTCGTGGTGGAATTCCTTCAATTGCTCGTCAAGGTCAACGCCACATTCCCGCGGATCGCCCGGATGGCCGGTCCGATACCGGCCAGGATGCCGATGACGATCCCGAGAAGGATTCCGCTGCGCAGGCTCTCCGAAGTCACTTTCATGGCGAAGGGGATCTGCGTGAAGCTTCCGCTGAGATTGAGAGTCGACAGCCGGCGGCCATTGAATGCCAGGTAGGCCAGCAAGCCGCCGAGCAGACCGCCGGTCGTGGCCAGGAACACGGCCTCCTCGATCACGCTGCACAGAATTGGAAATCCTCCGAAGCCGATGACCCGCAGGATCGCGATCTCGCGCCGCCGTGCCGCCACCGCCGCGTACATGCTGGAGAGCACGACGAACAACGCGATCCCTCCCATGGCGAAGGAGAGCAACCGGCCGACGAACTGAATGAAGAGAGATAGGGAGTGGCTCTGCTGGGCGTAGTAGCGGTCTTCCCGCACGGATCGCACCTGCAGCCGCTTGTCGCGAGACATCTGCAACTCGATGTCGAACTGGCTCTCCCTCCTGGGAAGCCGGGTGACCACCAATTGCCACGCGTTGCCGCGATCGAAGGCAGTCTGGAGAAGGTAGGGATCGCCCCAGATCTCCGAGGGAGCCAGTCCGCCCTCGGTCTCGAAGACGCCGACCACTTTCCAGAGTTGACGGCCAATCGGCAAGGGCGAGCCGAGGGCAAGAGCGCTGTACTCCTCGACCGCCCGTTTGCCGACGAGCAGCTCGTGAGCCCCCGGCACGCTCATCCTCCCTGCCACGATCCGAAACCCGGAACGCAGGGCCATCCCCTCGGGGCTGAGGCCGCGCACCGGGACGTTGACTTCGCCTGTGCTGTCGCGGCGCGCCAGACTGGTGATGAAGTAGGTCTCCGGCGAAACCGTGGCGTTCGTTCCCTCAACCGCCCGGATGGCCTGCCGAATCGCCTCCACGTCGTTTCCGGTGAGGCGGCTGCTCAGCTCCGATGTTGCCCCCGACCGCAGAACGATCAACCGCTTTACTGCTCCATCGCTACGGAACGCGGAGCGGAATCCGTCCGCCATGGAAAGCATCCCGACGAGCACCAGGCTCACTCCCGCGACGCCGAGGATGCCGATGGCAGTCAGGTGCAATCGCGTGAACAGGTCCCGCAGGTTGAACATGCAGATCGCAAAGGTCTGACGCAGCACGCGCACGATCAGATCCTCCCCCGCAGTCCCGCCGTAATCCCCAGCCGGGCCGCCTGAATGGCCGGCCACAACGCGGTCACCAGTGCCAGGCCGAGCATCAGGCTGGCGCCGAGAAGGAGATCGCGATTGAGCAGATGGAGACCGGGCAGGAAGTCGGCCACCGCCGCCGCGGCCATCCCGACCAGAGAACGCCCGGCCAGCAGGCCGAGCAGACCGAAACCACCGACGAGAATCAACGCCTCGGTCAAAATCAGCACGAGCAGGCGCCGGCTGCTGAATCCCAGCGTCTTGAGCACTGCCAGCTCCGCCCGCCGCTCCACGAAGCTGTGGATGAAGTTACTCGCAAGGAGCACCATGGTCGTGAACACGACCACGCTCAGGATGCCTCTCACCAGAGAGCTGATCTTGCCAATCTGCGCCGAAAAACTCTGCAGGTAGCCTTTCAGCGTCGACGTCCGCGTCGGCTTTGCGGAGTTGAAGTAACGGCTGTCGATCTGCCGCACCATGGCCGCCGCGTCCGTCCCTTTCGACAATGCCACTTCGATAATTCCGACCGACCCTCGGCCGAAGGTACGCGTTTGGTCGAATGGCAGGTACGGAATCAGGACCTGCGCCGTGTCGGCTCCGGGGTCGTGACTGTCGAACAAGGCAGCGACGGTGAAGTACCAGGTGTTTCCGCCGCTGGTGGAGGTCCAGATGTACGACTTGAGGGGGACGCGATCGCCCACTCTCCAGCCGAACTCCCGCGCCACCGGAGCACCGACGGCGATGGCATTTCCGCCGGCCAAAAACGCTGCCTTTTCGCTCTCCGACGAAAATTCGAGATTGGGATAGAAGGTCAGAAATCGCGCCGGATCCACCGCCCACACCGGCCGCTGATTGCCGATCTCGCGAAAGTAACCGCCGAACCACGTCCGATGGCTGACCAGGCGGATTCCGGGGAGCCGTTGCAGGTCGACGACGTAGCTGAGCGGCAACGTCTCCACCGGCGAAGTGCGATGCAGGATGACCAGCTTGTCCGCATCGGCCCAGTCGACACCGAGCGACATGGCGCGGTCGAAGGCCATGAGGAAACTGAACAGAACGAAGGTCAGCGCGATCACCGCACCGGCGAAGAGCGTTCGCGTTTTGCGGCGGGAAAGGCCTTGCCAGATCAGTGGCAGGAACCTGGTCATCGAGCGCTTCCCACTGCGCTGATCGTGACGTCGGGCCCCTCGGGATCGACGATGCGCCCTTTGTCCAGCCGCACGATGCGGCCGGCGCAACGCGCGGCCAGCGGATCGTGGGTCACCATCACGATGGTCTTGCCGTGTTGACGGCTGAGGGTCTGCAGTAGCCCGAGCACCTGGTCCGCGGTTTCGCGATCGAGATCGCCGGTCGGCTCGTCACAGAGCAGCAGCGCCGGATCCGCGACGATGACCCGGGCGATGGCGAGACGCTGTTGCTCTCCGCCTGAGAGCTCTTTGGGCTTGTGTTTGGCGCGGTGCTCGAGGCCGACCAGGCGCAGCGCGACCGATACCTGCTCCAGACGGCGCTTGTGCGACAGGTGGGTCAGCAGGAGAGGCAGCTCGACGTTGCGCCGGGCTGACATGCCGTCGAGGAGGTTGTAAGACTGAAAGACGAATCCGACGTGGCCGGCCCGCCATTTCGCCAGTTGCCCGGTGCTCATGCGGTCGATCTCGACGGCACCCACTTCGATTCGACCGGCGCTCGGCCGATCGAGGCCCCCCAGCAGGTTCAGCAGCGTGGTCTTACCCGATCCCGACGGTCCCATCAGGGCCACGAACTCCCCGGGCGCCACCGCAAAATCAATGTTGCGCAGCACGTCGACTTTGTCGCTGCCGCGCTGGTAGTGCTTGTAAACCGCCTGCACCCGGACGAACGCGGGCTCAGTCATGGTTTTTCAAGGCCTCGCGGTACTGGCTGCGCTCGATCCATTTTCTACTGACCGGCCGGGAACGTGACTCGCAGCCCCATGTCCGGCAACATCCGGTCGTCGAGCTGATCGAAGCGAATGCGGACCTTTACCGTTGCCGTATCGCGGTCGGCCGTGGGAACGATCGCCAGAACCCGGCCCGAGATCTGCCAGTTGGGGTACGCGTTCAGCGTCGCGCTGACCGGCTGCCCGATACGGATCCGGTGGATGTAAACCTCGTTGACGTCGACCTCTCCTTCGATCGACGTCGGATCGACGATTGTGCAAAGACCGGTGCGCGTGAACGCTCCCGCTGCCGATGACGGCGAGATGTACTCTCCCCTCTGCGCCGTCCGCTGGACCACCACCCCGGCAAACGGTGCCCGAATGGTGTGCTGGCCTAGGTAGGACTCGGTGAGCGCCAACGTGTTCCTGGCGCCGGCGACTTTGAGGCTCTCGTACTCCTCCTTGGCCTGCAGCCGCTCGACGTTGAGGCGCGCGGTCTCAAAGGCGTCGTCGGTGACCAGCTTCTCGCGATGGAGACGCTCGACCCGCTCCAGGTTCTGCCGAGCCGCCTTGTTATCGGCCTGGTCTTCTTCCAGCGCCTTCTCCTCGGCAGCAAGATCGGACTGACTGATGCTGCGCCGCTGATGCGCATCCTTGTCGTTAAGCCGGGCAAGCACCTGGCCGGCGACGACCCGATCGCCTTCTTCGACGTTGACATCGACCAGGCGTCCCGACACTTCGGCGGCAACCGTGGCCTTGCGCCGCGCTACGACATAGCCGGCGGCCTGGAACGAACCGTCCAAAACCGGCGGACTGACCGAAGCCGCCGGGAGCGCCGCAGGCGGCTTCGCTTCCTGCGCCGGATGCGCCGTGGTCCTGCCGAAGAGGACGAAGGAGGCAGCGGCTCCCAGAACGATCAGGCCGAGTGCCCAGAAAATCCGCCGGGAGCGTCCATGGCCCCCGGATCCTTCAGGCTCAATGCGAAGAGCGTCGATGAGAGCCGCAGAATCTCGATCAGCCACGCAAACCCCTTTGGGAGAATCTCACCCTGAAGTCGATTCGGGAAGGCATCGGGTTTTAGAAATTAAACCCTCTTTAGGCCTAGTGCTATTTTACGGAAGATTACCCGAGCACCGAGATCGCCGTCAACCAACATGGACCGGCGAGGCTCGTTACGTAGCATCGGTCTTAATACTGCTGTCGTAGACGATCCCAAGGTGTTCTCATTTGACCCTCTCACTTCGCGCTGACCCATCGATGCGTCGTGCTGACGCATCACTGCATGGGGGCTGATCCATCGATGCGTGACGCTGACGCATCGATGCATGAGGGCTGACACATCGACGCGTCGCGTTCACGCATCCGTGCGTGACGCTGACGCATCCGTGCGTGACGCTGACGCATCGAAGCGACCGGTCATCCCGTCTATGTTGACCTCGAGCGACAAAGGATGCCCGCGAGTATCAAACCGCTATCAATACGGCCACGCCAGCGCCGCTTCGAACCCCGGAATCACCCGCGAAAGCCACTCCGACTGCGCGGATACGAGGTCGCGCAGTTCCGACGCCAGCACCGCATCGACCGACTTGCCATCGCGCGCCGCCAGCCTCTCCAGCGCCACGACCTCGATGCGCGGGATGCGCACCTCCAGATCGCACAGCAGCAACAGCTCCGGCAGCGCGTCCGCGGCGTCGGCGCCGAGGGCCGCCTCGATGTCCGCCTGCTCCCAGAACCCCATCGCGAACGACACCAGCTCGTCCCACGGCAGCACCACCGCGCCCGCCGCCACGATTCCTTCCAGTTCTCCCACCTCCATCCACCCCTCGACATCCTCAACGCTCATCCCGATCGCCTCCGCCGCCGCGGCGGGCATGTAGGTCGGGCGGGGGTGGAGGAAGAGATCGCGGATTCTTGCGATTGACAGCGGGTCTTGACTCGTATCAGTGTCTTTGCCAAGCATCATGGATGGAGTCTACGCCAATGATGCTGTGCAATCAAGCGCGACATGACCCGCGACGAGGCCCTGAAGACGCTCGGCTCCCGCATCGCCGAGCTGCGGCGCGAGAAAGGCCTCACCCAGGAAGCGCTCGCCGAAGCGATGGGCGTTTCGCGCAACCACGTCGCCGACATCGAGCTGGGCACGCGGAACACGGGCGTGTGGAGCCTGCTGCTCGTCTGCCAAGGATTGGCGGTGACTCCTGGTGCGCTTTTCGAGGACTTCACTGCCCATGCTTTGCGGCGTCTAGGCCGCTAACGAGGCTGTCGTCAGGCACTTGGATGGGTAACGGTTCGATCATGCTACCTGGTAAGAATCTTCAAACGCCAAGAGCGTGACCGGATCGCATACTGCCTATGACGAATATCCGCACAGCGGTGGAGCGTCGCCTCGATTAACGGAGGATCTTGGTTTCAGGATTAATAGGATCCTGCACGAAACTAAACTCTGCTGGCAGCGCTCTTTCAATGCGGACGACGCATCGTCCGTTAGAGTAGTCGTCTCCAGCGATGTGATCGCAGGCTACGTAGTTGCTAAGACAGATCGAACAGGTGGAACGCTGCGCAATTGCGCCGACGCTAACGCCAGCAAGTTTACCGGATGCGATGTCAGCCTCGGCAATGGGATCTGATACGAACACATCCACTAAGTCCAGCGACTTTTCACTGTGGCGCAATCCTGCCGCCCATCCAACGATAGTTCCTGAGTGGTCTCGCTGTATAGGATATCGACGGCGCGGATCTGGAGCGGGCGTGTTGATTGAGCGATAAAAAACCTTAGCGCTACGTTGTGCGCGCTGAGAAATCTCGTGGGTTTCCTGCCGTGACATTGGTTCGCCGTCCAAGCTGTAGTAACGCGTGTCGCCGTCTTCTTCGACTACGAACGCTACCGTCGCCGAAGGAAACTCACGATCACGGCGTTTGCGCTCCTGCCACCACGAGAAAACTATGTTCGACACGATGTTGACAGGAATACTCGCCAGCAACACGATCGCGGGGTCGGCTAACCAATCTCCGATACCGCGCTGAAAGGTGAAACACAGCGGGCGCTGATCACTCGGTTCAACCCTTACCCGAATTCCGGCAGCTCGGAGACGCTTCATGACGTGAAGAGTGGGCTGCGGTACAGCTAGGATGTGAGGGTACATGGCGGCGTACCGATTCTCAGCAAAGAAAGTTGCAACGCCGTTTTCAGTATTCATGTCTTCCGGTCTCCGACGCCAATTTTAGCTCCGACGCCTTCGGGCAAGCAGTCCTTCGCGACCGTCGTGTCGATCAGGCGCAGCACCAGAAAGTCTGTTACCAGAATGCGGAACGGGTTCTGCGGCTGAAATCTAGGCGAGGGGCCTGCGCCTAACGCGAAGGCGTCGTTGTTCCGCCTTTGACGACAAAACAGGTGCGAAATGTCGACGCCGTTTTTCGCGCGCTGGACAATGCCGGCCGGGTGACACGCCGGTCGCCGCAGCAGGTGCGCTGCTAACTGATTGTTCACGACCCCCGTCAGAGCCACACCTTTCTTCATTCCGACCTGGTGCCGCTCCCACGCTTCAATTCCCGCAGCTGACATCGCGCGCACCAGTGAAACGTTCCGCCACGGATGCTCACTAAGCAAACAGTGCAGGAGGAGCATTCATGGCAACGGTAATTACGGGACACGTCCTTGCTCGCGACGGGCGTCCACTCGATCATGTCGAGCTCTCAATCGGCGGCGAGATCGTCGGCCATTCCGGCTCGCACGGTTTCTTCTCGATCGACGCGCCGCGGAAGAGCGGTCGCGTCGCGGTGACGTTCCGCCACGAAGGCTTCGTCACGAACACGCGAATCTTTCACACGCGCGCTGGAGCGGGAAACACAGTGGTCATCTGGCCGGTCGCGAATCGGGCCTTCTTCGATCCGTCGCGCGACCTCGACGTGCAATTCCACGGCGGACGCATTCAGATTCCCGCGAACGCGATCACCACCGAAAGGGGCGAGCCGGTCCTGCGCGCGGAGCTTCGATTCACCTGGTTCGATATCACCAATGCGCGCGATCGCGCCGCAGCTTCGGGCGACTTCTCGGGACGTCTGGCCGATGGCAGCACGCGACGACTCAATTCGTACGGCATCTTCGATCTCGACGTCGTCGCGGACGGCGCGCGGCTCCAGCTCAAACCTCGCACAAAGGTCGCGCTCGCGATCAACGTCCCCGAGCGCCCGCGCAGGAAGCCGCCGAAGTCGATGGGCCATTTCAATTTCGACGCGAACCTCGGTATCTGGATCTGGAGCGGCACATTCGAGCTCGCATCGGACGGCCTCACCTACAACGGCCATGTCTTCCGCTTCGGTGGTTCGCACAACCTCGACGATCCGCAGGACACGACATGCATCACGGTCCAGGTGATCAACTGGTGGGACTCGTCGCCGATGGCCGGATTCACCACCATCGCGCACGGTCTGCAGTACGACTCGTACGGCACGACCGACAACAACGGCATGGTCTGCCTTCTGGTGCAACGGAACGCGTCGTTCACGCTCGAGGCTTACGGGTCGATCGGCAGCAGCCATTTCGCGACGCCGAACTCGATGCAGCCGACGTACAGTTCTCCGAACTTCAGCTCAGGCGCGAGTGACTGCGGCGATCCGGTTCAGTGCCCGTTCGTCGGCACCGTGCCGGTCGATCTGATCGTCGGCATCGGGCGCGCGTTCGCGTCGAATTCGATGAGCACCGCGTAAGCATCCGACGAGCGCGGCGTAATCATCCTCCAGTGCGAAGAGGCAGAAGAAGCCGCGACTGCCGCATCCGAGTCCGAAAGACGGCAACGCTACGGTCTCGTGACGCAGATGAAGCCGGACCGGAACGTTGACCTTGTCGTACGCGATCCCGTACGATTGATCTCTCATGAAAACCATTACCGCCAGCGAGGCGCGCACGAATCTCTACAAGCTGCTCGATGAGACGGCGGTCACCAGCGAGCCGGTACAGATTACCGGGAAGCGTGCCGATGCGGTGCTCGTGTCGATGGATGACTGGCGCGCGATCCAGGAAACGTTGTATCTCCTCTCCATCCCAGGGATGCGCGCTTCGATCCGGAAGGGGATGGCCACGCCGGTCAAAGAGTGCATGGAGTCGCTCGACTGGTGAGTGTGTGGCGGGTCGTCTTCACGCCGCAGGCCGCGAAAGACGCGAAGAAGCTGAAGCGATCAAACCTCAAGCCCAGGGCTGAAGCGTTGCTCGACATCCTGCGCGACGACCCGTTCCGATCGCCGCCGCCGTTCGAAAAGCTGACCGGCGATCTGACCGGTGCGTTCTCCCGCAGGATCAACATCCACCATCGCCTCGTCTATCAGGTGCTTCGCCGCGAGCGGATCGTCAAGGTGCTCAGGATGTGGACGCATTACGAGTGACGCGGACGGCGTAGCGCCGGCTGCTGGCTCGGCGCGATTCCGCGTTTGACATGCGATCCATCTTTGCTTGTGGTTCCCCACATTCTCCGGGAGAAGGTGTCTTCAGGGCGACCGGGGCGAATTTCCCTTTTCGGTCACTCTCAATACAGCGCGTCCATTCTTTCGTGCGCCGCCTGGTGTCACGAGGAAATTGCTCACAGCAACCTAAAGGGAAGCCCGACGATGGCGAAACACGATGTGAAATTCGAGATTCCTTCGGCGACGCTGGGTAATTCAGATGTCGTTTTCGAGATCAGGCGAAACGACAAGCTTCTTGGAAAGCTCGAGGTTTCGAAGGGCGCCATCGTGTGGGTTCGGAGTCATTCAAAAGGCGCGAAGTTCCGCCTGTTCTGGAAGGATTTTGACCTCCTCATGGAAGACAGAGGGGAGAAGGTCGGCGTGTAGCGCGTCATTCATGAAGCCGTAGAACTTATGTACTCATAGGAGGCATACCGATGGGGATCCCGAGTCGCGTCAGTGAACGCTTAGCGTCCGGTCTCAAACGATTTCAGCCAATCCTGGCGTCGGCGAAGTCGCGCGATGTGAACGAGTCTGATACGTCGATGATCGTGACCGACATGCTGGCCGACATCTTCGGCTACGACAAGTACAACGAAGTGACTCGCGAGTTGGCGATCCGAGGCACACACTGCGATCTCGCCACCCGCATCGACGGCAAACTGCAGATACTGATCGAGGTGAAGGCGATCGGGCTGGAACTCAAGGATGGTCACGCCAGACAGGCGGTCGATTACGCGGCAAACCAGGGCGTCGAGTGGGTCGCACTGACGAACGGATCCGTCTGGCGGGTCTTTCGCGTTCTCTTCGGCAAGCCGATCGATACGGAATTGGTCCTGGACCTCGACTTTCTCGCGCTGAATCACAAGAGTGCGACCCAACTGGAAAGCCTCTATCTGCTCACGCGCGAAAGCATGCTGAAGTCGGGCCTTTACGCATACCACGACCACCTGCAGGCCACGAACAAGTTCTACTTGGCAGCGATCGTCTTGAGCGATCCCGTCATCGACACGATCCGACGTGAATTGCGCCGCGTATCTGAAGCGAAAGTCGACTCGGATGAACTGAGATCCCTTCTCCGTGAAGAGGTAATGAAACGGGATGTCTTCGAAGGTGAAAAGGCAGAAGCGGCTCAGAAGAAGGTGTCTAAATCCGCCGGCAAGATGCTCCGCATTCGGCGGGAAAGCGACGAGCCACTAGTGGAGGATTCCATCCCACGGCTGGTGCCTGCCCCGAGAGCGGAAAGTCAGTGACACCGCTATAACCGGAATGAATGATGGCGCCCTCGCGGCGGAAGGCATATCCGTAACGTTCATCGGGATCGATGCGTCGTGGAAGGCCACGAACCCCTCCGGCGTCGCCATCGCCGAGGGAACTATTGCCGAGGCGACAATTGTCCAGTGGGTGCACGCGGCGACGTATGACGATGTGGCCGATATCGTGAAGGAGTATCGATCGGAAAACGCGACGATTGTCGCGATTGATGCTCCTTTGGTGGTGACGAATCCGGAAGGTTGTCGCGAGTGCGAGCGGCACATCGGACGGGCCTTCAGCCACTTCCATGCGTCGGCGCATACGATGAATCGACCGAGGTTTGAGAGGTACGGGTTGGGGAGACTCGTCGAGGGTCTGGAGAAGCTTGGATTTCGGCACGGTGTCGAGGGAGATGAAGTCCATGCGGGCGGGTTGCACATGTTCGAGGTCTATCCGCATCCGGCTCACATCCGGCTTTTCGACCGCAGCAACATCATTCGATACAAAAAGGGGCGCGTTGCGCAGAAGCGCCTCGGCCTCGGAGAGCTTCGGAATCTGACGGCGGAACTGGCGGCGCCCGATCGTGATCCGCGGCTCGATCCGGGCATTGAGGGTGCCTCCTTCCTCGCGCAGGATCTTTCGAATTTGAACGGGCAGTCCCTGAAACGATACGAAGACATGCTCGATGCATGGCTTTGCGCCTATCTGGCAATGCATCTGGCGCGATGGGGGAAGGGAGGCAACGAAGTGTTTGGCACGCGCGAGGATGGATACATCATCGTACCGAAGAAGGCAGGGACTTTCTGATGAGCCGAAGAGGCCGGACGCTAGGAGCGATTGTTGCCTCGGTTACCGCGTTGAGTGGACCAGCGATGTGGCAGGAGATTCTGAGGGACTATGACAAAACCCGTTCCGGCGACGCGGCGGAAGAGATTGCGTGGTTCAAAGAGCAGCCTTCTCTACGGGAGGCCATCGGAACGGCTGTCCGCGCCGTCAAGAGAGATCGGAAGAGGTACGACCACCAATACCGTATTTGGCGTTCTGCTATCCCGCAGGCGATCGCGGCGCTGCTGGCATTAGAAGGTCGGATCGCCCGAGTTGAGACGTTCGACGAGTTGCTGCATCTCATCACGGAACAGCTCCGCGATATCCCTGGCATCGGCGAGTTGTATTACTACGACACCGCTTTCCGGATCGGCGTTTATCTCGGTATCTATCCAACTCGGGTCTACCTGCACGCCGGAACGCGTGCGGGAGCGCGAAAGCTCCAGCCGCCGGTCGACTATCGGAAGGATGCCCTCGAAATAGGCGAGTTACCGTCGGAATTACGCGGACGTCCGCCTTACGTCACAGAGAACATTCTTTGTATCTACCGCGACTGGTTCGGCGGAGATGCTCACCAGATTCGTCGCAACCGGCGCGCGGGGCGGTGCTGAGGCGTGGTGCACATATCATGACGGCATGATCGTTCGCGTGATCGCCATTCTTTCTGTCGCACTTGTCAGTGGTGCGTTTGCTGCCGAGACGGTTGATCCTAAGGCGGAGTACTACCGCTGCACCGAGGCGGCGACGACGCCGAAGATGGATTCGAAGGAGGCCATCGCTGCGTGTAAGGGTCCGGCGGAAACGGGCGCGCCCGGAGCGCAATATGCGTTAGCTGTCCTTCTGCTGAATACGGGCAAGGACGAGGTCGTGCCGGAGGCGACGGCGTTGCTGGAAAAGGCCGCGGCTTCGGGACACGCTGCGGCCGCGTTCGAACTGGCGAGGCTTCTGGACCGGACGAAGGATCCGGCATTGCGCGAAAGGACGGCGCAACTTCTGAGGGCATCCGCGTGTGGCGACTACCCGCCTGCGTTAAGGGCATTGAAAACTGCCGGGGGCACGAAGGAGCAGTTGCACTGTCCTGCCCGGGCGGATGCCGACTTTTCCGGTCAGTGGATCGGTAAGTTGCACTGGTCGATCGTCTCGAAGCCGAACAACACCGAGTTCGAAATGAAGGTGGTCATCAATGGCGCGGCGGTAAGCGTTTTTACTCAGGGCGAAAAGGATTTCGTCGAAGTAATGCCCGGTAAATGGCGAATGACACAGCTCGAGCAGACGGCAATCCTGACGGCACTCAATGAAGGCTCCGACCTGGATGGCGTCTGGATCGAAGCGTGGGACATCCACCTCTTGCGCATCAGCCCGGACGAGGCGGTGATCAACTTCAAACGCGCTGTGGACAATCGCGATATGCCAGCGTCATTGAGTTGGAAGACGTTCACGGTCGTTGCTCAGGGACGCGCGCGCCTGGTGTCGAAGTGACTGATCGATCTGCGTAATCTGCGGAGAGCCTTCATCCGCAGATTACGCAGATTTGCGCAGATGAACGCAGGGCGAAGGACAGCAACTTTCAGGACGCGCGGCGTTTCGGCACGCGCGGCTTCGGAACGGCCGTACGCATCGCGCGGATTGCAGACCGCAGGACGACGTTGACGTCCTCCGAGGACTGGAAAACCTTCGATTTACGCAGATGAAGGCAGGCTTCGAAAACGAGAGAAGCGGGAGCGGACTGTTAAGAGGGTTGAGATCGGGACGTATCCACGTGAGGGACGGGAATGCCCATCGGCGATATGCTGTCGAACGACATTGGCTTGATATTCGAGGCGGCTCATCCGTCTCGTTCGTTTTGAATCCCAACTGAAAACTGAAGGAGAACGTGTGAAGAAACTCTTGATTGGAATCCTGGCCCTTACCGCGACCACGGCGGTGTTTGGTGCCGAGGGGATGTGGATGCCGCAGCAGATTCCGTCGCTGGCGGCGGAGTTGAAGAAGGCGGGGTTGAAGATCGATCCGCAGCGGTTCGCGGACCTTACCGGCGATCCGATGGGCGCCGTCATCTCGCTCGGCGGTTGCAGCGCGTCGTTCGTATCGCCCGAGGGGCTTGTCGTTACGAACCATCACTGCGGATTTGGAGCGTTGCAGTTCAACTCCACGCCGCAGCGCGACCTCATCACGAACGGCTTCCTCGCGAAGACGAAGGACGAGGAGCTGCCGGCCGGTCCGGGATCGCGCATCTTCGTGACCACCAACATCGAAGACGTTACGGCGCGTGTTTCGGGCAACGTGCCGGCGTCGTTGTCGAACATCGACCGCGAGAAGGCGATCGATCGCAACATCAAGACGCTCGTCGATGAGTGCGAGAAGCCGGGCGGCGTTCGTTGCCGCGTGGCCTCGTTCTTCGAAGGCTCGCAGTACCTGCGCACCACGCAGATGGAAATCCGCGACGTCCGCCTCGTCTACGCGCCGGCCCTCGGCATCGGCGATTTCGGCGGCGAGACCGACAACTGGATGTGGCCGCGCCACACCGGCGACTGGTCGTATCTGCGCGCGTACGTTGGCAAGGACGGCAAGCCGGCCGACTTTTCGAAGGACAACGTGCCGTATCACCCGGCGCACATCCTCAAGGTTTCCACCGAGAGCGTGAACCCGGGCGACTTCGTCCTCGTCGCGGGCTATCCCGGCCGCACCTTCCGCTACCGCACCGCGGCGGAAGTCGGCAACATGCAGAGCTACAGCTATCCGCTGACGATCAAGTACGCGACGGACCTCAACAACATCCTTCGCGACCTCGGCAAGAACAACAAGGCGGTCGAGATCGCGAACGCGAACCGCATCAAGGGCAACGACAACACGCTGAAGAACTACACCGGCACGCTGACCGGCTTTAACAACTTCCACATCGTCGCGCAGCGTCAGAAGCGCGAGGCCGATCTGGCCGCGTACATCGCGTCGCATCCCGATGCCGCGAAGTACAAAGACGTGATGAACCAGATCAATGCGCTGCAGCAGCAGTCGATCGCCAACCAGCAGCGCGACACCGTCCTCGGATGGATCGTGCGCAGCTCGCCGATGCTGGCGCAGGCCTCGACGCTCTATCGCCTGTCGATGGAGAAGGCCAAGACCGCCGACATCGATCGCGAGTCGGGATTTCAGCAGCGCGACTGGCCGCGAATCGCCGAGGGCGTGAACCGCGCGCAGAAGAGCCTGGAGCCGAACAGCGACCGCGCCGGGCTGCGCTACTTCCTCAACGAATCGCAGAAGCTTCCCGCGGGACAGCGCATCGCTCCGATCGACGAAGCGATCTCGAAAGCCGGCGGCGTCGACCAGTTCCTCGATCAGCTCTACGCGAATACCAAGATCGGCGATCTCTCCGCGCGCAAGGCCATGATGGATGAGACCTCGGCGCAGCTGGCCGCGCGCAACGACGCGATGCTCAATCTGGCCGCGGCCATCACGCCGCTTTCG
The DNA here is from genome assembly GCA_019247495.1 of Acidobacteriota bacterium. Taxonomy (GTDB): domain Bacteria; phylum Acidobacteriota; class Thermoanaerobaculia; order Gp7-AA8; family Gp7-AA8; genus JADGNZ01. The sequence continues at coordinate 19,256 of JAFAOU010000041.1, forward strand.
CTCGACATCGAACGCCAGCAGAAAGAGCTCGGCGGCGCGATGTCGCGTATCCGTCCGATGTACATGGACGCGCTGCGCGCTTCGAGCGGCGGCCGTCTGTATCCCGACGCCAACGGAACGCTGCGCATCACCTTCGGCAAAGTTGAGGGCTACACGCCGCGCGACGGCGTCGTCTACACGCCGCAGACCACTCTCAGCGGCATCCTCGCCAAGAACACGGCCTCGGGTGAGTTCGACGCGCCGAAAGCGGAGCTCGATGCGATCCGCGCGAACAAGACGGCTGGCTATGTCGATTCGAAGCTCGGCGCGGTTCCGGTCGACTTCCTGTCCACCGTCGACACGACCGGCGGCAACTCCGGTTCGCCGACGTTGAACGCGAAGGGCGAGCTGTGCGGCCTCCTGTTCGACGGCACGTACGAATCTCTCGGCTCCGACTTCGTCGTCGATCCGAGCATCACCCGCTCGATTCACGTCGACGCCGTCTACATGCTCTGGGTCATGGACGCCGTCGACGGCGCGCACAACCTTTTGCGCGAGATGAACGTGCCGGTGCACTACGGCAACGCATCCACCCCAGCCACGGGGCGGTAGACACAAAGTTCGTTAGTTGTAAGCCGGCGGCGCTGGGAACCAGCGCCGCCGATTTTTTGGTACGCGGCGAGACGCCAAGGCGCCGAATCTACGTCGCTGGATGGCGACTCGGACGGTAGCCGGTCGCCCGCGAAGCGGGAGACCACCGGATCGACGTACGGGTGTTGGTTATCCGGCAGCGGTCGCCGAGGGAATTCACGCCATCTGGTATTTGATCCGCGACCCCATCCGGGGTCGAATTTGAAACCGCGCACGTAGCCGGCGGTCTCGCGCTTCGCGCGTGACCGCCGGCTACCGTACGAGACGCCTCCGGCGTCGTAAATCCAGCGTGCTGCGTCTCATGCGGCGCAGGATCAAGAACTGCGCGGATGGCTCGACGTCGACGGCGGCCGCTGAAACTTGCGGAACCTGAATTCGTAAATTCGCACCTTCGGCGGCGACGGGGCGACCCAGCGCCGCCGCCAGTCGCGGCTCTGCGGTATCATTCGCCGCTCATCGATGACACAGAAAAAAGGTTGGGGCTCGACGGTGGCCGGATGGTTCATCGTGCAGGATCCGACGACGGCGTCCGATGACGAAGGTTACAACCCCGGCTCCGGCGTCTCGTCCGATGATTCCGTTCCATCCTCCTCGCCGCAGTCGCCGGCGCTTGATGTCTTCAAGACTGCGCCGCCCGAGGCTCCCGACGGCAAGGTCGATTTCGACAACGTCTTCGAAGCTGCCGGGATCGATGCCGAAGAGCGTGAACGCGTCACCCGCACGCTTTCATTGATGACCGATCTCCCGCCTGGCACGGACGACACCGTCAAGAAGCAGATCGTCATGGCCTCGCTGCGCGCGTTCAACGTGCCGGTGGAGAAGATCATCGAGAGCGGCGCGCAGGAGCTGCAGGCGCTCGAGGCGTATATCCGCGCAGGCGCAGCGGACGTCGAAAAAGTCACGACCGAGGCCGATCAGCGCATCAAGCAGTACGAAGACGAGATCGCAAAGCTGAAGATCGTCATGCAGCAGCGCGTCGATGAACAGAACAAGGTAATGGCGAGCTGCAACAGCAAGAAGCTCGAAGTGCAGAAGGTGCTCGAGTTCTTCGGCCAGGAAGCGGTGGCGCGTGTCGTCCGTGAATCGCCGAAGCTTCAGGAACCTTCTCACTAGACCGCGAAAGGACCGACAGCCATGGGTGTGATTTCCCGCATCGCCAATCTCTGGAGAGGGTTTCTCTCGATCTGGATCTCGGACATTGAAAAAGAGCATCCGGAGATCGCTTACGAAAACGCCATCAACTCGATGGTCACAAAGTACGCGCGTCTCAAGAGCGCCACGGCCGCCATCATCCGGCGCCGCGAGGAGATCGACGAGCGCTATCAGACGGCCACAAAGGAGCTCGCGCAGACCGAGGCCGAGCTGAACACCGCGGTCTCGACGAATCAGGACGATCTCGCCGTCATCCTCATTCAGAAAAAGAATCAGCTCACCAACGACATCGCCGACATGAAGAGCGAGATGGAGACGGCGAAGAACGATGCCGACTCCGCGAAGACCTCGCTGCTCTCCGTGCAGACCGAGATTCGCAAGCTGAAGGCGGAGCGCGACACGATGCTGGCGAAGATGCAGTCCGCGCAGGCCCGCATCAACATCCAGGAGCAGCTCGACGGCCTTTCCGTCGACGAGGAAGTCCGCGCGCTCGACACAGTCCGTACGCACATCAAGAACACGATCGCCGAAGCGAACCTCGGCAAGGAGCTGGCCGACTCATCGCTCGACTCGCGCCTGTCGAAACTCCGTTCCGAGGTCGGCGACGTGCAGGCACGCGAAGAGCTGGCCGCGATGAAAGCCCGCAAAGCCGCGCAGCAGGGACAGTCGCAGAAAACGATGTGATCGTAATGCTCGCGGCGCGAGGGCGCGATTGCATAATCCCTCGACCACCGGACCACCTTCTGAGGAAGAGGAACTCATGCGTCTTACACCGTTTGCCAAAGCGTTCATCACCATCGTCATCCTGGCGGTCATCGGATACGCCGCCTGGCACTACAAGGGCCACGAGCTTCGCAAGTGGGCCACCGGCTCCGACAAGACCGCGACCGCGACGGGGACGGCGGACAACTCCGCCGACTTCAACGCGCTGAAGAATGCGCCGGCGGATCCGAGCCGCGACGCCGGTTCCAATGGCGTACAGACGGTCGGTCTCACCGGCAGCGGCAAGCTGAATCGGCCGCTAGTCGTTGCCATCAACACCTGGGCGGGCCATTCACCCGGCATCGTGTTCAATGATGGACTCGAAGCGGGGCCGGCATCGCAGTACCGCAAGCGCTTCAACATGGACGTCAAGTTCGTGCTGATTGAAGACCCGGCCGCGAAGCTGGCGGCGTTCCGCAAAGGCGACGTCGACATCATGTGGAACACGGTCGACAACTGGGCACGCGAGGCGTCGATCCTCGCCGAGAACAATCAGAAGGCGCGCTCGATCGTGATGCAGGACTGGTCGCGCGGCGGCGACGGCATCGTCTCGTTGTCGTCGATCAAGTCGATCGAAGAGCTGAAGGGCCACAAGATCTCGTGCACGCAGTTCACGCCGTCGCACTTTTTGATTCTGTACCTGCTCTCGCAGTCGGGACTCTCGGCGGCAGATCGCGCAGACGTGGAGAAGAACATCATCTTCACGCAGGACGCGCCGGCTGCCGCGGCCATGTTCAAGGCCAAACAGGTCGACGCGGCCGTGACGTGGGAGCCCGATCTTTCGGCCGCCGTCACTGCCCGCGGCGACGAGGCGCACGTGCTGGTTTCAACGTCCGCCGCCACGAACATCATCGCCGACACGCTCTGCGCGCGGCAGGACGTGATCGACAAGGCGCCGGAAACGATGCGCGATTTCGTTCACGGCTGGTTCGAAGGCATCGAGATGATCAAGAAGGATCCCGCCGGCGCCTACAACCTGGTCGGCCACGCCCTCAAGCTCGACACCGACACAGTCAGCGGCATGCTCTCCGGCCTCAAGCTCACGCCGTACGCCGACAACGCGCAGTTTTACGGTCTGACCGGCGGCAAGGCCCACTACGAGACGCTGTTCGATACCGCGTTCGTGATCTGGCGGAAGAAGGGTTTGGTCACGCGTCCGGTCGAAGCGAAAGACTGGGCGGACACGCGCTTCATCCAGGCGCTGGCCGCCGAGTATCCCGGCGCGACCGTCAATGAGCCGAAAGTCGCGGCGAAGGCACCGTCGTCGACCGACCGGGCCATCATCAACAAGCAGATCCAGATTCACTTCACACCCGGTTCCGACGAGATCATGGCTGGTTCCGAGTTCGTCCTCGACGCCCTCGGCGAGACGATGACGTCGTTCGGCAACACGTACCTGCGCGTCGAGGGCAACACCGACGCGACCGGCAACGCGACGCAGAACCTGACGCTCTCCGAACGCCGCGCGCTGGCGGTGAAGAACTACGTGACGAAGAACTTCCCGAACGTCGATCCGAACCGCTTCCAGACCATCGGCCACGGCTCGAAGAACCCGATCGCCGAGAACCAGACCGAGGCCGGACGGCAGCTCAATCGCCGCACGGACATCAAGGTGGTGCTGACGACGGAGAAGTAAGTGGGGGAGTAGGGGGTCGGGAGTAGGGAGTCGGAGAAAAAGCCGAGTAGGTTTTCGTCCTCCGACACCCGACACCCGACACCCGACACCCAGGCACCACCAAAAACCATGACCCAGCACAAAGCGTCCATCTGGTCCATCCGCCAGCCGGTTCCGCGCGCGACGGCCACGATGCTCAGCATCGTGATGCCGGTGCTCGTCCTCGCCATCTGGTGTGTGTTCAGCTACGGCGGTCTCGCGCCGGCCGACTTCCTGCCGTCGCCGACGGAAGTCGTCCGCGGCACGCTGCAACTTTTCCTGCAGTACGACCTCTGGACGGCCATCGTCATCTCCACACGTCGGATCGTGATGGCGTTTCTGCTTGCCTCGGCCGTTGCGCTTCCGCTCGGCGTTCTGATGGGCGCGTTCACGCCGATCCATAACCTCTTCGAATCGATCATGGCGCCGCTGCGCTACATGCCGATCTCCGCGTTCATCCCGCTGCTGATCCTCTGGTTTGGGATTTACGAGAAGCAGAAGATCGCCTTCCTGTTTCTCGGCGTCTTCGTCTATCTGCTGCCGGTCGTCGTCTCCGCGATCCGATCGGTGCCCGAAGAGCTGGTGCAGACAGCGCTGACCCTCGGCGCGAGCCGGATGCAGGTGATCCGCACCGTTCTCCTTCCAGCAGCGCTGCCGGAGATCTTCGACTCCTTCCGCGTCATGAACGCGATCTCCTGGACGTACGTGATCCTGGCCGAGGCTGTGAATCCGGAGCATGGATTGGGATACATGGTCGAGCTGGCGCGGACGCATCAAAAAGCGTCGTGGTCGTTCGCGGGACTGATCGTCATCGGCGGCATCGGCATCCTCACCGATCAGCTCATTCGCACCGTGTCGATGTTTCTCTTCCGCTGGCGGGAGGACGAACTGTGAGCGACGAGACTCCGGAAAAAGCAACGCCGCACGCCGGCGAGCCGGGCACCGTCGCCGTCACCGTCGAAGGAAAGAAGGGCGCGCCCGCGACGTACAAGGCCTCGCTCACCAGCGAGGCTCCGAAGCTGCGTATCAAGGACCTCGGCGTGACCTACATCGACCGCCACGGCCGGTCAACGGAAGCGGTGCGCGAAGTGAGCCTCGACATCCTCGACAAGCCCGGCATCGGCGAAGTGGTTGTCTTCCTCGGCCCATCAGGCTGCGGAAAATCGACGATCCTCAAATCCGTCGCCGGTCTCCTCCCGCCAACGCGCGGCGAAGTCCTCGTCGAAGGGAAGCCGGTCACCGGCGTCGGCCGCGATCGCGGCATGGTCTTCCAGGCCTACACATCCTTCGGCTGGCTGACCGTCCGCGAGAACGTCGAATACGGCCTGCGCCTGCGCTCGATCCCGCGCGACGAACGCCGCAAGCTGTCGGACAAATATCTGAAGTCGGTCGGCCTCGACGAATTCGCCGATCACTATCCGAAAGACCTGAGCGGCGGCATGAAGCAGCGCGTCGCGATCGCCCGAACGCTGATCAACCAGCCCAAACTAGTGCTGATGGACGAGCCCTTCGGCGCCCTCGACCCCCAAACGCGCTGGGGCATGCAAAGCCTCCTCCTCGACGTCTCCCGCTCCGAAGACAACACCATCCTCTTCGTCACCCACGACGTCTCCGAAGCCGTCTATCTCGCCGACACGATCTACGTCCTCGCCCCCCGCCCAACGCACATCCTTCACAGAATCGACGTCCCCTTCTTCGCCAACCGCGACATCGGCCTCAAGTCGTCGACGGAGTTCCGGAACGTGGAGAAGAAGTTACTGGATTTGCTCTACTCGCCAGCGGGGTGAGTTAACGACCGCTTGGCCGCAGGGCAACCGCGCCGAAGGCCGCCATGAATGCGGCAAGCATTGCCAGGGCTGATCGCGAAAAGGCGGGTATGTCCGCCACGACGGTGATCACGACCGATGTGTTGCTCGGCGTGAAGATCACTACGCCGTTGAACTGTGCTCCGATCGTATGCGGGCCGAGCGTCGCGGGGGCGATTGTGCTGATGGTCGCCGAGTTGCCTACGACGCTCGCGGTTCCCACCGCGTTGCCGTCGATAGAGAACGTAACCGTGCCGCCGCCTGGCGACGGGTTCACAACAGCGCTGATTGTGAAGGGCCTTGATTTGGCGATGAAGGATTCGACGACCACCGATGTCGACGATGGGCCGACGAATGCGTAGGCATCGTTCAGCGTGGCCGTGCCGCCGGGCGTGGAGATCGACACCGGTACGATCGCGGGTGCGTGTGGAGGCGCGGTTACAGTGACCAGCGTCGGCGTGGACGCCGTGATCGTCGCCTGAGCCGTCCCGAACAGCACCTGCTGCGGAACGAAGAAGTTATCGCCGTGTAACTGGACAGAATTACCTCCCCCAGCCGGCCCCGATGAGGGTGTAACGGACGTGATCACCGGTGGCGGTCCGCAATCGTTGAGGTCCACTTCCAACATTTGGGGGTGCGGGAAAAAGATCCACGACGTTGCGACATCTACACGATGCAGTCCGCGGAAATCGCCCAACGCGTAGGGACTGCGTCTGCTATTCAGTTCCGGGATCGCTGTGAACTGCGGTGTATGAAACGTTCCGTCAGCGTTCGCCAGCACCACGTAGAAGCCGCCGTAGCCCGACGCGAAGAGATCGGCGATGCCGTCATAGTTGAAATCGGCGACCCGCACCGAACCGCCCTGAGGTTCCGGGATGAGCTGTGCGAACGAGAACGTGCGATTTCCATCATTCCTCAAGATCTGAATGCCGTGGTTGACTAACCCGACTGCGATATCGGGCCGATTATCGGAGTTGAAATCGTGAAAGACGATCGAATCGGCGAAGACAAACAGCTCGGCACCAAAGTCGACCGTCACTGGCGCAGCGAACGTCCCGTTTCCAGTGCCAAAAAAAATGGTGAGCTCGCTCTCGGACGAAACGAGTTGCGAGAGGGTGGCCACATCGAGCTCGCCGTCTCCATCCAAGTCGCCGATTTCCATAGCGGTCGGCTCGCGGGTGAGCGTTGCCACAGGGAGCATGGAGAATGTCCCTGGGCTGGTCTGACGGTAATAAAGGAGCTGTCCGGTGCCGGAACCGAAGTCGGTCGTAGCCGCCACCACATCCGGCAGTCCATCGTGATCGAGATCGACCACCCGCAACGCAGCAGCGCCTGTAAGAAAAGGAAGCGCGAGGGTCGGTCCGGCAGTGAATGTGCCGTCGCCCACGCCGTAGAAAAGTCGAATATTGGAGACGCCCGCGGCGGCGAAATCTATCTTCCCGTCCCCATTGAGATCGCCCGGTGTGCCACGGGAGAGGGAATTGGGGGCGAATTGAAGAGGGGTTGGAGTCAATACGCCCGTTGCGCCACCGAGAAACACTTGGAATCCACCTGTCGAGTCGTAGAAAACGACGAGATCTTCCTTGCCGTCGCTGTTGAGGTCGCGAATGAAGCCGACGACAGGATCAGTTCCGTCGACGCCGTAATGCCCCGGCGTGAACGTCGGCATATCGGGACAGGCTGCCTGCAGATGGACAGATACAAAAAGCGCGAGAATCGCGAAATTGGCTATCCTCATTTCAGTAGGTGAGCGTCAACATTGAACCGGTGGTCGATCGGCTGGGAAAACATAACATGCTCAGCGTAAGGACCGAGTAGTTAATCACTTTGGTGGGGGAGCAGCCGATCAGGAGTGCCGCGGGCGAAGTTGGCGCGTTCCAATGATCGTGCTGCAGCCTGGGGCGTCGGCCTGCTAGCGCGGCAAGGTGGTCGGCGGTATGAGTTTCGGTAGCGAACCGTTCGCATCGGTTCGGCGTCCTCCTGCTGCATCGTGACAAGATTTCCTCGCCGTTTACGCGACTAGTAGCGAGAGGAGTTTTCATGAAAAACCGTATCGCGATTCTGGTCGCATCTGTTCTTTCCGTGTCCGCGCTGGCGCAATCGCCGGGGATGAAGCCGTTTGAGATCAACATGGACCGCGTCAGGGTGAGCTCGTTCGGCGGCAATTTCGGCACCACCACTACCTATCTGATTCCGACGTTGCGTGTGCGGGCGTCGGTGGCGGGCTCGGTGTGGGCGCAGAAGGGGGGTGCCAAGTCGCATGGCAAGTACTGGGTCAACGGCGCCGATCACGACGTGATGCAGGGCCTCGCGAAAACGTTGCAGGACGATCTCATCACGAAGATGCGCGCGGCCGGCTACACCGTGCTGACCTACGACGACATCAAGTCCGATCCCGAGGTCGCGTCATTGTCCGCGGACAAGATCGACGCGCGCTACGGACTTCCTTCCAGCGGCGGCCTCGGCATGCCGGTCACGTTCGTCGATGCGTCGCCCAGCGATGCGCAAACGTTCTCGACGCCGATTCAGGGTCCGGCCTGGTCTTTCCGCGGCATCGCCAAGGCCAGGAACCTGACCGTCATCGTTCCGGAGCTGACCTTCACCACGCCACAGATGTTCGGCCAAACCGAGAGCCACGCCTGGGAGGACAAAGCGGGTGTTTCGATGAACCCGACCATGATCTTCGAGGGGGCGATGGTTTACGGCCTGACGGCAAAAGGCGGCCCGGCGATTCAGGTGCAGCAACACGGCAAACGAACCGCTGCGGACGTCGCCGGTACGATCGTCAAGGCAGCCGAGAACGACCTGCACGTGCACAACATCATGGACTTCAAATCGGGCGACTACGTCATGGCGCTCGACAAGACCGCATTCAGCGACGGCATCCTCCGCGTAGGCCTGGCCCTCAACGATCTCATCGTCGCGCAGGTGAAGAAGGACCACCATTGATGTGAGCCATCAGTGTTGCCTCGGCGCGGAGGTGCGAACCCCGCGGGAACGGTCGCGAACCTCCTGCCGGTACAATCCGCGTCGTGGCTGATCCCATCAAGCCGAACCAGGCAGGCCTGCCGCCTCCGAAGTTGGCGCAGGCTGTGCGCGATACGGCTAAGGACATGGCGAAGGAGGCGATCTTCGAGAAGCGGCCGTATCTGAAGATGGCGTTCTCCAATCCTTACAATCTTTCGCTCCTCGGCGGCGCGCTCGCGGCGTCCGTCCTCACGCTCAATCCCATCCTGGCCCTCGGCGCGATTGGGGCGGAGGCGATCTGGCTTCTGCATGGGCCGGACAATCCGACGCTGCGGCGGCTGCTGTGGGATCCGCGGTTCGAGAAGATCCGGCTGGCGCTGGAAGAGCAGGATCGCAACGAGCGGATGAAGGCGCTGCCCGAGGAGCAGCGGGCGCGCGTGGAGCGGCTGGTGGCGCGGCAGCAGGACATCAACCGGCTGGCGTCGCAGAATCCGTCCTTCACCGGCGACCTATTGCGTGGTGAGTTGATCAAAACGCGGAAGCTGGTCGACTCGTTTCTGGAGATGGCGCTGACGTGCAGCCGGTATGAGAACTACCTGGCCGACATCGATCTCGATTCGCTCGAACGCGATTGCGAACGCTGGCGGACACGTGCAGCGGCGAAGAACGCCACGCAGCAGGAGCGCGATATCGCCGGGAAGAATCTGGCGGTCATCCTGAAGCGCATCGAGAAGTTGAAGGACATCAAGAACTACCTCGGCGTGGCCAAAGGGCAGCTCGATCTGATCGAGAATTCGTTTCAGCTCATCGCGGACCAGATCGTCACCATGCAGTCGCCGG
>JAFAOU010000186.1 GCA_019247495.1 Acidobacteriota bacterium
CGGGGCCGGCGGAGATCGTCAGGCGCAACGAACGGTGAGCGTTGCGTCGAGCACGGTTGCGTCGCCCGTCATCGCAGGAGCAGCAGCGGCGGCCGGCGGCAATGTCACGCGAACCGAAGCCACGCCCTAGAAACGCAAAAAGGGCGCCCTGTTACAGGCGCCCTTCCGGGGTGGGAAACTAGGAACTAGCCCCCTCAGGTTTACTAGAACAATCCATTGAACTTTGTACCTCCTCCCCCATGAATTTCCGGCGGACCCGCAACAAGCGCCGCTGCCATGGTTTCAGCAGCCCACCTCGCCAGCGTCGCGGACCGGATCGACCGCTCCTACTCGCCCTGTGGTGGAAGGGAGGAGCGGGATCTTGATGTCTTGTCAGACTGATTCAAAGAGCGATGCGGCCAACCGCCGCATCCAAAACGTATACTCGCAGGTAAACGCATGGCGGGGCTGATTGTTCCAGCTCACCCTCCCGTAACCTGTCGAGCATTTCGGAGATGATACGGGTTTCGTACGCAATAGCAATACACAATTTCGATACGCCGTTCTCCGGGTAATCGCGCCACGGAGCGCCCAATCCCCTGTGCTACCATGCCCGCTTTCCGGAGCCAATTGAGATGAAACGACTTCCGCTTATTCTCGCGGGATTCTTCGCAATCGCCGCGCTTCCCCTCACTGCTGCAAACGTAACCGGAAAGGTCGCCTTCGTCACGAAGCGCGGCCAGAATCCCGTCCCTGCCGAAACGCTCGTCTGGGTCGAGCCAGCCAGCGGCCGCGCGCTGCGCGTGATGCCCGGAACGTTTCAGATCACCACGCGCAACAAGGTTCTCGTGCCGCACGTCCTGGCCATTCCTGTCGGATCGACGGTGGTTTTCCCGAACGACGATCCCATCTCCCACAACCTCTTCTCACTTTCCTCGAACAATGCCTTCGACCTCGGCCTTTACCGCAAGGGCGCGGGCAAGTCGCAGAAGTTCGACACGCCGGGCATCGTCAACGTTTATTGCAATGTCCATCCGAACATGTCGGCGGTCATCCACGTGATGGCGACGCCGTACTTCGCCTTCGCGGACGCCAACGGCAACTTCTCCGTAGCGAACGTTCCGGCCGGCAAGTATCGCCTCGTCGCATGGAACGAGCAGGGTGGGCAGAACGAGACGCCGGTGGAGATCTCCGGCGCGGCGTCTCCGGCGTCGATCGCCCTCACTCTTGATAGCCGTAACTACCGGGCCTCCCAACACATGGACAAGACCGGCAAGCCGTACAAGGCGCCGAGCTCGAGGGAATACTAAGTGACCGTTGAACCGATCACGGGCCCCGCCAGGACTTCGAGCGGCGAGATGCCCATCCCGCGCAAAGCGCCTGCCGTCGAGAAGGCAAAGTTCCCGCTGGTCTGGAAGCTGTTCGGACTGACGGCGCTCCTGATCGCGATCGTCGTCACCGTTGCTGTCGCCATCACCATCCAGCGCGCAAACGCGATCGCCAAGACGACCGTTGACAACTCGATCGCCGGCGCCGCGAAACTGTTCAAGGAGTTCGAGCGGCAGCGGTTGGGACGGCTGGCGCTGCCGGCCGAGCTGCTCGGCACCGATCCGAACTTCGCTGCCTACATCCAGAAGTCGCTCATGGGCGAGACGGCCACTCCGGTGGCTGGTACGGCCGCGACTCCCGCGGGCGCGCCGCAGGTTCCGCCCGCGGCTCCCACGCTCGATCTGACCAGCATCGCCGACCAGATCGAGGAGCGGCGGACAGCGTTCGGCAGCGATCTTTTCATCCTGCTGGACGACCAGGGCCGCGTCGTCGCGAGGACCGATCAGCCATCGGTCACGGTGCCAACCTACGAGGACCTGTACAAGGAAACGCCGCTCGTCAAGAGCATCGTCGACGACGCCTCCCTCCCCATCTCGACGGGAGTGATGTCCCTGGGCGGGAAGCTCTATCACGCTGCCGTAGCCCCCGTCGGGACAGGTCAGAACAAGGTGCGCGTCGGATATCTCGTCAACGCCTATCTGATCGACGACACCTTCGCCAATCGCATCCAGCAGTCGACGAATGCCGGCGTCATGTTCGGAAGCGTCGGCTCGCCGTCGATCATCCGCTCCACCGGCGCGCCGAGCTTCGGGATGCAGCAGATGTCGGGCGTCGAGCAGATCTTCAAAACCGGCAAGACCATGCCGCCGTCCACCGGCGACATCGAAGGCAGCAAGTACGTCATGACCGGCGAGCCGCTGCAGTCGGCCAACCAGACCGTCGGCGCCGCGGTCTTCCTCCGCTCCCTCGACCGCGAGCTGGCCCCCTTCAAGCAGATCGAGAACGCTCTTCTCCTCGGCGGCGGAGTCGCGCTGCTCCTGGCCTTCATCTTCTCGTGGCTCATCGCCAAGCGCGTCACGCATCCGGTCGAAGAGCTGGCCATGGTCGCGCAGGCCGTCACCGGCGGCGACTACACGGTTCATCCTCCCATCGACCGCAGCGACGAAGTGGGCATCCTCGGCCGCTCTTTCGCCAAGATGATCACGGCGCTCCGCGACAAGGCC
>JAFAOU010000037.1 GCA_019247495.1 Acidobacteriota bacterium
CGCACTTCGATGGCCGGACTGAACTCCGAGGTCTGCGTCAGAAACAACTGATCGATTCCCTCCGGTTTGGCGAAGCCGACGTAGCGGATCCGCGTCATCGTCGCGGAGATGAACTGGCCGGTCAGATCGCCATCCACGGCCAGGCGGAAGTGATTCAAATTTGAGGCGATGCGCACGACGCCCAGCGGGCGTTGTCCTTCGCCGAGGCCCGTGGGATCGGGCGCGTCGTTCGCGAAAAGGCCGACCTCGGAGTTGAACGTGCTGCCCGAGTTGCCGCTGATGTCGCCTTCGATCACGGTTTGCTTCGCCACCGGATCGTAGTGCGCCAGCGTGATCGCCGGCATCGATACGCCGCCGGATGATTGCGTCGGTCCATCGAGGCCGATGTCGATGCCCAGCAGCTTGTTCCCCCAGATGTGGTTGTTGCGAATGGCGACGTCGGCCACGCCCGCGGCCACGGCCACGCCCATCTCGCCGTTGTACGCGATCACGTTTCCGTCGGAATCGGGAGCGGCCGAACCGTTAAAGAGAGATGCGCCCACGTCGGAGCCGTAGCCGCCCGCGCCGATGAAAACGCCGGCGTTGCCGTTTGGCAGCGGATCATCCGCGTGCGCCTTCACCCCGATGCGGTTTCTGGCAATGGTCAGCCGTCCCGAGAGCCCGAAGATGCCGCTGTGCAGATTGCCGGAGATGACGCTGTCGTTGATGGAAGCAGCGGCACCTGCCGTGTTGATGTTCGTGCCGTTCGCGAACGACGTGCCGATGCCGCGTGCGTTCGGGCGGGCGATCGATCCAGTCGGATCGGTGCCGACGAACAGATGGTGGAGAAACGCTCCCGGCGTCGCGCATCGCGGCTCCTGCGTCTGGGCGACCGAGATTCCGTTGCGCCCGAAGCCATTGACGGCCAGGTTCGCCACCTCGGCGCCGCAGTTGTTGACGACGAGACCATCGCCGTCCGGAGTGCCTGCTCCCGCGATCTCGACGTCGGGACCGTCGGGATTCGTATCGCCGAAGAACGCGCTTTGCGTGCCGCCGTCGATGCGCACGAGCGGCGCGGTCACCGCCGGGAGCGGTGAGGTGATCGCGATCGACTTCCACGGCTTCGGCGATGCCTGTTCGATGCGAAACGCAATCGCACACCTCTCGTCGCCGCGGCATTGCGCGTTCGCGTCGAGGATGGCCGCGCGCAGCGAGCCGCTGCCGTCGTTTTTCGTGTTGTCGACGTAGAACGTCTTGTAGAGCAGCATCTGCACCGTGTTCGCGTTGTTGATCGGATCGAAGTCGTGCTCGCGCTCTGTCACCACGCCTTTGAACGTGATCGATCCGATCCCCGCCGTAGGTGGTGCCACGAACTGAAGGGACAGCCGCGGGCCGGGGGCGTTCACCGTGGGAGGCAGCGAGTCGAGGCGGCAGACCACGCGTCCGAGAAAGGGGCTGCTGCAACCTGCCGGCAGCGATTTCACCGCCACGTCGGATGGGAAGTCGATGGTGACCTCGACATCGTGGGCCGTCGTGTTGGAGGCATTGCCGAGGAAGACGGACACCGCGAATGGCAGCGACAGGTCGTTGATGAACGGCGCCGTGAGTCCGATGCTCACGTCCGGATCGGCCGACACGTCGAACACGATCGAAGCGCTGCTGTTATCGGCATTCGGATCGGGCGTCTGGCTCGACGCCGTCGCAGTCAGCGTCATCGGTCCATCCGTAGCCGGCGCGGTGAACGAGATACTCCCTCCACGACTCTGGCCGGCCGGAATGTCGCCGAAGTCGCAGATGCAGGTGTACGGGACAGGCAGGGAGATCGACGTCGTCACGGCCTGCGCCACATCAGGGCCGTTGTTCCGCACCTGGAAAAAGACAGTCGTGGCGAAACCGGCGCGCAGGTGCGGGTTGGGCGGGTTAAGGGTCGTGACGAGGTCGGCGGCGCCGAAGAGTGAGACCGCGAAGAGGGTGAGTGCCGCAGTGATGGCGAGCGTTTTCATGGATTGTCCTTTGTATGGACGCTGAGGTCACCGAGCGAAATCGGCCTCGTGTTCGCGTCCGTGGTCAGCACTACGTTTTTTTGCGATGTCCGGCCCGAGGTTTTGGACGAGAAACTCAAGGGCGAACCGCAACCCACCGCGGACCGGGTCCTGGGAGGGCAATGAAGCGATCCTGAGGTTGGCGGCCGCGAAAAGTGCTGGTGCAACGAGAGTAATCGCGATTGTGGCGAGCAGGGGCTTCATCCGAATAAGTATATGCGAGGGCCTAGTTCACCGGAATCCCGCGGCTGAACTCCGAGGTCTGCGTGAGGAACCCCTGATCGATCCCCTCGGGTGCTGGTTTGGCGAAACCGACGTAGTGCGAACGGGTGTTCGTGGCGGTAATCCACTGCCCGGTCAGATTGCCATCGGCTGCAAACTGAAAGTGCGTGTCCGGTCCGAGCAACGTGACGGACCCGATCGACCGCTGCCCTTCGCCATATCCGGAGGGATCGGCCGCATCACTCGCATAGATGTTGATGCCCAGGCCGGTGACGGAGATGTTCTTCGTGTCGGGGATGTCGCCTTCGATGATCGTCTTGTTCGAGACCGGATCGAAGTGCGCATTCGTAAGCACCGGCGCATTGACAGGATCGCCAAACGTTCCCGGCGCGGATGCAGTGGGGCCGTCCAGTCCGACGTCGATGCCGAGGAGCTTGTTCGACCAGATCCGATTGTTGCGAATTGCGACGTCCTTCACGCCGGCGGCGATGGCCACGCCGGTTTCGCCGTTGAACGCGATCACGTTGGCGTCGGTGGTCGAAGTGGGGAACCCCAAAAAGTCGGCGCCCACGACGGACCCATATCCACCCGTTCCGATGAAAACTCCGCTGGTGCCATTCGGCAGCGGCTCGTCCGTGGTTGCCTTCACGCCGATTCGGCTATTGGTGATGTTCAGGCGCCCGCTCAAGCCGAAGACGCCGCTGAAGGTGTTGCCCGAGATCACGCAGTTGGCGATGTTCGTCGGCACCCCGGCGGAGTTGAAGTCGTTCCCGTTCGGCACCGAGGTGCCGATGCCGCGCGCATTCGGACGCGCGAAGGATCCCGTGGGATCGGTACCGATGAACAGGTGATGCAATTCGGTCGTGTAGTAGCTGGTGCAGACGGAGGTTGGCGCAGCCACGGAAAGCCCATTCGCGCGAAAGCCGCCGATGGCCAGGTTCGCCACCTCGGCGCCGCAAGTGGCGAGGAGCAGTCCATGACCGTCGACGGAGCCGCCGCCGCTGATCTCGATATCCGGTCCCGCCGGATTGGCGTCGCCGAAGAAGCCTGCCTGCGTCCCGCCGTCGATGCGAACTGAATACGCCGTAACCGCCGGCAGGGGAGAGGTGACGCGGATCGTCTTCCAGGGAGTCGTCGATGCGTCATCGATGCGGAAAGCGATCAAGGGGTTCAAATCCGAGGAGGTGTTTGCATCGAGGATCGCCTGACGAAGCGATCCGGCGCCGGAGTCGGCGGTCGAGGTCACGTAAATGGTGAACCAGAGCTGCGTACGGGTACTCGTCGTGTTCGTCACCGGAGGCGCGCCGGGCACGCGTTCGGTCGACGTTGCTGTGAATGGAATGAAGCCATCACCGTAGGATCGCGGCGCGTAGAGTGTGATCACGAATGAGGGCGCGTTGCCGCTCGTGGCATCGGAGTGACAGACGACTTTGCCAGCGGCCGGATTGGTGCATCCGTCCGGCAATGTCTTCACCGTGACATCGGGACGGAACTCGATCGTCGTATCGACGTCGTGCACGGCAGAGGCGCGTTGGACGCCGACGCTCAGCGTGAACGGAAACGCCAGGTCGACTTTCAACGGAGCGAAGAGCCTCACGATGTCGTTGGGATTCGGCTCGATTCGCAACGTAGTGGCGAAGCGATTGTTGTTGAGATTCGGATCAGGCGTACTACTCGTGACCGAAACGACGAGACTCATGCCGGCAACCGTATCGGGAACGTCGAGCTCGGTACTGAAGACCTGCGTACCGACGGGAACGTTGCCAACCACACACCCTCTTGCGCACGAGCTGATCACAGTTCCAAGGGAGGTCGTCAGCGTAAAAACGACGCCCTTGGCCTCGTCGGGACCGTTGTTGCGGATCGAATACGTGATCGTATTGCGCGCGCCTCCGGCAAGATCTGGGAACGAAAGCATCGTGACACTGAGATCCGCATCTGCGAACGCCGCGGTTGCAAGCAACGAAAGGACGGCGGAGAGCAGGATGGTCTTCAGCATGGCCTTCATGCGAAGTGCATACGGAGCTCGCCCGCTGCCCGTCTATAATCCGCCGCCTCTATGACGAAGAAGATTGCTGTGATCCCCGGCGACGGGATCGGTCCCGAAGTCATCGACGCCGGTCTGCGCGTCCTCAACCGCGTCAACGACGCCCGAAAGCTCGGCCTGGAGTTCGTCCACTTCGGCTGGAACGCCGACGAGTATCTGCGCACCGGCATCTCCATCCCACCCGGCGGTATGGACGACATCCGCAACAACTACGCGGCCGTCTACCTCGGCGCGTTCGGCGATCCGCGCGTCCCCGACATGAAACACGCCGCCGACATCCTGCTCGGCATGCGCTTCCAGCTCGATCTCTACGTGAACTACCGCCCTGTGAAGCTGCTCAACGAGCGGCTCTGTCCGCTCAAAGGCAAGAGTGGTCAGGATGTTGACTTCGTCATCTTCCGCGAAAATACGGAAGGCGCCTACGTCGGCATGGGCGGCAATTTCAAGAAGGGGACGAGCGAGGAGATCGCGATCCAGGAGGATGTCTCGACGCGCAAAGGAGTGGAACGGATCATCCGCTATGCGTTCGAGTTCGCGAAGAAGACGGGCCGCAAGTCGGTCTGCATGTCCGACAAGAACAACGTGATGCGCTTCGGCGGCGACCTCTGGCTGCGCACGTTCGAAGAAGTGGCGAAGGAGTACCCCGGCATCGAGCACTTCCACATGTTCGTCGACGCGCTGACGATGCAGATGGTGCGCGCCCCCGAGATGTTCGACGTGATCGTGACCAACAACATGTTCGGCGACATCGTCACCGACCTCGGCGCCGCGCTCCAGGGCGGACTAGGGATGGCCGCCTCCGGCAACATCCATCCCGGCAAGGTGTCTCTCTTCGAACCAATCCACGGCTCGGCTCCCAAGTACGCCGGCAAAGACGTAGCGAACCCGATCGGCGCGATCCTCACCGCGGCGATGATGCTCGAATACCTCGGCCACTTCGCCGAGGCCGACCTCATCGAACGCGCGGTAGTAGCTGCCATCGACGCCAACGAAACCACCCACGACCTCGGCGGAAACTTAGGAACGCGCGCGGCGGGGGAGGCGATCCTGCAGCGGCTGGAGTTGTAAACTCGTCGTGTGCAAATCTGGACCATCGCGGCCATCATCATCGCGTGTGGCGGTATCGGTGGATTTGTTAATGCACTAAACGCCAGCGATCTGCATTTGCCGCACCGGCAGCCAGGCAATGTGTACAGTCCGGGTTGGATAGGAAACGTGATCGTTGGTGCGGTAGCTGCCCTGGTCTTGTGGGGGCTTTACGGTCCGATGGCTAAGGTCGTCGTGATCGGCGATCCTTCTGCGATCCACGTTTCGCTTACGTTTGCCGACATTGCGGGCGCGATCGTCACGGGAATTGGCGGTGGGCGTATCCTGTCGAACGAAGTTGAGAAAAAAGCGTTGACGAAGATGAAAGATGAGCTGACCGGAGCGCTGAGAGATCAACATGGCAAATGACACTGAGTTTGAAGCTCTTCTCGATCAAGTCGAGAACGGTTCTACTTTCGATGCTCTCCGTGCGGCGACGCAGTTGAACAGACTCTCTCGCCAACGTCGCAAAGCGCAGGATGAATTGCTTCGTGAAGCCGTCGAAACCACGGTCGAAGCGCTTGGCAAGAAGGACGATGTCAGTGTCGAGGAAATCGTCCGCCACATCCAGGAACGTGCTCGTTCCTCAAAATAGCGTCGGCGGTTCATTCTTGAGCCTCATCGACTGGTCCGATCCCGACGAAATGCTCGGCCTCCTCATCGATTACGTTGATGACGAGGCCATCGCCTCACAGGATGCCGCCAGATCGAACTTTCTGCATGAGCTGTCGAGAGAACTTGGCAGTGTTGCCGACCAAGGCCTCGACTCAGCCGCCCGAATCGAGCAAACCCTCCGTGAAGTTCACGACTCGCAACCAACCGAGTTCGCGTCCGACGAAGTGATGGTTCACATGGCAGCATGCATCGAAGAGCTTCGTCGGATCGACGGCGTGAGCAACGGGGGCGCGTAAACGGATACGTCATCGCCAGCGAAAGGCTTTGAGCGTTACTGCTACCGAGATCACCATGAAGGCGGCCAAAACGATCAGAGAGGTTTGAAGTTCGGCCCACGACTGTCCGGTCCAGAGTCCCTGCATGATCCGTACGGCGTGCCCCATCGGCGACCAGCCGCCGACGCGGCCGACTCTCTCCGGCATGTTGTTCAGCGGAATGGCGATCCCCGATAAGAACAGCATCGGGAAAAAAATCGAGTTGCCGATCGCGGCGGCCATTCGCGCAGAGGGGATCACGCCGGCCAGCATGTAGCCGACGCTGAACAGCGTGACCGCGCAGAACATCAGGCCCAGTACGACCGCGCCGGCGCTGCCGGCGAATCGCATCCGGAACAGCCCGCGCCCAAGCCCGACCATGAGCACGAGATTAAGGGAGATCATCAGCAGGTGCACCAGGAGGTCAGCGCCCATGTACAGGCCCGTGGAGAGATGTTGGGAACGCAGTGTCCGCAATACGCCGGATTCGCGCCGCGCGGCAATGGACGAGGGAATCTGCTGAAATGCGACCGTGCCCATCGCCATCACCGCCAGGGCAGGCACCTGGAGATCGATGTACCCGGCCCGGATGCGGCCCGTCGGCGGGAGTTTGTTGCCGAAAATGATCCCGAACAGAATCAGGAGCATCGACGGGAACGCGTAGAGGAAGAACAACACCGTCGGTTCCCGCAACTGGATCTTCAGGAATGCCCACGCTACCGCTCGCAGAGCCTTCATCGTTCGGCTCCCGTGATTTGTTCGGCATCGGGCAGCGTGAAGAACCGGAACAGCTCATCGAGGGTCGGTTGGACTTCACCGATGCGGATCAGGTCGTAGCCGGCGCGGCCCACCGCCTCCACCACCTGAGGGATGACTTTTCGCCCCGGCCCATAGAGTCGAGCCCCGCAGGGAACGGGCTCGACCCGTCCCAGTTCCAACAGTAGTCCGACGTTTTCCACGGCGAATTCCTCCGCGACGATGAACTCGACACAGGCGACTTCGGTGATCCGGCGAGCCAACTCCTGCGGCGTGCCGACCGCCACCAACCTGCCCTGGCTGACGAAGGCGATGCGATCGCACAATTTCACCGCTTCGTCCATGAAGTGCGTGCTCAGCACGATCGCTTTGCCTCGCGCCTTCAGCCTCACCAGCACTTCCCACAACTGCTGGCGGGCGGATGGATCGAGTCCGGTACTCATTTCGTCGAGAAAGAGCAGATCAGGGTCCGGCAGCAGCGCCGCCGCCACGGCCACTCTCTGCCGCTGTCCGCCGGACAAGGCCCTGTACTGTTTGTCCTGTTCCTTCCGGAGCAGCAGTTGATCGAGCACCTCTTCGATCGGCAGCGTGTGGCGGTAGAGAGTCGAGATCATCCGAAGGTTCTCGCGTACCGTGAGGCGCGCCAGGAATCGCGCGCCCTGCAGTTGGATGCCGACCTGCCCCCGCACCTGGCGTGATCGCGGGACGCCTTCCGTTCCGAGCAGGACCACCGTGCCGGAGTCCGCGGCCTGGATGCCGGTTACACACTCGATGATCGTCGTCTTTCCGGCGCCGTTGGGTCCCAAAAGGCCGAAGATCTCTCCCCGCGCCACGGAGAAGTGGATGTCGTTCGCGGCGATCTGCTTCTTGAACCGCTTGGTGAGCCCGCGGACTTCGAGTGCCAGCGGCCCGACCGCAGGCGCCCATTGAAACGTTGCCAACGGCGCGGGCGGAGCCCGGTCGACTTCAGGCTCGACGGCCTCGATCGGTTCAGCGAGTTGCAACAGCCGTCTCCACGCCAGAAGGTCGGCGGTCAGATGCGCGAGGGCGGAAGGGAGAAGGCTTCCCGTGGCCAGAAAGAGGAAACCCCAGGCGACGGCACACATCCCTTTGTAGCCTGCCGTCACCAATCCGAAGTGGCCGTGATGGAGCGCGAAAAAAGCGGCGGCGACGACCAACGCCACAGCGGGCGCGAGGCCGTAGTGCGCGGTCAGCCGCGTCAGAAGGTAACCGCGCCAGATGATCTCTTCCGCCAGGACCACTCCGATGGAGAGGAACGGCAGGAGCGCCGGCACCAGGACCATCCCGTCCAGCGCGCTCGGTTTGTTGCGGCGCCGTTGCCACCAGCCGTTGAGCTGCGATTCCCCGAAGAACAGCACCGCGCCGAGGGCGATCCCGCCGAGCGAAATCGCCCAGCCGTAGTTCCGAGGAGGTGCGAAGCGCCGCGGCAGATCGGGTTCGGCTGCCAGGACTGCCGCCAGCGGGATGAGCAGGAAAAGCGGGAAGAGGTAGGGCGCCAGTTTCCCGGCGGTCTCGATCCCCGAGCGGCCGCGGGCCATGCGGGCGGCAGTGAATACGGCTCCGTACCCGACCGCCAGCACCAACGGAAAGCCCAGTACCAGGAACAGAGTGAGCATGCTCAGTGGCTTGGCGCGTCAACCGGAACCCCCACGCAGATCCCCAGCGCCGCAAATTCGAGCTTGCCGTCGACATCGAGCAACTTGTGGACGGCTTCCTCCACGAAGCCCGCGACCATGCAACTCCCAAGGCCGAGGGCGGTCGCGATCAGATGCAACTGCTGCGCGACCACGCCGGCGTCGACATGGCTCATACGGTAGGCGCGCCGGCCGTACTTCCACAGCAGCTTTCGCAGGTCGCAGGTCAGGAACAACACCACCCCCGACTCTCCGATCCAATCCTGGTTGAGGCAGGCACGGACGCAACGCCTGCGCACCAGGCCGGGGTCGAGCAGAGTCAGGCCGCGGCGCTCCGGCTGGTAGTGATAGACGCCGGGCGTGAGGTTCTCGACGTCGTTCACCGCGGCATAGACTTCGATGGACTGGAGGCCGCCGGAGCTCGGTGCGCGGCGGAATGGGAAGCGCGGCTCCCCGTAGGCGCTCACGTAACGAACCAGCCCGTATCCCGTCTCGAGCAGCGTCGCCAGCGTCTTCAGTTCAATGGTCTGGCGCTTGAAATCGCGAACCGACTTGCGGCGCTTGATGACGTCCGCCAGATTCGCGTCGATCTCGACCCGTTCCTTCGGAAACGGCACGAAGGGACGGCCGGTGTACGGCTTGATGATCGGCGGCATGCCGCCGTGAGGCTGGCTTGGCGTGTTCATGCTCGGGTCGGTCAGCATGAACTCACGGACGATCGAGATCTCGTCGATTTCCGCGCGGCCGTTTTCATCGAACTTGGCCGCCATGATCATGCGGGTCAGTACGGACTGTTCGCTCTCGGTCAGATCGGCGAGCGCCGCGCGCAGCTCATCGGCGGCACCCGGAGGTGAAATCCGCGCCAGCTCAGACATGGACAGACTCCTTCATTGTCAGGAGGACGAGGACGGACTGTTCGACCCCGTCGAGGAGCAGCACGTTGTCGACGCGATCGTCGTAGAACACTTCGTAGCGGGTGCAGGGGACGCGGCTCTCGATCTCATGGATCAGGCGCCCGGCGTCCATGAGGATCATCCGGTATCCGCGCGCACCGTAGAACTTCATGAATCGCCAGAAGGAGCCGACGACCGCGATCACGACCTGATCCTCGAGATCTCCCACGTCGCTTTCCGGCAGGAAGGCGCTCAGTAACCGGGCAACCAGCTCATCGTCGAGATGGCGCTCGAGCCAGACGTAGTCGCGGCGGGGAACGACGCGGTAAACCAGCCGTTGGCGCACGAGGAACACGTCCAGGCCGTGCAGCAGCCGCGACAGCTCTTCGTCGCCGGCCAACTGCGCGGTCAGACCGCCAAGCTCCGGCCCGAAGGAGTCGTGGGTCGCGCACACTTTGTCGGCGTGATCGGGCACCATCTCCTTCAGGCTCAGGTCGTAGGAGGAGGTGAAGAACCACTCGCGGGCTTCGTCGAGCGGCTCCCGGTTGCACGGCAACTGCAGCGGGCTTCCCGGGATCATTTTCGAATTCAGATGGAACGTCTCCGCCACGTTCTTCCCCTCGTTCGAAAAGCGGAGGAAGTAGTCGCTCTCGACCGAGCGGACGAGCTCCACCGTGTTCGGGGAGGGGATCAACGTCTCTTCGAGGCGAAGGCTCGAATCATAGATGCCGATACGGTTCATGG
>JAFAOU010000062.1 GCA_019247495.1 Acidobacteriota bacterium
CGCCGAGGATTGGAAATGAAAGATGGCGACAAAGCAAAAGCTAAAGCAGCCAAAACCAAAACCTCAGGGAAAGAAACCAGCAGCAAAAGCTCCGCAAAAGAAAAAGGCGGCGGCAAAGCCGTCCAGGCCAGCAGCAAAAAAGAAAGCGGCGCCTCCTCCAAAACCGGCTCCGAAAAAAAAAGTAGCAGCGCCAAAAGCGGCAGCGTCAAAGCAGGCGCCAAAGCGGCCGGCGCCAAAAGCAGCGGCAAAACCGCCCGCGCCGAGCCCGAAACCATCTCCTTCACCAATCCAGCCATCGAAAGCGCCTTCAACCGCGCCGTCAAGAAGTATCCCAACGCCTTCCGCCGCCTCACCGACTGACGTTGGCGGCACGCGCTACCTCAGCGTTGCGGACCTGGTTGAGCTGCATCGCGCGGTCAGCATCGAGTTCGGCGGCAATCAGGCGCATCCCGGCGTCGTCGAATCGCAGTTCGGTCTGCTCAACACCGTGCAACGGCCGCAGGTGACGATGCTCGGCCGTGAGGCCTACGCAACGTTCCCCGACAAAGTGGCGGCCTTCCTCTTCGCGCTCCTCATTAACAGCCCGTTCAAAGGCGGCAACCGGCGGGTCGCGCTGGCGTCGTTGTTCGCGTTCTGTGAGCTGAACAACCGCACCGTCGACTCGCGCATGCTCGATGAGAAGGCGGCCGAGAATCTCTTCAAACGTGCGGCCGGACATCGCGAGTTGGGCATCCCGCCGGAGAACGTTTTCCGCGAGATCCGCGAGACGATGACGCGCGCCATCATGCCGCTTTCCTGAGTCGGCACGGCTTGTGAGTTCTCCTGTTTCCAGGAGGATTCATGGCTACAAAAAAGAGCAGCAAATCGGCAAAGAAGGGCCCTGACGGGATCGCCCTTCTCAAAGAGGATCACAAAAAAGTAAAGGGCCTCCTCGGAGATCTCGAGAAGTCGTCCATGCGCGGCGGCCCGCGTGCGCAGAAGCTCGTCGCGCAGATCGACAAGGAGCTGACGATTCATGCGACGATCGAGGAGGAGATCTTCTATCCCGCCTTCCGCGACGCCGTCCGCACCAAAGACGACAAGAAGATGTACTACGAGGCGAAGGAAGAGCACCACGTGGTCAAGCTCGTTCTGCCGGAAGTGCAAGAGGGCGGGATGGCAGTAGAAGAATTCGCCGCGAAGTGCAAGGTTCTCAAGGAACTCGTCGAGCATCACGCTGACGAAGAAGAGAAGGAGATGTTCCCCGAAGCGCGCAAAGTGTTCAGCCGTCCCGAGCTGCAGGAGCTCGGCGACCGGATGGCCGCGCGCAAGAAGGAACTGGGCGCGTAACGCGACGACTGCAGGTTGCGCGGCGATGCCGCGCAACCTCTATCGATTCTTCTCTCGCTCCTCGCGCTCGTGCATGGCCGCGTTGATGCGTCCGAGCAAGATGCGCGCGACGCGGAGATCGTGACCGGCGTCGATGAGCAGGATGGTGATGTCGCCGCCGGCCCACAGCAGACCGGCCAGCACCAGGAGGCGCGTCGCCTCGCCGAGGAGCGTCATGAACGCTGCGATGCCGTTGGTCACGATGCCGGTGACGACTTCGCCTAACAGCATGATCAGCATCAGCACGGCCAGGACTTTGAACAATCGTGCGATATAGCGCAGCGCCACGTACGGCTCGAGGTCCTCGGTGCGTACTTCGTTATCGAGCGCCCGTTTGTCGCCGGCGCGCATCGGCGGCGCGCCGCACGCGGGACAGACGCGCGACGGATCGGGACGCGCCGCGCCGCATTCAGGACACGTCGCTGTTGGTTTGGTTGCTGCTACTGCTTCGACCACGGCACCTCCTGCGTAGTGGTCAGTGGCCAGTAGTCAGTGGTCAGGATTGACCGCGATGCGCCGTTTTCCTGATCACTGGCCACTGACCGCTGGCCACTCCCAACTTACCCACTGCCCGTTCCGCGCCACCTTGCGCGATAGCCGCGCACGTCGATGTGCGTGAACGGGCCGTGTCCGCAACATGCGGAATAAACGCCAACTCCGCCGACCAGCGACGGATTCTTTCTCTCGACGCGCTCCACCGCCGCCATGACGACCTCAGCGTCCCTTACATCGACACGGCCATCGCCATTGAGGTCGTCCATCGAACCGTTGCCGTCGTTGTCGACGAACGTGTCGGACGCATCGCCGTACATGTGCCGGCTCAGGTTTGCGCGGCCCTGCGTGTTGCCGCCGCCGTGGTTGTACTCCGGCGTGCGAAAGCCGCTCATGATCCGGTAGTGGCGAACTGGATGCCCCATCGCCTCCAGCTCCTGAATCGTCAGCTCGAGTTTGTCGAGCAGCTTGGGATTCAGCAGGAGGTACTTCGGCCAGACGTTTGGCTGATCCTTGGTCAGGAAGTCGCGCAACTTGAAGTGGGCGGAGATAGGCGTGTCGACATTCTGTTGAGTCACCTCGATGAAGCCGTTCGGATTCGCGTAGGCCGGCGTCTTCGGCGTCCCGCCGGTCTCGAACGGCCAGCTGCCGAGGTAGTAGGTGCCGATGTGACCGGCGCGCTTTTCAGAAAAGGGGACGAGCGTGATGACGTTGAAGTTGTCGAGCTGGCGCATGGCCTGGTTCAGTTGCACGGCCATCTTGTAGACGCCCGGCTGGTCGGGGGCGGTGAAATCAGAGGAGACCTTGTCGGTGCCTTCCGTGAGCACCGCTTTCGCGCCGCCCGGCGCGCCGGACGCGATCGGCGCACCAGGCGTGACGGTCGTGAAGTAGACCTTCCCGCTGTGACCGCGAAGTGGATTGAGAAAGCCGAGCATCGCGTCGTCGATGAACGCGGTCGTGGGGGCGTCAGGATGAAAGATCTGCGTCGCGATCGGCGGGGCCGGCGGAGGAGGCGGCAGCTTCACGCCGGCTTCCTTAGCTTCGCGCTCGATTTCGCGCTGATCCTCGTACGCGGTGTGGATCGCGCCAATCCATCCGGTGACGTAAAGCAGCACGACCACGACGGCGACCCACGTAAAGATGTGTTCCTGCCGCTTGTTGAGACCGCCGAAGATTCGATGCCGCGTCCGCGCTCGCGGAAAAAGGTGAGGCGACTCCGTCTCTGCCACGAGACAGGCGAGGTTTCACGACGCATGCCGCGGAGGAGAGCGGCTAGCGAAATGTCTCGCGCAACTCGGTCAAACTAAAGCTCTGCAGCATGTCGGACGGCGTGAGCTCGAGCGCCAGTGCCAACTTGAGAACGACGGTCAGGCTGGGCACCTTGTCGCCGCGCTCCACCTGACCGACGTAGGTCGTGGTCAGGCCGGCGCGTTCGGCCAGATCCTCCTGCGTCCATGCGTGTCCCTTGCGGACGCCGCGGACGACCTCCCCGAACATTGCTGCCTCGCGCGCTTTCGGCACATGTGGAAGTAACAATTGATACTGAGTTCTTGTCCAGTAACCACCGTTACCCACTGCCGTCACCGGCCTCGATCCTCGGCATGCCGAACGCCGCGCCGAGGGGTCACTCCACGGATCGTGGATTGGGCGTTTCAGACCAAAATGAGGTCGCCGGCGCTGATCGCCGTGGTCTCGTTTCCGCTGCGCAGAAGCGCGCGGCCGTGCTCGTCGATCCCGCCCCACGTTCCTTCGACGGTGCGTTCGCCGATGACGCAGTGGATGCGATCGCCCTGCTGGTGAATCGAATAGCGCCGCCACTCATCGAGCACCGGGTCGCGTTCGAGCGGCTGGCCGAGGCGCTTATCGAGGTGTTCGATGAAGGCCTCCGTCGCGACGTCGATGCCGTGAAAATCGCTGGTGACTTCCGAGATCGCCGTCGCGTTGGGACGCGAATCGTCCGGCACCGGCTCAACGTTGATACCGGTCCCGATCAGCAAAAACGCGCGCTCCTCGTTGATGCGCGCCTCGATCAGGATGCCCGCGATTTTCTTGCCGCCGATCAGGATATCGTTCGGCCACTTGATGCGCGCATCGAGGCCGAAGACCTCGCGCAGGTACGACGCCACGATGTTGGCGATCGCCAGCGGCACGAGCGGCAGCTTGTCGACCGGCAGCGGCAGCAGCGTCGTCGCGTAAATCCCCTTGCCCGCGGGCGACGACCACTGCCGCGCGTTCCGTCCGCGGCCCGCGAACTGCTCGCGGGCGATGATGATCCCCTTCGGCAGCGACAGCTCGTTCTCGATGCACTCGTTCACGATGCGGCGGGCCACCAGGTTCGTCGACGCCACGCGCGGAATCACCGCGATCGATTCGATCGTAGTCAGGCGGTCGACGATGAGGCGCGTGTCGATCATCAGACGGGGGGGTGAAGCAGGGACGAGGGATTAGGGACTAGGGACGAAGGGGTAGGGAGAAAAGCAGAGCCTGAGAAGCAAGAGAAAACGCGGCGAGGCATCATAGGTCGTTTCTCCCTCGTCCCTCGTCCCTCGTCCCTGCCTCTCGTCCCTGATTCTGCAGCAGCTTCTCGATGCGGGCCCGCAGTTCCGCTTGCCGCGCGCGCGCCCCTTCGACGATGGCTGGCGGCGCGTTCTTCATGAACTGCTCATTCACCAGCTTGGCGTCGAGCGAGTCGAGTTCCTTGCGGCTCTTTTCCAGCTCGCGCTCGGTCCGTTCCTGCTGCTCTTTGGTGATCACTTTTTCCGGAAACTCGATGGCGATGGCGAAGCCTTCGACAACGTCATGATGCGATCCCGCGGGCGGTTCGGCATTGACGATGACTTCCGTCAAGCGACCCAGATCGACCAGCAGATACGCATACGCATCGAAGAATGCGCTGTCGCGTCCCTCGGCACGGACGTAGAGTTTGAAGCGATCCTTCGGCGTGAAGCCGCGCTGGGCACGGGCATCACGGATGGTCGTGATCATCGCCTGAATCGCGCGAACCAGCCGCTCCGCCTCCGGATCCTCGAGCATCTCCTCGGCCACGGGATATGGCGCAACCATGATCGACGGCTCGACGCCTCCGAGCTTCTGCCAGATCTCGTCGGTGATGAACGGCATGAACGGATGGAGCAGCCGCAACGAACGGTCGAGCACCTCGAGGAGAACGCGCTTGGCGCGTTGCTGATCGATCGTTGAACCGTGCCTGCCGAGGAGCACGGGCTTGACCATCTCGATGTACCAGTCACAGAACTCGTGCCAGAAGAATCGGTAGATCGCGTTCGACGCCTCGTCGTAGCGGAAGTCGGAAAGTGCGCGGTTCACGGTGAGCGTGGTCTCGTTGAGCCGCGAAAGAATCCAGCGCTCGACGCTCTTCAGATCATCGCGGTCGATCGGCTTCGCCGCGCCGATTGTCGTGTCGATATGCATCATCGCGAACCGCGACGCGTTCCAGATCTTGTTCGCGAATGCCGCGTAGCCTTGCATGCGCGCCTTCGCCAGCGGGATGTCGCGGCCGGACGCGAAGATCGCCAGCGTGAAGCGAACGGCGTCGGCGCCGAACTCGTCGATCACGTCGAGCGGATCGATCACGTTTCCCTTCGTCTTCGACATCTTCTGGCCGTGCTCGTCGCGCACGAGACCATTGAGAAAGACCTGGCTGAACGGAGCGGTGCCCGTGAAGCGCAGGCCGAACATGATCATCCGCGCCACCCAGAAAAAGAGGATGTCGAAGCCGGTGATGAGCACGTCGGTCGGATAGAAGATCTGCAGGTCGACGGTGTCGTCAGGCCAGCCCATCGTCGAGAACGGCCAGAGTCCCGACGAGAACCACGTATCGAGAACGTCCGTCTCCTGCGTGATCTGCGTGTCGCCGCATTGCGGGCACGAAGCAGGATCCTCGACCGACACCGTCATGTGTCCGTGCGCGCAGTAGAACGCCGGGATGCGATGGCCCCACCACAGCTGGCGCGAGATGGTCCAGTCGTGGATGTTCTCCATCCAGTTGAAATAGGTCGCTTCCCAGCTCTGCGGCAGGATGCGGATCGTGCCGTTGCGAACGGCGTCGATGGCCGGTTTTGCTAGCGGCTCGATCTTCACGAACCACTGCCGCGAGATCATCGGCTCGATCACCGTCTCGCATTTGCCGTGGATGCCTATCGAGTGCGAGTAGTCCTTGACCTCGCGCAGTGCGCCCGATTCGCGCAGCATCTCCACGACTTTCATGCGCGCCTCGAAGCGATCGAGTCCGGCAAACTCCGGCCCCGCGGCGTCGTTCATCTTGCCGGTGTCATCGATCACCTGCAGTTGCTGCAGGTCGTTGCGCTTGCCGGCTTCGTAGTCGTTCTTATCGTGCGCCGGCGTCACTTTCACGACGCCCGTGCCGAACGTTGGATCGACGAGGATCGGATCAGCGACGATCCGAATGCGCCGGTTCGCGATCGGCAGGATGGCTTCGCGTCCGACCACATCCTTGTAGCGCTCATCGTCCGGATGAACTGCCAGCGCGGTGTCGCCGAGCATCGTCTCCGGACGCGTCGTGGCAATCGTCAGCAGGCGATCCGAATCGGCAACCGGATAGTCGACGTAGTACAGCTTCGAGGCGCGCTCGACGTACTCGACCTCCACGTCCGAAATCGCCGTGCGGCAGTGCGGACACCAATTCACCATGGCGATGCCGCGGTAAATCAGGCCGTCGTCGTGCAGCTTCACGAACGCCGTGCGCACGGCGTGGGCGAGGCCGTCATCGAGTGTGAAGCGGAGGCGCGTCCAGTCGGCGGAAGCGCCAAGGCGCTTGAGCTGATCGATGATCTGGTGACCGTACGATTCCTTCCACTCCCACACCTTCTCCACGAACTTCTCGCGGCCGAGGTCGAAGCGCGAGATGCCTTGCTTGTTCAGCTCGCGCTCAACGATCATCTGCGTGGCGATGCCGGCGTGGTCGGTGCCCGGCAGCCAGAGCGTGTTGAAGCCGCTCATCCGCTTCCAGCGCACGAGGATGTCCTGCAGCGTGTTGACGAGCGCGTGGCCGATGTGCAGCCGCCCGGTCACGTTCGGCGGCGGAATGACGATCGAAAACTTCGGCCGTTCGCCGTCGAGGAGCGGCGTAAAGAATTCGCCGTTTTCCCAGAATGCGTAGAGCCGCTGTTCGATCTCTTTCGGCTCGTAGCGCTTGCTCAGTTCTTCCTCGGTCGCCATACGGAGCGCGGATTATAGAGGTCTCCGCTCCTCCCCATCTCCGCGTGAAATCGTTCTCCCTCTTGCAAGGTTCCGAACCCCGCATGATCCTCGGCATCGAAACCTCCTGCGATGAAACCGCGGTCGCCGTCCTCGACGACGACGGCAGCGTGCGCATCAACCTCATCGCCTCGCAGATCGAACGTCATCAGCCGTTCGGCGGCGTCGTTCCGGAGATTGCCTCGCGCGAGCATCTGCAGCATCTCTTTCCGCTGATCACGCGCGCGCTGACCGACGCGAAGTTGAGTTGGAAGGATGTTGAGCGCATCGCCGTCACCGCGGGCCCAGGCCTCATCGGCGCACTCCTGGTCGGCGTAGCCGGAGCGCAAGGGCTCGCGTACGGACTGGGCCTTCCGCTTGTTCCGGTCAACCACCTCGAAGGCCACATCTTTTCGCCGTATCTCCAACGCGAAGGAGCATCGATCGCGCTGCCGGAGCGGTTTCTCAGCCTGGTCGTCTCCGGCGGCCATTCGTCGATTTACGACGTGCGACGCGGCATCATCACCATGCTCAACCGCACGCGGGACGACGCCATCGGCGAGACGTTCGACAAGGTCGCCAAGTTCATCGGCCTGCCGTATCCCGGCGGGCCGCAGATCGAGAAGCACGCCAATGGCGGCCGCATCGATCGGAAGCGCTTCCACTTCGCGATGCCGCAGTTCAACGAAAAGTCGGCCGATTTCTCCTACTCCGGGATCAAAGCCGGCGCGATCCGCCTCGCGCGCGAGCACGGCATCAGCGCGACCGGCGATCCACAACTGCTGGCCGATTTCTGCGCCACGTTTCAGGAAGCGCTCATCGATCAGTTGTTCGACCGGCTGGAAGTCATCTGGTCCCAACTGGAAACGCCGAGGCCCACCGAAGTGGCAGTCGCGGGAGGGGTGGCGGCAAACACAGCAGTACGGGAGCGGCTGTCCGCGTGGGCGGCGAAACGTGAGGTCATCGTTCGCCTCCCGGAGAAGCGTTACTGCACCGACAACGCAGCGATGATCGCCTTTGCCGCCCTGCAGAAACCGGAAGGCGCGACAGATCCGCGCCGCGTGTCCGCGCGATCGCGCGTGCAGTGAAACCTTTTCTCGAATCGCTCGTCCAACATTGTGAGCGCGATAAACAGACCTGATCTCCTACCCCTCTCCTCGATTTTGCCCCGCCATCGCTCAGGCGGGGCGATTCTTTTTTGGCGCAGAATGCGCGAATGAAACGAATCGTCGTCGCCGGCGGCAGCGGATTCATCGGTGAGCCGCTCGTCCGCCGTCTCCTCGCCCGCGGTGATGACGTCGCCGTCCTCACTCGCAATTCGCCGAATGTCCGCGCCGGCCGCGCAGTCGTCTGGAATCCGCTAACGCAAGGCAGTTGGTCCGACGAAGTCGCCAACGCCGATGTCGTCATCAACCTCGCCGGCGAAAACGTCGGCGGTGGCCGATGGACGGAGGCGCGGAAGAAACGGATCATGGGGAGCCGCGTCGCGGCTACGAGCGCGCTGGTCGAAGCGATGTTGCACAAACCTGATCACCCGCGAACATTCATCAGCGCCTCAGCCAGCGGCTTCTACGGCGATCGCGGCGACGAACCGCTCGACGAAAACTCGATTGCCGGCACCGGCTTCCTGGCCGAAGTCACAAAGAAGTGGGAAGAGCTGGCGCGTGGTGCCGAGCCGTTCGCGCGCGTCGTCATCCTTCGATTCGGAGTTGTCCTGGCGAAGGACGGCGGCGCGCTCGCGAAACTCCTCCTCCCGTTCCGCCTCGGCGCGGGCGGTCCGATGGGCAGCGGCCAGCAATGGATGCCGTGGATCGATCGCGACGACATCCTGCGCATCATTGAGTGGTCGATCGATCGCGATGCAACGCGTGGCACCTACAACGCCACCGCGCCGAATCCCGCTCGCAACCGCGACTTCGCGCGCACCCTCGGACGCGTTCTGCACCGTCCCGCGTTCGTCCCCACGCCCGCGTTCGCTCTCCGCCTTGCCCTCGGATCCGAAATGGCCAACGAGATGCTCCTCGGCGGACAGCGCGTCCTTCCGAAGCACGCACAGAACGAAGGGTTCGAATTCGCCTACCCCGATCTCGAGCCTTCCCTCAAACACTCGGTCTCCGGCTAGAATGGCGCGCTATGGCAGAACAAGGCGTAGTCAAATGGTTCAACGACGCAAAAGGTTACGGTTTCATCGTGCGTGAACAAGGTCCCGACGTCTTCGTCCATCACGCCTCCATCATCGCCGAAGGGTTCCGCACCCTCGCCGAAGGCGACCGCGTGGAGTTCGACGTGGTAGAAGGGAAGAAGGGCCTGGAAGCGAAAGACGTGCGGAAGATCGGCTAGCCGTTCTTTTTTCTAGTCGAGCAACTTTCGCGTAACTTACGCTTGACTTTCGCTCCGTTACCGCCTACATTGCTTCCACGAGGCGGAAATGACGTATTTAACTGAGCGTCAGCGCGACATCCTGCAATTCATTCGCGACTTCCAGAAAGAGCGTGGGGTCACGCCGACTCACCGCGAGATCTGCGATCACTTCGGGTTCTCTTCCTACGGGACCGTTTACAAGCACCTTTCGCTGCTGCAGAAGAAAGGGCTGATCAAGCGGGACTGGAATCAGAAGCGGGGCGTTGAAGTCGTCGAACAGGCGAAGCCCGACGCCGCGGTTTCGTCCGGCGTGCTCGAGTTACCGCTCTTCGGTTACATCGCCGCCGGCCAGCCGCTGGCCGTGGAAATCTCCGACGAGACCATCACCGTTCCGGAGCGGCTCACCAGCCGCGGCGAGAACTACGTGCTCAAGGTCCGAGGCGACTCGATGATCGACGACGGGATCATGGACGGCGACTACGTGATCATCGCGCGCCGCGAGCAAGCGGACAACGGCGAGATGGTCGTCGCGAACGTCAGCGGCGAAGTCACACTCAAGCGTCTCTACCGCGAAGGCGAGAAGGTTCGCCTCCAGCCTGCCAATTCGATGATGCATCCGATCTACGCCGCTGCGCGCGATGTCGCCGTGCAGGGAGTGGTCGTCGGTCTGATGCGCCGTTTCTGATCGCGAAAGTGAGGATTCAACATGGATCTCGTACTCAAACTTCGTGAAATTCGCCGGCTCAAAGGCCTCAGCCAGAAGGATGCAGCGCGTCTCTCCGGTGTCGGCGAGAAGACCATCAGCTCGTTCGAAACCGGCGAGCGCGTCGGCGCGATGAAGCTTTGCCAGTTGAAGCGACTGCTGGCCGTCTACGAAATGACGGAGGCCGAATTCTTCGGCGGCGGCGTCGAGAAGCAGATCGCGCCCTGGGAACTTGACCCGGAGCAGTTTGCAACCGCGCGGCTCATCGACGAGTTGCAGTCGCTGCCGAAACATTCGCAGCGTTCTTTGCTCGCCAAGTTTCAGCTCATGATCGAGACGGTTTCCGAAGTTCACGAGCCGCGGCAGAAACGTCCGCCGCGTTACATGCGCGACGACCCGGACTGGCAGATGATGGCGTCGCGAAACTGAGTTGTGTCGCTAGTGCAACAACTCGGCGCCTTGCATCCCAGCGTCCCACATTTCGACGCGGTTGCGGCCGTGGTTTTTCGCCGAGTACAGCGCCTGATCCGCGCGGTCGATCAGGATTGAGGGACTAAGTGCGGCTTCGGACTCGATCGAATCGATGCCTGCGATGCCGATCGACGCCGTGACGACGACTGAGTCACTCCCGACTTCGAAGCGGCTTGCGGCGAGACGTTCGCGAATCCGTTCGGCGACCACGGTCGTGTTGCCGACCTTCGTCTCCGGCAGGACGACACAGAACTCTTCGCCGCCGTAGCGGCCAGCGATGTCGTAGACCCGGCAACTGTCGCGAAGCACCTGTCCGACGGAACGGAGGACGCGATCTCCCGCGCTGTGTCCGAACGAATCGTTCACCCGTTTGAAATGATCGATGTCCAGCATGATCAGCGACACCGGTGAGCGGTGGCGCAATGATCGGTTCATCTCGCTGTCAATCTTCTCCATCACGTACCAGCGGTTGTAGAGGCCTGTCAGCGCATCGCGGGCGGAGATTTCGGAGAGCGCGCTGTTTCTGCGAACCAGCTCGGCGTTCGCCGATTCAAGATCTGCCAGTTGCTTCTGCAGTTCGCGCACGCGTTCGTCGCGTTCATCGGCGAAGCGGATCAGCGACACGATCTCGTTTACGAGCTTTCGAGAGGCCGCGGCGAGTGGTTGTTCGAACTGAATCGAAGTCGCAGGCGTCAACGCGAGCGAGTGCTCAGCGTCGGTCGACGCGGAGTCGACGATCGTCAGTTTCCTTTTGAATGAGGCGGACAGCGACCGCACGATGCGGGCCGCCGCATCTTCGGCGAACCTGCTCATTCCGCACACTCCCCCTGAACTGAATCGGCGGAGTATCTGAAGACCGCGCGCCGCCGTCAAGCAGCGATAATGGCAAGCACCGCCGTGCGGCTCACCTGTGTTCGATTCGGAAGCGGTTCACGCCCGCCCGGATTTCGTCGCCGCTCTGAACTTTCGTGTTCTGGGCCGGCAACGTATTGAGGTACGTGCCGTTGCGGCTGCCGAGGTCGCGGACACGAATGGTGCCGTCGGAATCGGGCCCGACTTCGAAGTGGCGGCGTGAAAGAAATTCGTCCGGAACCCGTACGTGTCCTTCGCGGCCGATCACAAGACCGCTTGTCGGAATCTCGAACTCCTGACCATTGAGCGGACCGCCGATGCAGATCAACACCGGACGGGTCGTGGCCGTCTGCACTGCCGCAGTGCGCTGCGAGATTTTGTGGACAAGTTCCGCCTCTTCGATCGGTTTCGGCGCCTCGACGCGAATCGGTTCCACAGGGATGCCCTTTTCTTCTGTCGGCTCGATCGTCACGAGAGCGCTTCCGACGCGCAGCAGGTGCATTCCGTCGGTGATCACCGCTTCTTTGATCTGTTGTCCGTCGAGGAACGTGCCCATGTGCGATTCCGCATCGCGGACGACCAGATTGCTTCCGCTCAGCGAGATCGAGCAGTGGCGGATCGAAAGCTCCGCTTCCGCCAGCTCGATGTGAGATCCGGAACGCCCGATCCAGAGCGGATACAGACCGATCGTGAAGACCGTGTTGATCGGATTGTGAGCGCCGCGTGCAATCACCCGGATTGATCGGGGCGAGCCAAGCGTCGGCGCCTGGTGCGGATCGACAGAAGGGGCCGGCGTCTCGGCGCGCTGCACTTTGTAAGGCTGGAGATCGACCTCCTTCACGCCGTCGGGATTGCCGAGGCGCGCGAGAAGCGCCGCCTTGCTGCCGGAGAGCCATTCGCCGCACGCGCAGGTGGCGATCGAGTTCGGCAGGCGAACGGCGATCACGCCAGGCACGTCGTACGCCTGCCCGCACTTCGCGCAGCGGATGAGGGGCATGCGCGGATGATAGCGCAGCGCCATACGCTACACTTCCGGGCATCCGCATGCTCTCCGGCGCTCCATCGGAACTCCCGCGAAATCGCGTCGGCCTGCGCCCGAAATTCATCCTCGCGTTCGTGGTGCAGACCGTCGTCATCGCGTTGCTGATCGTCGGATTCGTGCAGTGGCGCGTGCGCGATCTGTTTCACGATCAGCTGCTCACACGCGCTTCGGGCATCGCCCGAACCGTCGCGGTAGCGAGCGATAGCGCGATGAAAAATGGCCGCGCCAGCGAACTCCAGCCCGTCGCGGACGACATCAAATCGCGCCCGTGGATCGACTACGCCGACTTCGTTGCCGCCGATGGGCGGATCGTCGTGAAGTCGGGCACTCCCCCTGCGGGTCTCACACTGACGGCAGGAACCACTGACCTGCGCGATACGAACGGCGATGAGCTTCACCTTTTCGTGGTGCCGATCGCGAGCGGCGGATTCTTCCGCCTCGTCGCGAACGAACGGGAAGCGATGAGCGTGGTTCGTCAACTCCGCTGGGCCAACCTCGGCGTCGCGCTACTGGCGCTCGCTGCCGCAGTCGCACTCGCGGCGATCGGATCCCGTTTCATCATCCGGCCGGTTCTCCATCTCGCCGAGAACGCTCGCAACCTCTCGAATGGCGACCTCACGCAGCGCGCCGAAATCGGATCGAGCGACGAGATCGGCGACCTCTCCTCGGCCTTCAACAGCATGGCCGCCAATCTGGAGAAGACCGTCTCCAAACTCGTTCGCTCGCAGGCACAACTCAAGACCGTCGTCGAAACGGTCGGCTCGCGATCGCGCACGGTCGCCGAGCGCGTCGACGAGCAGCGCTCGATGATTGACAGCACCTATCACTCCATCGATCAACTGAACAACGGCGTCCGCAAGATCACCGACAATGTCGAAGCGCTCTCCGCGGCGTCGGAGGAAACCTCCTCCTCGATGCTGGAGATGGTGGCGTCGATCGAGGAAGTCAGCCGCCACACCGACACGCTCTACAACTCCGTCGAAGACACCGCGTCGGCGACCGGCCAGATGGCGACGTCGATCAACGAAGTCGATCAGAACGTCGACTTCCTCTCGAACTTCGTGACCGACACGTCCTCGTCGATGGTGGAGATGAGTGCCTCGATCGCGCAGGTGGAGTCGAATGCCGCCAAGTCGTACGACCTCGCGCTCGCCGTCGCCGATGCTGCCGAGTCGGGGATGAAGGCAGTCCGCGAGACGATCGACGGCATGGAGCAGATTCGCCACTCCGTCGCCGAGTCCAACGCCGTCATCACGCGCCTCGGCGACCGCTCCACGGCCATCGGCAAGATCCTCAACGTCATCGAAGACATCGCCGAGCAAACGAACCTCCTCGCGTTGAATGCGGCCATCCTTGCCGCGTCGGCCGGCGAACATGGCAAAGGCTTCTCCGTCGTCGCCGCGGAGATTCGCGATCTCTCCGAGCGGACCGCGTCGTCCACTCGCGAGATCGCGAATCTGATTCGCTCCGTGCAGGACGAAGTCGGGAACGCGCTCCGATCGATGTCCGCGGGCACGAAGCTCGTCGCGGACGGCGTCTCGCTGTCGCATGAAGCCGGGAAAGCGCTCAACAACATCCTCGAGTCGTCGACGAAAGCCTCGGAGATGGGGAAAGAGATCGCCGCAGCCACGCGCGAACAAGCCAAAGGAAGCGAGACCGTCACGCAATCGGTCGGCAGGCTGCAGGAACTCGTCAGCCAGATCAACAAGGCCACGACGCAGCAGGCGCAGGGCTCGGACCACATCATGAACGCGGTCGAATCGATGCGCGAGGTCACGCGGTACGTGCGCCAGGCGATGGTTGAGCAGCGCTCCGGCTCGTCGATGATCTCCGCGTCGGCGGAGCGGATGATCGACATGATCCACGAGATTTTCCAGGTCGCGGCTGGTCAGGCGATGGAGAGCGAAAAGATCGTTGCGACGATGGAGAAGGTGCGCGTGATCGCCGAGGGCAACGGCAACTACGCGATGGAGATGGGCGAGTCGCTGACGCTGCTTTCCGAGGCCATCCGCGGTCTCGACGAAGAAATCCGCCGCTTCCGCGTGCGCGGATGAGCGCGTTGCGCGGGCGCTTTACGCGGCGTGGCGGCGGCGCGATCGTCCATTTTGACCATCCGTCCATCCCGGACGTGATCCACTTCGGAGGCGCCGACTGGCGCGCCAAGCGCGAGTTCCACATCACACTCGCCGGCACCACCACGATGCGCATGCTGACGGAGGATCCAGATGACGTCATCAAACGCGCGGCGCGGCGGCTCACGTTCAGCATCACCACTCGGGACGAGTTCTGGCACGTCCGCGAAGAGAAAACGCGAACGATCATCCGCATGTGCGACATCAGCGGCGCCGAGGAGTTTTTCGCCGCTCTCGAACGCGAACTACAGATCGTCATCGAACGTCCGCCGTATCACGTGACGCTGTACACGATCGGGACATTGCGAGGCATCGGTATCGCCACGCGCGCCGAGTTGGAACGCCTCGGCGAACCGCTCACGGAACCGGAGCGGGACGCGCTGTTGTCGGTCATACAATGAACGCCATGCCCGACCGCGCCGTCGAACTGCGGCTGATCACCTTCACCGTCGGTTTCGAGACGTTCGTTCTCGACATCATGGGGCTGCGGCAGATCATCCCGTACACCGGCTCGACGACGGTGCCGACCGCGCCGCCGTTCATCGAAGGCATCATCGTCCTGCGCAACGAAGTAATCCCGATCGTCGACCTGCGCGCGCGTCTCTACCCGCAACTCGAAGAGCGATCCGAGCAGCCGCTCGTTCTCATCACCTACAGCAACGCCGGCATCATCGGCATCAAAGTCGACGCCGTCCGCCGCATCGTCAACGTCAGCACGGACGCGCTTCTCCCGCCGCCGCCGATCATCCGCGGAATCCGCGGCGAGCTCCTGATCGCGATCGTCCCATACGAAGATGAGGTCTACCTCCTCATCGACATCGAGAACATCCTGAGCGGGGACGAGAAGCAGGTGTTGGCGGCGGCAGATTTGACTCCGCAGGATGTTGAAGCGCCCGCCTAGCAACGAGCGCGAGTAAACTGGACATTCGATGCCCAACATCGCCGTCGAGTACGACAAAGAAGCACTTAACGGATTCTGCCGTCGGTGGAAAGTCACGGAGTTCTCTCTGTTCGGCAGCGCCGTCCGTGATGACTTCGGGCCAGACAGCGATGTCGACGTGCTGGTGACACTGGCTCCCGACGCGCCGTGGACGTTGTCGAACTGGCTCGCAATGCAGAGGGAACTGGAAACGCTCTTCCATCGCCGTGTCGACCTTATCGAACGAGATGCCGTTGCGCATAGCGAGAACCGTTTCCGCAAACACGCAATCCTTTCGTCGGCGGTGATGCTTGACGTCGCGTGACCTCGGCTACCTGGAGGATATGCGGCTGCACGCGATGGATGCGCTCGCGATCGCCCAACGTATCGGCCGTGATGAGTTCCTTTCCGATCGCACCATGCAACACGCCGTGATTCGCTGTCTCACCGTGATCGGCGAAGCGGCAAATAGAGTTTCGGAGGTCACATGCAAGGCGCTGCCGAACGTCGCCTGGGGCGAAGCTGTCGGGCTTCGCAACGTGGTTGTGCATGACTACCAGCGCATCGATCACTCACGAATCTGGACTATCGTCGAAACCGACCTGCCGCCGTTGGTCAATGCCCTCAACGCTTACTTGAGCGACGTCGACTAGTCCTCTTGCGATTCCTCCGCCGGCGCGTCGCTTCTCTGATCGTTGCGGAATCCCCACGGGCAGTGGCGGCAGCCGGATTCGCAGCAGTAGCCGCGGTCGCGTAGGAACTTCTCGGTGAAGACCATGTACGGACCTTCGTAGTAGAAGTCGATGCCTTCGATCAGCGCGGGCATGGCGGCAACGATATTCCGATATCCTTCGCGCGTGTTTGCGCGGACGCGTCTCCTGCAGATTGCCGAGGGGATGAAGGGGCGGCGGATTGTCGTGTATGGAGACATCGTCGCGGACCGATTCATCTACGGCACGCCGAAACGGATTTCGCGCGAGGCGCCGGTGCTGATCCTTCGCCAGTATCGTGACGACACGCTTCTCGGCGCCGGCGGCAACGCCATCAACAACATCCAGTCGCTCGGCGGCGTGCCGCTGGCGGTGTCCGTTCTCGGCAGCGACGCCCAGGGGCAGCAACTCTTCGATTCGATGAGGGCGCAGGGCATCGACTGCGCCGGCGTCGTCCGCGCGGACCGCTACAACACCCCGACGAAGGTGCGCATCCTCGGCGGAATGCCGCATGCCAGCCGGCAGCAGATCGTTCGCTATGACATCGAGGATCACTGCGACTTGACCGATGCCGAAGTTGAGCAGCTCGGCGGCGCGTTGCAGGAGCGGATTGCGAACGCCGATGCTGCATTGATCAGCGACTACGGCTACGGCGCGGTAACGCAACCGCTTGCGGGCGCGCTGACGTCGGCGGCGGCCGGCAAGCCGGTCACGCTCGACTCGCGGTACGACCTGCTGCGATTTTCCGGCATCACCGCGGCCACGCCGAACGAAGAAGAAGCGGCGGAAGCGGCGGGAACGTCGCTCTTTAATGGCGACAACGACGTGCGGCTGCGGCAGGCGGGCGACACATTGCGCGAGAAGCTCGGCAGCGAAGCGCTGCTGATCACGCGCGGCAGCCGCGGCATGGCGCTCTTCGAACGCGAGCGCGATGAGCCGATTCTCATCCCGGTCTACGGCACCGACCAGGTCGCGGACGTCACCGGCGCCGGCGATACGGTCATCGCGGCGTTCACGCTGGCGCTCGCGGCCGGTGCGTCGTTCGCCGAGGCGGCGAAGATCGCGAATTACGCGGGCGGGATCGTGGTCATGAAGATGGGAACGGCGACCGTGTCCAACGACGAATTGCGGCGCGCGATTGAACGCGACGAGGCGCTGCCCGAGTGAACGCACCCATCCTCGATGAGCGCGCGCTGGATGAAGCGCTTGCAACCGAGCGGGCGGCGGGACGGACGATCGCGTTTGCCAACGGCTGCTTCGACGTTCTGCACGTCGGGCACATCCGATACCTTCAGGGCGCGGCGAAAGAGGCGGACGTGCTCGTCGTCGGCGTCAATGGCGACGAATCGGTGAGGGAGCTGAAGGGCGAAGGCCGGCCGGCGATGAATGAAGCCGAGCGCGCCGAGATCATCGCGGCGATCCGCGGCGTGTCGTACGTGACCATTTTTCGCGAACGCAGCCCCGCGCGCCTGATCGGCGATTTCAAGCCGGACGTGCATTGCAAAGGCACCGACTACACGCCGGACAGCGTGCCGGAAGCCGCAGTCGTGCGGGCGTATGGCGGGCGGGTCGCGATCGTCGGAGATCCGAAGGATCACTCTACGACCGAGTTGCTGGAGACGATGCGGCGGCGATGACGGACGCCGCGCCGCAGCGCCTTCTCGTCATTCGTCTCTCCGCCTTTGGCGACGTCATTCACACGATTCCAGCGGTCGTGGCGTTGCGGGACGCATTGCCGCAGACGGCGATCGCGTGGGCTGTTGAACCGGCGTACGCGGAGTTGGTCGAGATCGTGGCGCGCGTCAAAGCGATCCGCGTGTCGCTGAAGCGCTGGTCATTCGCGCGCATCGCTGCCGCGTGGCGCGATGTTCGCGGATTCCCGACTGCCATCGATTTTCAGGGATTGCTCAAGTCGGCGTTGATCGCGCGCGTCAGCGGCGCAGGTCAACGCTATGGCTTCGCGCGCGACGTTATTCGCGAGAAGCCGGCCGCGTTGTTCGTGAACCGGCCGGCCACGATCGATCGATCGACGCACGTAGTCGAGTGGAACCTCGAGCTTGCGCGGACGTTTGTCCCCGCCATCGCTGGCGTGCCGCAGGTTGACTTCACGCCGTTTGCAAAGGACCCCAGCGGTCAGCTTGCGCGATTTGCAAATCGCATCGTTCTGCTTCCGGGAGCGGGCAAGCCCGGCAAACAATGGCCGGCCGCGCGATTCGCCGAGCTGGCAAAACGCATCGGAAGCGACGCGCTCGTCGTTTGGGGACCGGGCGAAGAAGGGCTGGCCCGCGCGATCGGTGCCGAGGTCGCGCCGGCAACGAACTTCCGCGAGCTTGCCTCCGTTTTGCGTCACGCGAGACTCGTCATCGGCGCCGACACAGGGCCGTTGCATCTCGCGGCAGCGCTCGGCACACCCCTCATCGGCCTCTACGGTCCGACCGACCCGGCGCGAAACGGACCGTATGGGCAGCTCGATCGCGTCCTCTCGACATTCAGCAGGACCAAATCAATGGACGACATCGCGGTCGACGACGTCATGCAGCTGATACTCAAAATAAACGCGCGTTGACGCTTGCGTCCGGCGCGGCGTAAACTCGCCGGTCACGAACCGAAATCGCTGATGCCCCGCAACTTCCGACCGAATCCGTCACGCTTCCTGTGACGCGTACCGGCCACCCAACTATGAGCGTACGTCTTGGCGAACTATTGACGAAAGCGAGTCTGATCACCTCCGATCAGCTCAAAGATGCCCTGAAGCTCCAGAAGGAGACCGGCGGCAAGCTCGGTGAGACGCTCATCAAGCTCGGGTTCGTGGCCGAGGAAGACATCACCGAGTGCTTGTCGCAGCAGTTCGGAGTGCCGTCCATCAACCTTGCGCACTTCGAGATCGACTCGGCCGTCATCAAGCTGATTCCGCCCGACGTCGCCCGCAAATACAACATTCTTCCGGTCAATAAGACCGGCGCCACGGTCACCATCGCCATGGCCGATCCGACCAACGTCTTCGCCATGGACGACATCAAGTTCATGACCGGCTACAACGTCGAGCCGGTGGTGGCGTCGGAGCTCGGCATCAAGGCGGCCATCGACAAGTACTACGGCACGACCTCGTCGCTCGAGCTGAAAAAGGTCATGGAGGACCTGCAGCAGTCTGAGAGCGCCGATCTGGAGGTGCTGGAAGAGGAAGAGGAATTCGACATCGCCGCGCTGGCCGACTCGGCGGAAGAGGCGCCGGTCGTCAAGCTGGTCAACCTCATCCTGACCGACGCCATCAAGCGCGGCGCATCCGACATCCATATCGAACCGTACGAGAAAGAGTTCCGGGTTCGCTTCCGCATTGACGGGACGCTGTACGAAATCATGAACCCACCCCTGAAGCTCAAAGACGCGATCACCTCGCGCATGAAGATCCTGGCGAAGCTCGACATCTCCGAGAAACGCCTGCCGCAGGACGGCCGCATCAAGCTGAAGATGAAGCTCAACGACAAGAACAAAGAGCTCGACTTCCGCGTCTCCGTGCTGCCGACGCTCTTCGGCGAGAAGATCGTCATGCGGCTCCTCGACAAGGACAACCTGCGCCTCGACATGACCAAGCTCGGCTTCGAGCCGGAGTCGCTGGTGCGTTTCGAGGAAGCGATCTTCAAGCCGTGGGGGATGGTGCTCGTGACCGGTCCGACCGGCTCGGGAAAAACGAACACGCTGTATTCGGCGCTCTCGAAAGTGAATTCGCCGGAAGTGAACATCATGACCGCCGAGGATCCGGTCGAGTTCAATCTGCCCGGGATCAATCAGGTGCAGATGAAGGAGTCGATCGGACTCAACTTCGCGGCGACGCTGCGCTCTTTCCTGCGGCAGGATCCGAACATCATCCTCGTCGGCGAGATCCGCGACTTCGAAACCGCGGAGATCGCGATCAAGGCCGCGCTGACCGGACATCTCGTTCTATCGACGCTGCACACCAACGATGCGCCGTCGACGATCAACCGCCTGATGAACATGGGCATCGAGCCGTTCCTCGTCGCGACCTCCGTGCAGCTTATCGCCGCCCAGCGCCTTGCGCGCCGCGTCTGCTCGAACTGCAAGGAGCCGGTGGAGATGACGCCGCAGGCGCTGATGAACATCGGCTTCAAGAAGGACGAGATCGGGACGTTCACCGTCTATAAGGGCCGCGGCTGCGACAAGTGCAACAGCACCGGCTACAAAGGACGCGTGGCGCTGATCGAGGTCATGGCCATCGACGACACGATCCGCGACCTGATCCTCTCGGGCGGCACCGCCATCGACATCAAGAAACGAGCCGCGGAAACCGGCATGATCAGCCTCCGCCGCTCAGGTCTGATCAAGATCAAAGACGGCACGACGACGATCGAGGAGGTCGTTCGGGAGACGATACTGTGATTGGGGAGTAGGGGGCCGGGAGTGGGGAGTCGGAGAAAACCAATCTCCGACTCCCGACCCCCGACTCCCCACTCCCGGAGAAAAACATGCCGGTCACACTTCATCAGCTACTCAAGACTATGGTCGAGCGCGGCGGCTCGGATCTGCACGTCACGACCAATTCCGCACCGCAGATTCGAATCGACGGCAAGCTCGTGCCGCTCGACATGCCGGCGCTGACGGCGCCGGAGACGAAGCAGCTCGCCTACTCGGTGCTCACCGACGCGCAGAAGCATCGTTTTGAAGAGAACCTCGAGCTCGATCTCTCCTTCGGCATCAAGGGTCTGGCCCGCTTCCGCGCGAACATCTTCAATCAGCGCGGCGCCACCGCCGCCGTCTACCGCCAGATCCCCTACGAAATCCTCGGCTTTCGCGAGCTCGGTCTGCCGACTGTCGTCGAGGAGATCTGCAACAAGCCGCGCGGACTCGTCCTCGTCACCGGTCCGACCGGCTCCGGCAAATCGACGACGCTGGCCGCGATGATCGACAAGATCAACCGCGAGCGGCACGAGCACATCATCACCATCGAAGATCCGGTGGAGTTTCTCCATTCGCACAAGAGCTGCATCGTCAATCAGCGCGAGCTGCACGCTGATACGCACTCCTTCGCGAACTCGCTCAAGTCGGCGTTGCGTCAGGATCCCGACGTCGTGCTGATCGGCGAAATGCGCGACCTCGAGACGATCGAGTCCGCGCTGCGCATCGCCGAGACGGGCCACCTCACGTTCGGCACGCTGCACACCAACTCCGCGGCGCAGACCATCAACCGCATCGTCGACGTTTTCCCGTCGCACCAACAGCCGCAGATTCGCGCGCAACTGTCGTTCGTGCTCGAAGGAATCCTTTGCCAGGCGCTCCTGCCGCACGCCACCGGCAAGGGCCGCGCGATGGCGATGGAGATCCTCATTCCGAACGCCGCGATCCGCAATCTCATCCGCGAAGACAAGGTGCATCAGATCTATTCGATGATGCAGACCGGCCAGGCCAAATACGGAATGCAGACTTTTAACCAGTCGTTGGCGACGCTGTACTTCAAAAAACAGATCACCCTGCAGACGGCGCTGGCCCGTTCATCGAATCCCGACGAGCTTCAGGAGATGATCACGCGCGGCGCCGGAGCGCTCTCGCCGCAGGGAACGGTGACGCCGACCGGAACGCGGCCGCGATCCGTGTAACCTAGTCATTCAACGGAGGAGACGATGCCTACATTCGAATGGAAAGGATCGCGCGCCGGGCAAATGCAGAGCGGCGTTCTCAATGCCGATTCGAAAGAAGCGGCGAACGAGATCCTTCGCCGTCAGCGCATCGAAGCGCCCTCGATTCGCGAAAAAGGGAAGGAGATCGCCTTCCCGAAATTTGGCGGCGGCGTACCGCCTCAGCTCGTCGCCATCTT
The DNA here is from genome assembly GCA_019247495.1 of Acidobacteriota bacterium. GTDB lineage: Bacteria > Acidobacteriota > Thermoanaerobaculia > Gp7-AA8 > Gp7-AA8 > JADGNZ01. Next base: position 22,092 of record JAFAOU010000062.1, read on the forward strand.
CACCCGTCAGTTCTCCGTCATGATCGACGCCGGCCTGCCTCTGGTGCAGTGCCTCGAAATTCTGGCCGGGCAGCAGGAAAACAAGACCTTCAAGCGCGCGCTGATCCAGATCCGCCAGGACGTCGAGTCCGGCTCGAATCTCGCCGACTCGATGCGCAAGCATCCCAAGATTTTCAACGACCTCTTCACCAACATGGTTGCCGCCGGCGAGGCGGGCGGTATTCTCGATACGATTCTCCAGCGCCTGGCGCAGTACATCGAGAAGTCGGTGAAGCTGAACAGCCAGGTGAAGTCGGCGATGATTTATCCGGTCGCCGTCATCTCCATCGCCTGCATCGTGGTGGCGATCATTCTCTGGAAAGTCATCCCGGTCTTCGCGGCCCTCTTCAAAGGCCTCGGCGCCGAGCTGCCGATGCCGACGCAGATCGTCATCTGGCTCTCGAACTTCATCGCCGATTTCTGGTGGCTGATCGCGATCGTCATCGGCGGCACGATCTACGCGCTGCGCCGCTATCACGAGACGTACAAAGGGAAGCGCGTCCTCGACGGCATCATCCTGAAGATGCCCATTCTCGGCATCCTGATGCGCAAGATTGCCGTGGCCCGTTTCTGCCGTACGCTTTCGACACTCACCTCGTCCGGCGTTCCCATCCTCGACGGTCTGCAGATCACCGCCCGCACCGCCGGCAACTCCATCATCGAAGATGCCATCATGGCCACCCGCAAGTCGGTCGAGGAAGGCAAAACCATCAGCGAGCCGCTCTCCGATACCGATGTCTTCCCGACGATGGTCGTGCAGATGATCGCCGTCGGTGAACAGACCGGCGCGCTCGACACGATGCTCTCGAAGATCGCCGACTTTTACGAAGACGAAGTGGACACCGCGGTGGCCGGCCTAATGAAGCTCCTCGAGCCGGTCCTCATCGCCTTCCTCGGCGTCGCCATCGGCGGCATCGTCATCGCCATGTACATGCCGATGTTCACGCTGATCGGACAGATTGGATAAGCAGCTCTTAGCTGTTAGTTCTTAGCTCTGAGGGGCGGCGCGCGAGTGTCGCCCCTTTTGTTTTACGCTAACCGACACATGCCCTCCGACGCCCGCATGCTCATCGCCATCCGCGTCGTCGTCGTGACGACGCTGCTGCTTGCGGCGCTGATCATCCAGTACACCGTTCGCGAACTCCTGCCAATCAACTATCTCTACACCACCGCGGCGATCACCTACGGACTCACGCTCGTGTACATCGGCGTCGGCTACGCGGCGTCGCGAAAGATCAATCTCATCATCCAGGTTGCTGGCGATCTCGTCGTTGAAACGGTCCTGGTCTACTTCACGGGCGGTCTCGACTCACCGTTCTCGTTTCTCTACCTCGTCTCGATCATCACCGCGTCGATGCTGCTTTACCGCCGAGGCGGGATCCTCAGCGCCAGCGGCGCGGTCATCCTCTACGGCGTGCTGGGAGACCTGATGCTCTACGGTGTGCTCCCGCTGCCCGAGCAATCGTGGTTCATCCCGACGCCCTGGACGTCGTCGAGGCTCTACCTGAACATGGCCACGAACTTCGCCGGCTTCTACGCGACGGCGCTACTCACGTCGTATTTGTCGGAGAAGCTGCAGAAGACTTCCGAGGAGCTCGACGCCAACAGGCAGAACCTCGCGGAGTTGCGGGCGTTGAATCAGAACGTCGTCGAGTCGATCCCATCGGGCCTGATCACGCTTTCACCCGACGGGGTGGCCACGTTCATCAATCCCGCTGGATGCCTTCTACTCCGTCGTGAGGCGCACGCCATCATCGGCCGGCCCATCGCGCAACTTGGGTTTTACGCGGAGGGCGAATGGGACGAGTTCCGGCACACGCTCACCGGCGGCTCCGTCATTCGCCGCGAAAAGCACGACGTCGCAATCGGCGACGAGTTGCGGACGATTGGATTCGCAGTCACGCCGCTGAACACGATCGAAGGCGCTGCGTCCGGATACACGCTCATCTTCCAGGATTTGACCGACATGAAAACGCTCGAGGCCGAGCTGCGGCTCAAAGATCGCATGGCTGCCGTCGGCGAGCTCTCTGCCGGCATCGCTCACGAGATCCGCAATCCACTCGCGGCGATCGCCGGATCTGTACAAGTGCTCAAGAAATCGACCGCGCTGAATCCACAGGAACAGCGGCTGATGTCGATCATCCTCAAGGAGTCCGAGCGGCTCAACAAATCGATCGCCGACTTTCTCCGCTTCGTGAAGCCGCAGGAAAAACGTCCCGCCGAATTCGACATCGCCGCGAGCCTGGCCGAGACGCTCGACCTGCTGCGCAACTCTCCCGAGTTGACTGCGACGCACACCATCGAGGACGAGATCGTTCCGCCGTCCTACACGATCGTCGGAGACAGCGATCAGATCCGGCAGGTGTTCTGGAACATCGCCCGCAACGCGGTGCAGGCCATGCCGAACGGCGGAACGCTGCGCGTCACTACGGCCCCGGCCGCGGATCACTACAACATCACCTTCAGCGACAACGGACGCGGCATGAACGACGCCGACCAGCGCCGCCTCTTCCAACCGTTCCGAACGAACTTCCCCACCGGCACCGGCCTCGGCATGGCCATCTCCTACCGCATCGTCCAGGAACACGGCGGCCGCATCGAAGTCGTCTCGCACGAAAACGCAGGCACTTCGATCACGGTCTCGCTGCCGTCATCCGCCGCGACAATGCGCAACGCGGTGGCGTGAATCACTCCTCTGTCACGTTCGTCTTCGCGATCCGGTCACCGATTCGGCTTTTCCCGGCGACTACGAACACCACCTCGGCGAGGTTCACGGCCGGCACGATCAGGCTCACGTTGCGCGCGAAGCTGCGCAAATAGCCGCACGGTTTATCGTTGCTCGTGAGGACGCGCAGCCCGAGGATCTGCTTGCCGAGGGAGCGGCCGCGCCAGCCGTCGCGGAAGAGCATGGAAACGATCACGATGCCGAGGGCGGCGTACCAGACGTTCTGGATGACGCGGATTTCGCCGCCGATCCAGGCCAGGGTGTAGCTCAGCAGCGCGGCGGGGAGCACGAGTAGCAGTGAAATCGAGAGGGCATCGACGAGAAACGCCGCGATGCGCAGAAGCGTGGTCTGGGAGCCATCCGTGCTCATTCGAAACCCTTTATCCTCGTTTTCGTACCTTCCTGCTGCAAGGGACCTATGAACAGCCGGAATCGCATCATCTATTCGCTCGCGTCGCTCCTTCTGGTGGCCGGTTGCGGCGCCGTCATGGAGCGGCGAACAGCGCACGTCGAGCGGCGCTGGCCGGCAGGCACGATCCGCCGCATCGAGGTGCGCGAGGTCGATGGCGCGATCAACATCGAGGCCGGCTCCGCGAACGAAATCGCGATGGACGCGACCGTCCAAAGCCGCATCGCCCCCAAACAGAACCAGGAAAATCAGGGCTACTTCACGACGCAGGTGAGCGGCGACACGCTGATCATCGGACGTGAGAACGAGCACCGCCACTTCCGCTTCTTCAGCTTCGGCAACGAGACGCGCATCGACTACGAGCTTCGCGTTCCCGCGTCCGTGGCGCTCGATCTGCGCACCGTCAACGGACGCATCGCGACGCACGGCGTCGACGGCGAGATGCGCGCGGTGACGGTGAACGGACGCGTGAACATCGATACGCCCGGCTCCAGCGAAGTGGAAGCGCACACGGTCAACGGACGCATCGAAGCGCGTTTCGGCAAGTCGTTCCAGGGCGCAACGCTGAAGACTGTCAACGGCGGGGTGACCGCAGCGCTGCCTCTCAGCGCATCGTTCACCGGCGATTTCTCGCAAGTAAATGGCGACATCGAAGCCGCGTTTCCGCTGAACATCCATTCGCATCCCGGCAGCCGCCGCGTTTCGGGTGAAGTGAACGGCGGACGTTACGAGCTGCGCATCACGACGGTGAACGGCGACATCAAGATCGATACTGCCACGACGCCCGCGACACCGGCAGCGCCAGCGGCTCCGGCCGCCCCTCCTGCGCCGCCGGCTGCGCCCGCAGCGGTCTCCAGCACGTCCTGAGGGTAAACTGCCGCTTCAATGACGAAGCGGATCGCGGCCGCCGCGTTCTTCGTGCTGGCCGCCATCGCCGCCGTCGCGCCGATCCGGAGCTACGACTATTTCTGGCACCTGACTACCGGCCGCTGGATCGTCGAGCACCGCGCAATTCCCCAATTCGATCCGCTTGCGGTCGCGAGCGCGCACGTGCCGTGGATCAATGGCGAATGGCTGTACGAGATCGTGCTCTACGCGTTGCACGGCATCGGCGGCGATGCCGGGATTTCGATCATCAGCGCGATGCTCGCAGCGGCGATCTTCGCGATCGCGGTTCTCATCACATCGCAGGATGCCGGCGTCGCGCTGCTCATCGCTGCCGTGGGGTTCGCTGGCGCGTCTGATCGGCTCGGCGTCCGTCCCGCCGCTGCTGCCGCGCTGCTGATCGTGATCGCGATCGGACTCCTCGGCTCGCGACTGAGGCTTGCTCCGCTGACGATTGCCTACGTATGTCTCACGATCGTCTGGATCAACGTCCACCCCTCGGCGCTGCTGGCGCCGGTGCTCGCTCTGATTTCAATTCTTCAAATCCGTAGCGCCGGCGGCTCGCCGGCTGGACCGCCGCCGGCTCGGCGGCAAGAGGCGAAGACGCGCCAGCGAGCCGCTGGCGGTCCAGCCGACGAGCCGTCGGCGCTACGATCGATAATCCTCGCGGGGGCCAGCGCGATCGCGTTACTCGTCAATCCCTACGGCTGGAACGCCATTCTCGCGCCGTTGCGGTTGACGTCCGAGATCCACAGCGGCGCGTTCGTCAATGCCGAGTGGCTGCCGTCGACCTTCGCATTTTTTCCGCTGCTGTACGTGACCATTGGCGCGGTATTGCTGCTCTTTATCGGCACGAAGGAAAAGCGCGCGAATGCGTGGCGACTGGTGATCTTCGCTCTGCTCGCGGCGCTGGCCATCCGATACGTAAGAAACCAGGGACTCTACTTCGCCGCGCTTCCGCTTCTCGTCCCGCCGATCGGCAACTTCTCGCGCCGCGTCTCGAATGGCATCGCCGCCTGTGCGCTCATTCCGCTGGCGTGGGTGTTCCAACACGACGCCCATCGCCCGGGCATCGATGACGAACGATTTCCGGCGCGCGCCGTCGCCGCGCTGAAGTCGTACAACCTGCCGGGCAACATCTACAACGTCGATCAGTTCGGCGGGTTGATCGAGTGGACGTTCTATCCGGAACGCCGCGCCCTGACCGACGGCCGCAACGAACTATTCCGCGAGTTCATCGAGGCCGACGCCGTCGCGCACCGCGACAGCCGCGCGTGGCACGCCATGATCGCGAAGTACGGACTCGTGCTCGCCGTCGACGAATACCAGAACGAAAAGATCGAGGTGCTCGACGTCGCCAGCGGCGAACGGCGAGCGTTGCCCGCGTCGCTCGTTCGCTACCGGCGGCGCGATTGGGCGCTGATCGCGTTCGACGATGCGGCGATGGTTTTCGCCCGCCGCGATGTGTTCCCAGCGTCGCGGCTGGACGCGATCGAATATCGCTTTATCGTTCCGGATGATCCCGGCATCGGCTACGCGAACGCGGAGTTCCGCGACGCGGCACGCAGGGAGATCGCCCGCGCGAAGGTGCAGTTCGGCGACATCAGAGTTGTGCGGGAGTTGGAAGCGGGCGCGAACTAATTGACGACGTCGCAGCAGTCGTCGTCGAACGCCTGCTCATGCGGCCAGCGGCTGGCCAGCATGCGCTCGAAGTAGGGAAGGACGATCCGTTCGTAGCGTTGTTCGAATCCGGGATGCAGTTCGAGGATCGCTTTGCGCGCGCAACGGACCAGGCATCGCGCTTCGCGGTGCGACACGGTCATGTCGCTGCCGATGAGATTGAGCGTGAGCTCCACGATCATGCGAATACGGCGGAGGCGCCGCCGCTCGAAAATCGGCGAGCGGACTTCCATCGTCGAATCCATTGCGTATTTGCCCATGCTCAGTTACCGCGCTCAAACGGAGGTATCGCGTGGCGCATTCCTCGTTTTGTGATCGGCTGTCGGCTGTCGGCTGTCGGGTGTCGGGATGGCTTGACGAGCAAACACAATCGCCTCGCGCAGCACGACTTTCGCGGCAGCCCAGTTGACTAAGCCGAAGGCAATCAGGCCCACGGGCGCTGCCCGTCAAGCGTGTTCGCGGTCGCCTTCGGACCAGATCTCGTCGGCGTCGGTGACATCGACCGGATCGGCTTGCGACTCGTAGAACTTGATCGCGGCGCGGCCGACGGCGCGGACGGAGATGTAGTTCAGCGTGCCGCCGGCGGCGACGCCGACGAACGGGATCGCCTTCGTGAGCCGCTCGCGGAAAAAGTTCGTGCCGAGCTTCTCTGCGATCTTGCCGCCTTCCACCGTTGCGGATTCGAGCATCGTGGCGATGCCTTGCTTGCCGATGCCGACGCCCGATGCATACGCGAGGCACGACATCGCCTCCGTAAAACGTTCGCGCTGCGACGGCTCGTGGCCGTAGACGGTAGCGATACCGAGGATGAGGCGGAACTGCTGGAAAACGAGGAAGGCCAGTTCCGCGCCGAGGGAGCCGATCGCGATGAGGCCGCTGGGGAGGCCGGAGACAGCGCCGGCGGCGGCGCAGCGAAGAGCGGTGCGGCGCACCAGCATGCGGGCGTGTTCGTCGGAGTGGAAGTCGGGCTCGCTCTCCTTGAGCGCGGCCACATCGCGGCGGATCTTCTCCGTATCGATTTCTTCGAAGAGAGACCGGAAGACCTCCTCGAGCATCGAGTCGGCCCGTTGCTTGAACTGCCGGACTTTTCCCATTTTCGGATTTAGTCGGAGCTCTTTGACTCCGTTTTGACTGGTGCCTTGGTTTCGGTTTTGGTTTCGGACTTCGTTTCGGATTTCGATTCCGTCTTCGTTTCGCTCTTCGACTCTGAGGGCTTGCTGTCGCCGGACGATGACGACTCGCTCTTCGTTTCCGATCCCGCTTTCGTGTCCGCCTTCGATGACGCGCTGGCGTAATCGGTCTTGTAAAAGCCGGAGCCTTTGAACTGGATCGCCGGCGCCGACATCAACTTTCGCACGTCGCCGCCGCACTTGTCGCAAACGGCATACGGAGGATCGGTAAATTTCTGGATCATCTCCGTGCGGTCATTGCACTTCGTGCACTGGTATTCGTAAATGGGCATGCGGCGATGTGAACGACGCGGGTGACAGCGCGATTCCGTTCGGCCGAGCATCATCCGCAGATGGCGCAGATGTACACAGATTCGAACGCCTTGTTCTGCGTCCATCTGCGTCATCTGCGGATCGCAGATTTCACTGCTTCATCAACGGTGCGATCTTCGCCTGTGAATTCTCTTCCGCGGCAAACAGTACGCCGTCGCGGAAATAGACGCCGGCGATGCCGCCGCCGGTGCGGCGGTAGTACCACGACTCGATCGTCGAGTCGGGACGGTCGTTGGTGACCTGCCAGCCGGGAATGGGCTTGCCGAGGAGGTGGGCGACGTCGCGTTGCGACATCCCCTTTTCGAGGGCCAGCAGCTTCTCGTGCGATACCGCCAGATGATCGACGGAATCGGCGAGGCCTTTCAGCGCGAGGTCGTTCTTCGGATCGTGCGTCAGCACCGCGCGATAGATGCGGATCGCATCCTGATGACGGCCCACCGCCGCCAACTCGTGTGCGAAATCGAGCTGGATGTGCTGGTAGACCTCGCGCGCGCGGCTGTGCGTCGGATGTTTTGCGACAAACGCTCCGAGTGTGTCGGCGTAGGCCTGCTTCGCATGCACCGGCGCGTTCGGCGCCGACGCCGCCTGCTTGTGGCGGAGGACGTGGAGCCATTCCGAGGAGTTGTCGGAAGCATCGGGAGAACCGCCGCCGCACGACATGGCAGCGAGTGCGATGAGGACCAATAACTGGCGCATTGGCTCCAAAAGTAGCACAGCTTCTCTGCGCTATAATCGCGCGCCGGTTTGGGGGCGGGTTTCAACCTACAGGATTCGGAGGACTTATGGCCGTGAGGGGCGACGAAGTCGCGGGCTCGATCGAAGCACACGTCCGCGATGCGATGGAGAAGTTGGTGGGCGAGATTCGCTCCTCCATCGAAGACGTCCGCGAGGTGGTCGACTCGCAGCTCAAGGCCGCCCTTCAGAGCGTTCAGGCCGACGTCAACGCCGTCTCCTTCCTCCCGCACATCCAGAAGTCCCTCGGCGAATTCGAAGAGAGCATTACCGCTGCGATTCCGCCCCCTCCGCCATCCACGGCGGGCGCTGATGCGTCGCGCGTCAAACAAGCGGTTCAGGCCGTCGAGCGCGGCAAGTCACAAGTGGACATCCTCAACGCGCTGCTCGATCAGTGCCTGATGTTCGGCTCGCGCGCGGCCCTGCTGATCCTGCGCGGCGAGACGTTCAGCGGCTGGAAGGGCGCCGGCTTCACGGCGGCGGGCGGCAACGATGAGCAGATCAAGCGCTTCAACGCCGCACCTGGCCTGATCGATGAGCTCGATCGCGTTCTTCGCGACGAGCAGGTTGTCACCTGGGACGGCGCCAATCTCTCCACGCGCCTCGGCGTTCCCGCTTCGACGAGCGCGATCCTCGTGCCGATGGTGATCAAGGACAAAATCGCCGCGGCTGTTTACGTCGATGCGGTTGACGCGGACGCCGCGAAGCTCGATCCATCGTCGCTCGAGCTGCTCGTCTTCACGACCGGCCTGCTGATCGATACGGTCGCGAGCCGCAAGAAGTCGCCGTCGCCGAGTTTGAACGATGCGGAGTCGGTCACTGCACCGCAGCCGATGGCCGCACCGGCACCCGCGCCTGCACCGCCGCCACGTCCTACGCCACCACCACCGCCCGTTCGTCCGTCGCCGCCCGTTGCCGACGAATCAGCCGACACCACCGTCGCCGTTTCCGCCGCGCAGTTGCGCGAGATGATGGCGCCCCCTGCGGCCACGCCCACGTTCACGATGCCGGAGACCGACTTCGCGGCACCGTCGTCCGCGATGCCATCGGCGGCATCGTTCATGACCACCGCACTGCCGGCCATCGAAGCGCCCCCTCCCGCTCCGCCTCCACCTCACGCCGCGCCGCCCCACGAACGGGAGGAGCGCGCCAGCACGCAGTACATCCCGCCGCCGAACCTCACAACCCGCAGCGCCGCTCCGATCGGCGGCGCCGTACCGGCGGACGATTCGAAGCGCCACGATGAAGCCCGCCGCTTTGCCCGCCTGCTGGTCTCCGAGATCAAGCTCTATAACGAGCCAAAGGTCGACCTCGGCCGCCGCAATAAAGACCTCTACGAGCGCCTCAAAGAAGACATCGACCGCAGCCGCCAGATGTACGACGAGCGCATCGCCGACGACGTCCGCAAGACGTCGAACTATTTCTACGACGAGCTGGTGCGCATCCTCGCAGACGGCGACGCAAGCGCCCTGGGCTTGTAATCAGTGCGCTTGTAATCAGCGCACGCCAATCTGCTGCAGCAGCGCGAGTTGATCGACCACAACGCGATGCTCGCGGATCAATCCGCCGCGAATCGTCAGGATGTCGATGGCGTCGAACGAGACCGGCTTTCCTGTCGCGGGCACACCCATGAACGGACCGGCGTGCGTTCCGCTGAAGGTCTTGCGTGTGACGACGCGTTTGTCATCCGCGATCTGCTCATGAATCGTCACGCGCAGATCCGGGAACGCCGCATTCATTCCGGCGAATAGCATCCGAACGCCGTCGCGCGTCGGCGGCAGCCCCGGTAGCGGCGAGTGGTCGACAAAATCGTCTGCCAGCAACTCATCGACGACGGCAAGATTGCCGCCCTCCTGCGCTTCCTCAACCAATCTGCGAACGATGGCGGTATTCGCTTGTGCGCTCATGGGACGTCCCCCCTGTTTTCGAACGATACGGAGCAGCCTGAGCGGCGGATTGCTTCTTTTCTCCGTCCTCCGCGTCTCCGCGTGAACCGTACCCCGTTCATTCGCGCCCTCACGGCGCACTTTTCGCACTTGAGTCCGTTGAATGCGGGCTCGACGGGGTTGGGTTGTTGCCGTTGTCGCGGTGTTGGTGCCGCTGCTCATCGTCGTGGCTGTGCTGCGCCTCCGCCGGACGCGCGTGCACCACGAGGAGTACGTCGTTCCTGCGAAGCCGGAGGCGCCGCCGGATCTGGAGAAGCTGCGGCCGGCGTTTACCGCGGGGCTCGATGCCATCCATCGCCGTGATGGCGCCGAGGCGGCGAAACAGCTTTCCTCGTTTCACTTTGGAAAGCGTGCGGTCGATGAGTATCGGATGTACTACCTCGCCAACGCGTATCAGCTGGCGAAAGACAACGCGCGCGCGCGAACGACGCTGGCTGGTCTCCTGTTGCGACATCCGGCATTCGTGCATTTCCCGGAAGCCGGTCTGAATCTCGGCGGACTCTACGCCGCGATCGCCGACTGGAGGCATGCCGCTGATGCATACGCCGTAGTCGCGGCGAACGCGAATGACTCCAACGTTGCCGCTACCGCGCGGTGGAGCGCCATCGATGCGCGTCTTGCGCGCGGCGACATCGCCGGTGCTCTCTACGACGCGCGCAACATCGCCATCAAGAATCCGCGTTCGCCGCAGGCCGTGCATGCGATTGAGCTGACGCGCGCGATCACCGGCGATCCGATCCGGTTCACCGCAGCCGAGCGGCTCGAACGCGCCGTGTCGTTTCTCCGCGATGGCGATCCGCAGAACGCATTCGATGAGCTGGCGTTGCTGGAAGCGAACGGCGTCCCCGCCGATCTGCGCACGCCGATGCAGCTCAATCGTGGCTTGGCGCTCAATCAGCTTCGTCGTTTCGAGGATTCGAACAAAGTGCTGGAGCCGCTCGCGAACGGTCCGTATCGTTTCGCCATCCCGGCGATCTACACCGCGGCCAAGAACTACGCGACCCTGTCGGCCTCGATCAATCCGAACGTCACGAAGACCATCGTCGTCAAGCAGCAGGTCGGTACGACGAAGGTCCCCGCGAAAGGGAAAAAGAAAGCGACCACGAAGCCGAAATTCGCGAACGTCAAGAAGAACATCCAGCTCGTCGACCTTGCGAAGAAATCGAAGAAGGACGAATACGATCGCCTCGCGACCGAGCGGCTGAAAGATCTGCTCTCTCTGCAACTCGCGGACGAAGTTCGCATCGAAGTTCTCAACTCACTCATCGAACGGGCCGAGGCAAAGAATCAGGACGCGTACGAACGGCAGTTGATCGCGCAGCTCGCCAAAGTCGATACGTCGCAAGATGCCGGATTGCAGCATTTTTGGGACAAGGCGTGGGCGGCCTATGCGCGCGGCGATCTGAATGGCGCCCGCGACCTGCTCGCGTTCATCCGCGACAACTATCGCAATCCGAACACGAAGCGGCAATCGATGTACTGGTTCGCGCGCGCCGGCGAACGCCTCGGGCGCAAGGACGAATCGGCGGCGATCTATCACGAGCTCGCCTCCGCGCCGTATGACGACATCTACGCGATCGAGTCGGAGAAACGCGGCGCTAAACGGCAGGCAACGAACGTCAATCCGCTCACGAGCAATCGCATGGACTGGCGCGAGATCGCCGAGCAGAACATGCCCAAAGAGCTGCGCCTCGGCTACGAGCTGACGGCCCTCTCCGATTTTGCCGATGCGAAGTTGGAGATCGACAAGAACCGCAATCGCAAGAATCAGCAGTTCGCCGACGCGCTCATGGCCGATCTCTATCACGCATCAGGCAACATGATCGACACGCTGAAGACTCTGCGCAGCGCCTTTCCGGCGCTGGCCACCGTCGAGCAGGATTCCGTTCCGACCTATTTTCTGAAGATGTATTACCCGCTGAAGTACGACGACTGGATCCGCAAATACTCCGGCGCCAACGGCGTCGATCCCTACACCGTGATGGGGCTGATCCATCAGGAGAGTTACTTCAACGCGAAAGCGAAATCCTCCGTCGGCGCGACCGGCTTGATGCAGTTGATGCCCGCCACCGGCCGCGAACTGGCCGGCCGCTTTCACATCAGCCCGCGCCTCGACAATCCCGAAACGAACATCCGCCTCGGCACCGCGCACTTCAAGATGCTCGTGAATCTTTTCAACGGCAGCAACGAGCTCGCAATCGCGTCGTACAACGCCGGCCAGGGCCGCGTCCTGCAGTGGCGCCGCGCCGCACCCGGCAAGCCGATGGACGAATTCATCGAAGCCATTCCGTTCCGCGAAACGCGCACGTACGTCAAACACGTGGTGATGCTGGCGTCGACGTACAAGCGCATGTATCCGTGATCCCTGGTCACCGAATCACGCGCCGCGCAACCGCCGGGTCGCTCCAGTCGACTGATTGATCGAACCGATCGATGAGCTTTCCTTGTGCGTCGTACGCGATCGTGGTCGGAATCACGCGCACGTGATGCGCGGCCGCGAAGCGCCCGTGATCGTCGACCAGAGTTTCGAGCGTGATCCCCTGATCGCGAAGAAATCGTTCGGCAGACGGATAGTCGTGATCCAGCGAGACAGCGACGATGCGCATGTGATGCTCCGCCGCAAACGCCGTGAATCGCGGCAACTCCTGGCGGCATGGTCCGCACCACGCGGCCCAGAAATGCAGCAGTGTGACGGGAGCACCGCGAAGATCGGGATCGACCGCCACACCGTAGCGGTTTCGCGGACGCGGCGGCGTGCAGGCCAGCGTCAAAACCAGCAGCGCCACCGCAATGCGTTTCATCAGGGGATGAATCCACGGATCGTGCGAACCGTCATCCCCGGCTTCGACACCTTTACCTCAACTTTGCGGTACGCGCGGTCCTTCACCGAGGTCTGCGCGTTGTAGGCGATCAGGTATTGCGAGCGGAGGTCCTTGTCGAGCTGCGCGTACGTCGCGTCGAGCTGCTTGATGTCATGGATGAAGTAGGCCGTACCGCCGGTCTCCGCGGCGAGCGTCTTCATCTTGTTCGTGCCGCTGGCGTCGAAGATGCCGAGGCCGACGCCGATGAAGTACAACGGCACGCGCGCCGAGCGGGCGTAGGTCAGCATTTCTTCGTACGACGTTCGCGACGTCGTGTCTTCGCCGTCGGTGAGGATGATCAGCGCGCGTCGGCCCTGCAGCGTTCGGAAACGATAAAGGCCGGTCACGATGGCGTCGTACAACGCCGTTCCGCCGCTCGCCTCCGGGACGGCGTTGACCTGCGATTGCAGCGACGACACATCGGTCACGAACGGCGACGCCGACTTCGCGTCGAACGCGAATCCGGTGACAAACGCGCGGTCGCCCGGCCGCATGATCTTCTTGAAAAACTCCAGCGCGGCCGACTTCGCCTGCTCCATCCGCGGCTTCATGCTTCCGGAATGATCGAGCAGCACACCGACCGCGATCGGCAGGTTCGAGGCGTAGTTGAACGTCGTGATCTTCTGCGGCTTCCCGTTTTCGAAAACGGTGAAATCAGGCTGCTTGAGATCCGTGACCGGCACTCCGCTTCTGTCGTTCACCGTCACCGGCAGCTCGATGAGGTTGACCTCGATCTCCTCGGCGAATCGATCGCCGTTCAGGAAGAGCAGGTCGCTGGCCTCGTAGTTCGTATCGTCGGTGACCGATGCGCGGACGAATTCGACGCCCCTCAACAGCGAATTCGGAACGTCGAGCGCGTACGGCGGCGCGCTCCACTCGTGCAGCTTCTTCTGACCTGCGAAAAATACGGCTGACTTGATCGTCGTCGCCTTCGGGTTCTGCACGCTCAGCTTGAAGTGCGCCACGCCGTCGGGCGTCAGCGTTCGCGTGATCTTCACCTCGAGCGGTGTCTCGTGCTCGTTGACGACGAAGGCGTCCGCGTCGACGTAGCGCCCCTGCGCGTCGAAGCCGACGGCGCGAACTTCCACGCGTTTCGGCAAGGCGCCGAGGTCGAGCTCCGCGCGGTATGGCGGCGCGTTGCGGGCGAGGATGCGCTTGCCCTCGACCCAGAACTCGACGCGCGTTACGGGCGCCTGGACTTCCACTTCGACGATGAACAGGTTCGGCGCCACGTCGCGCCGCGGCGGGATGATTCTGACTGCGCCGCTCGTCTCCGGCACGATCCCCTCGGCAAGAATCGCCTCCGCGTCGTCGCCGTCTTTCGCTATGTAGGCCTTGTTCGTTTTCGCGATCGCAAACGTCTGCGTCGCCTTCGCCAGAATCACCGGCGTCTGCTCCTCGAGCGGCACCATCAGTTTCGCGTCGACCTCGGCATTGCCCGGTTGGAGTGTCTGCACCGAGGTCAACGGATTCGGCGTAGACGGTTGGACCGGATAGCGAAAGCGTTTCACCACCTCACCGTTCTGCGAGATCGAACCGGTCAGCACGAGCGCGACGCCGGAGGGTGCATCGGTCGGAATCGTGAAGTGAAAGGAGACGCGCGTGACGACGCCGCCCTGCGCGGAATCGCCGAGCGGCTCGAGACTGAGGTTGATCTTGCCGTCGGCGGCGAGGAGAGAGGCGGGGAAAAGCAGCAGCGCAACGAGCGCACGTAGCATCCCGCTATTCTCCACGTCCCGCGTGGGCACGGCGATAGAATCTGCCGTTGCCGTATGGCCTTGCCACCGCTTCGTTACCGGGCCGTGCTGTTCGATCTGGACGGAACGCTCGTCGATTCGTATGCGGCGCTCGCTGAGGCCGTCAACTTCGCGCGCCGCGAACACGGCTTGCCAGAGTTGAGCGCCTCGCGCATTCGCGACTTCGTCGGCGACGGTCTCGACACGATGCTTCGCCGCGCCTTCGACGTCGATACTGTGCCGCGCAGCGTGAAGGACGCGTTCGAATCGCGCTACGACGAGATCTGCTGCGAAGCGTCGACGATCCTCACCGACGTCGAGTCAACGCTCGTCGCACTGCACGGCCTCGGCGTGGCGATGGCGGTCTGCACGAATAAGCCAACGTCGTTTTCGAAAAAGATCCTGACGTTTCTACAACTCGCGCCCTACTTCCGCGCCATCGTCGGCCCTGACCTCGCCGGCGCGCGAAAGCCGGAGGCGCAACACGTGCTGCACACCCTCGAAGCGACATCGTGCGCGCCGGCCGACACTCTCTTCGTCGGCGACATGCCGATCGATGTTCACGCCGCACGCAACAGCGGGATCGACGTGGCGGTAGTGGCGACGGGATCGTCGACCGCCGAGGCGTTGCAAGCGGCAAACGCGGATCACTATCTGGAGAGGTTTTCGGACCTTTTGAAGGTGGTGGCCGGGTGAAACGTTTGAACCACAGAGACACAGAGGACACAGAGAGATCCTCTCCGTGTCCTCTGTGTCTCTGTGGTGAAAAATCTGGGGATCGCGCATGACCTGCCGCTTCGTGTTTTTCGACGTCGACTCGACGCTCGTTACGATCGAAGGCATCGACGTGCTCGCTGATGGCAATCCTGCGATCGCGAAACTCACCGACGCCGCGATGAACGGCGAGATTCCGCTCGATCAGGTGTACGCGAAACGGTTGGAAATGATCCGGCCGTCGAAAGATCGCGTCGAACAACTTGGGGCGCTGTACGTTCGATCGCTCGTCGATGGAGCGAAGGAGACGATTGCGGCGCTGCAGGACAACGGAGTCATCGTTCATCTCGTCACCGCCGGGATCGAACAAGCAATCCGGAAACTCGCCGATGCGCTGAACGTCCGAAGCGTTCATGCCGTGAAACTTGCGTTCGATGCGGAAGGCAACTACAAAGACTTCGATCGCCGCTCATTTCTTACGAGGCCGGGAGGTAAGGAGCTGGTCGTGCGCGACATTCGCGCCCGCTCGCATGGCAAAGCGGCGTTCATCGGCGACGGCGTGAGCGACCTCGAAGCGAAGCCGGCGGTCGATCTCTTCATCGGATTCGGCGGCGTTGTCGTCCGGCCGCGCGTGAAGGAGAATGCGGACCTCTACGTCACGAATCTTCGCGACGTTCTTCACCATCTCTTATGACCAACGCCAACTTCTTCGTTCCCGGTCCCACGTGGGTTCGTCCTGAAATCCTGCAGGAGATGACACGCCCGATGATCGCGCACCGATCAGCCCAGTTCGGCGATCTTTTCCTGCGTGTCGTCGCCAATCTCAAGCCGCTCTTCGGAACCACGGGCGACACATTCGTCGCATCGTGCAGCGGCACCGCACTCCTCGAAGCGGCGCTGACCAACTGCGTGCCGCGCCGCGTTCTGGTGACGACCTCCGGCGCCTTCGCCGAGCGCTGGATGGCCATCGCCGAAAGTCTCGGGCTCGAAGTCGACCAATTGAACGCGGGATGGGGAAGCGCCGTCGATCCCGAAAAACTCGCCGATCATCTCGCCTCGCGCCGTACGCAATACGACGCCGTCACCCTCACGCACAACGAGACTTCCACCGGCGTGACGAACGATGTCGCCGCGTTGGCACGTGTCGTTCGCGAGCAATCGCCGAACTCACTCATCCTCGTCGACGCCGTCTCCTCCCTCGGCGGCATCCCAGTCCACTTCGACGACTGGGGATTCGACGTCTGTCTGGCCAGCGTGCAGAAGGGAATCGCACTGCCACCCGGAATCACCGTCTTCGCCGTTTCGCCGCGGGCGCTGGCTCGAGCGGCAAAACGCCCCTACCGCGGCACGTACCTCGACTTCCTCAGCTATAAAAAACACGCGGACGACGGCAACGTTCCGACGACGCCATCGATCCCGCATTTTTACGCGCTCGCGAAACAGCTCGACGACATCATCAACGTAGAAACGCTCGACGCCCGCTACCGCCGCCACGAAGCAATGCGCGAAACGACCATTCGTCGCACTGCCGCGTATGCGGAGCTCGCGTCAGATGCCGATCACGCCTCGGCGACGGTCTCCGCGCTCCTTCCCAATCGCCCGCCCGACGAGCTGCGCGCAGCAATGAAAACGCGCGGCTTCACCCTCGGTGGCGGCTACGGCAAATGGAAGGCGACCACATTCCGCATCGGCCACATGGGCGACATCCAGCTCGCAGACCTCAATACGATGCTGGACGCGCTCGAAGAGGTCGCGACGTCATGAAGATCCTCGTCACCGACACGCTCGCCGACTCCGGCCTGGCCATCCTGCGCGCCGCGAGCGACATGGAAGTCGACTATCGCCCCGGCCTCAAGGGCGACGCGCTGTTGAAAGCTGTCTCCGAATCTGACGCGCTCATCACGCGAAGCGGAACGGCGGTGACCGAGGAGCTGGTGAACGCTGGCGATCGCTTGCGCATCGTCGGGCGCGCCGGCGTGGGACTCGACAACGTCGACGTCGATGCCTGCACGGCGCGCGGCATCCTTGTGATCAACGCGCCGACCGCGAACATCATGTCGGCCACCGAGCACACGATGGCCATGCTGCTCGCGCTGTGCCGCAACATCCCCGAGGCGCATGCGAGCGTGAAGCGCGGGGAGTGGAACCGGTCGAAGTTCCTCGGCACCGAGCTCGATGGCAAGACGCTCGGCATCATCGGCCTCGGGCGCATCGGCACGCGCATCACCATCCGCGCCCGCGCGTTCGGCATGCGCGTCATCGCCTACGACCCGTACGTCGCGCCGAGCGTGTTCGACAAAGTGGGCGCGGAGCGCGTCTCGCTCGACGACCTTCTCACGCGCGCCGACGTCATCACCGTCCACACGCCGCTGACCGACGAAACGCGCGGCATGATCGGCGCGGGTGAGATCGCGAAGATGAAGGACGGCGTGGTCGTCCTCAACATCGCGCGCGGCGGCATCTACGAGGAACAGTCGCTCGCGGATGCGCTCAACAGCGGCAAGATCGCCGGTGCCGCGATCGACGTCTATGTCGAGGAGCCGCCGAAGGACAACCCGCTGCTGTCGGCGAAGAACATCATCCTTTCGCCACACATCGGCGCGAACACGATCGAGGCGCAGGACCGCGTGGCCGTGCAAACCTCGGAGATGGTCATCGACGCGTTGCGCGGCTCGATCTTCGTATCCGCCGTCAACCTGCCGTTCGAAGGGCTGGCCGACGCCGACGCCGCGCCGTTCATCAACATGGCCGAGCGGCTCGGCCTTTTCGCCGCGCAGATCATCAGCGGTCCGATCACGCGCGCTGCAATCGAACTTTGGGGCGTCGACGAGCGGCTGACGCGAATCCTCTCGGTGGCTGCGCTCAAAGGGATGCTCACTCCTCGGCTTGCGGAGTCGGTGAACTTCGTCAACGCGGAGCAGGTGGCGCAGCAGCGCGGCATCGCTATCGGCGCGACTACGCATCCGACGCCGCTCGATTACACGAACCTCGTCACCTTCCGCGCATCGTCGGCCACCGACGAAACCTGCGTTTCCGCGACGCTCTTCAGCGAGAAGAACCAGCGCATCGTCTCCGTCAACAACTTCCGCGTCGAGTTCAAACCGGAAGGGACGCTGCTCTACATCATCAACAAAGACGTTCCCGGCGTCGTCGGCAAGGTCGGCACGATCCTCGGCGACCGCGAGATCAACATTGCCGAGTACAACCTCGCCCGCGAGACCAGCGGTGGCAAAGCGCTCGCAATCGTCACCATCGATTCGCCGCTCGACAGCGATACGATGAACGCACTCCGGTTTTTCAAGGCGATCGAAGAGGTGAAGCAGGTGAGACTGTGAAACGCTTCCTGGCTTTCCTGATGACTGCGGCCCTGCTCTCGTCGTGCGCCACGATCACGCGCGGGACCAACGAAGTGATCTCCGTCGATTCGAATCCCAGCGGTGCCGAGGCGACGATCAAGTGCGCAAACAACGTTACCGCGAGCGGCACCACGCCGGCGCGGATCACGATTCCGCGCAAAGCCGATGGTTGTTTCCTGGACGTGTCGAAGAGCGGCATGAAGACGCAGCGCCTAAGTATGGAGCGCGGTTTTAATGGTTCGTTCTGGGCGAACTTCATCCCAGCTTCCGGTCTTCCGATCGCAATCATCACCGCGTTCACCGGCACCGGTTCTGACGCAGCTCTCAACACCGTGTCCATAGCAGGCGTAGCCGGCGGGATCGGCTTCCTCGTCGATCGCTTCACCGGCGCGATGTACGACCACAACCCCAACGTCATCAAAGTCACACTCCAACCGCAGTAGTGACTTTAGAATCCGTCGCGATGCAGTACCGCGAGCTTGGAAAGACTGGGATCAAGGTTAGCGCCATCGGCTTCGGCGCGTGGGCCATCGGCGGGCCGTCCGAAGCCTCGGGTGCGCCGCTCGGCTGGGGACGCACGACCGATGAAGACTCGCTCGCCGCGATCCGCCGCGCCCGCGACCTCGGCGTTAATTTCTTCGACACCGCCGACAGCTATGGCTTCGGCCGCAGCGAGTCGCTACTCGGCATCGTCCTCTCGCGCAAACGGCAGGACGTCATCATCGGTACGAAAGTCGGCGTCGTCCGCACATCAAGCGGAGAGTTGAAGAAGGATTTCTCCAAACAACACATCTACCTCGCCGTCGACGGCTCACTCAAACGCCTGCGCACCGACTACATCGACGTTTATCAGATTCACAACCCGACCATCGACGACCTGCGCCGCGAAGAAATTCAGGACGCAATGGAACGGCTGCAGGACGCCGGCAAGATTCGTTTCTGGGGCGTCTCCGTCTTCAATCCCGAAGATGGGTTGGAGGTCGTGCGCCAAAGTTGGGGGCACGTGCTGCAGGTGCTCTACAACATCCTCAACCAGGCCCCGGCGGCCGACCTCTTTCCCGCCGCGAAAGAAAAGGGCTACGGGATCATCGCCCGCGTTCCGCTCGCCTCCGGACTGCTCACCGGCAAGTTCCGCAACGACACCGTCTTCCCCGCCGACGATATCCGCCAGAACTTCCTGACGCCGCGCCGCCTTCAGGAAGCGCTGCCCCGCGTCGACGAGGTGAAGTCGATCATCGGCGGCACCGCGCGCACGCTGATCGAAGGAGCCCTCCGCTTCGTCCTGGCCAACGATGCCGTCGCCACCGCCATCCCCGGCGCGAAGAACATCCACCAGGTCGAAACGAACGTCACCGCCGGCGACGCCTGGCTGCCCGAGGAAGTCGTCGAGAAGCTGCGCACGCGGCTCAGCGACTACAACTTCTACCAGCGGCACAACATCAGGATCTGACGTTCGTAGCGCCGTCGGCTCGGCGGCGCTTTTGACTCTCGTCGCGGGAACTGCCAGCGAGCCGCTGGCGGTCCAGCCGCCGAGCCGGCGGCGCTACCGTTTTCAGCGCGAAAATCGGAACACCCTCCGCTCCCAACACGTTCTCACCTCGACATGCCCTCACGCACGATCTCCATTCGCGGGGCGCGGACGCACAACCTCAAGAACGTTTCGGTTGATATCCCGCAGCGCCAGCTCACGGTTCTGACCGGTCCGTC
>JAFAOU010000241.1 GCA_019247495.1 Acidobacteriota bacterium
ATCCGCTGGCCCTTGCGATCGCGGGCGACGGACTGGCGAGCAGCAGCAACGCGGAGCTCTTCGATCGCGCAACGGCACTCTGGCTGGCGCGGAAGGATGTCGAGTCCGCAGCAGCGGCGGCGTCGCGTGCCATCTACGCGTATGCGACTCGGGGCTCGCTTGCGGACGTGTTGCGCGTTTATCGCAGTCTGCCGGCAGAGGCGAAGGCGATCGTGTCGAGCGTTCCGGCGTCCGAGGCCACGGTGCAGTCGCGAGGAGTCGAGCATCGCATCAGAACGCGCGATATCCGGTTCACGCTCGCCGCGGCATTCATCCTCGACGGCGATGCTCGTGCGGCATTGCCGCTCCTCCCATTGCAGCAAGCGAAGAAAGACGATGCTGAAGCGCAGAGCAGCGCCGCTACGATCGCGGTCCTCCGCGCTGCGATCGATTCACCGGGCGGCGATGCGTTCGATCTCGTCACCAACTACCTGCAGCACGTGAATGCGGCGACGACCGCGCTCGTCGACGAAGTGTTCGACCGCGTCGCGACGCGCGCAGGTTACGCGGCGGCGTCGAAGTGGCGTCTGGAAACGGTGAATCGCGCTGATGAACGGCTCAGCGATGTCGAACGAATGGTCGTGCCGGACGCAGTGGCCGCGCTCCTGCCTCCGCGCGCGGTGGCCTCTCAACCCGCGGATGCAATCTCGCCAGCGACTGCGCGGCTGCCGGGTCGCGAGCCGCAGCTCCTGTTCGAGCAGCCCGTGGACGACAGTGCGCGGTCGGATGCTGCACTCTCCGTCGTCAGGCCGCTGCCGGCGGGCTTTGCTTTTCTGCGGATGGAGCAGCGTGGCAATGAGATGGTCGCCGTCGCGGAGGCTCAGGACGGCTACTGGATCCTGCGATCGTTTGACCGGGGAGCGACGTGGAATCCGCCGCTCTACACCGGCCTCCGAGTGATGCATCCGTATGAAGTCGTGATCGGCTCGACGCTTCCGATGCTGCTTGATGACGGTCTGCGAATCGAAGTGGCGACCAATGAATCCGTTGACCTCACAGCCGCGCTCGATCTCAAATGGCGCGATCTCGAGCGCGATTCCGATGGCGACGGCCTGACGGACTTGATGGAGGAGCGCCTCTTCACCGATCCGAATTCGGCGGACACGGACCTCGACGGCATTCCGGACGGCGTCGATCCGCTGCCGCAGGTCGCGTTCCGGCAGTCGGAGGGCGATGCTTCGCTGATCATCGAGACGGCGCTCGCGGCCTACTTCGGTTCGGACCAGACCGGCGCGCGAACGATCTTCGTGGCCGGCGATCCCGCAGACTTTGCAGGCGTGCGAGGCCTGCTGCGCATCATCGTCATGAGCGACCCCGAGATCGACGCGGCGTCGAAAAAATTCGGACCGGTGAGGGCCACGCATCTGTCGCCTGTGATCATCGATCAGAGGGGGACCCGCGCCTGGATGCAAGTGAACGATGATGGAGCCGGGGCGACGTATCTCCTCGAAAAGAGGAACGGTGTCTGGACGGCGACGGTCGTTGCGTCGTGGGTCACCTAGAAACGTTCAACCCGGAGTCTGCGCGGCAGAACGATTGAGCGGAGATGGTGGCCGAGCCTTGGGCAACCAGCGCCGCCGGCCGTGCCGGCTAGTCTGCGCCGTAGAAACTCTGGTCGACGACCTGCCAGCCGGAGGCGACCTTCTTCATGGCTACGGTGCCTTTGATTTTCTTTCCTTCGCTGTTCGTGCCGCTGATTTCGATCCTTGCGCTGTCGCCCTTCATCAGGCCGCCGGCGACGTTGACCGTCTTGGGATAGTTAAGGCCGAGGTCGTGGAAGTAGCCCTTCATCTCGGAGGGCTTCGGCTTTGTGTCGGGCACCTGATCGGGCGGAAGGAGAAGGTGCGCGGCGTTCCAGTCGGCGGCCTGAATCGCTTTGACGAGTCCCGCGTAGACGGCGCCCGGCTCGCCGCCGCCCGATGTGAGCGTTGCCGGTTTCGAAATCGCGGTCAGCGGCACGTCGTAGGAGAGGTGAAAGTCGTAGGAGTCGTCGAACATCTTCTCGGGCTTGGTCGTCGCGCACTCGCCGGCGACGCGCGAGGCAGTCACTGTGACGCCTTTCGCGGCGTAGCTGTTGGAGAGATCGATCTGGCGCTGCGCCTGATTGAGAAACGCGTAGATGCCGCAGTGCTCCGCCGAAACGACGCGCAGGACGAGGAAGGCGCCGCCGTCGGTTTTTCCTGCCTGGTCGATCAGCGCACCAGGCGTGTCGATGGCGTTGACTGCGGCAGCGCGGTCGATCTTGAAGTTGGCGAGCAGCACGATCGTGAGCGGTTTGGCAGGATCGGCCGACGTGTCCTGGTACGCGAACGCATCCACCGGCTCGAAATTGATGTTGCCGAAGTGAAAGGTTCCCTTGGCGACGTCGGCTGCGAATGCGGTGCTGGCTGCAAGCATCAGCAGGGCGAGGAGCGATCGAGTCATGACGGCCTCCGTGCGGGAAACGATACACCGGCGTCTCGAGTCTTGTCCCTCCGCGTCTCCGCGCCTCCGCGTGAGCAAGGCGCCGATACTTTGTCGCATACTGCGCCGCCATGAATCTGGAGAGCGGGCGAAGACTGGGGCCGTACGAGATCGTGACTCTGCTTGGCGCGGGCGGGATGGGGGAGGTTTACCGCGCTCGCGATACGCGGCTTGATCGCGTCGTCGCGATCAAGGTTCTTCCGGCGCATCTGACGGCGAACGAAGCGTCGCGGGCACGGTTCGAGCGGGAGGCGCGCGCCATTTCCGCGCTTTCGCATCCCAACATCTGCGCGCTTTACGACGTGGGGCGCGACGGCGACACGGAGTACCTGGTCATGGAGTATCTGGAAGGCCAGACGCTCGCGGACAAACTCGCCCGAGGTCCACTGCCGAGGAGCCAGTTCCTGAAGTTGGCGGCGCAGATCGCCGAGGCGCTGCAACACGCGCATCGCGCCGGCATCGTTCATCGCGACCTGAAGCCCGGCAACATCATGATCACGAACAGCGGCGCGAAGCTGCTCGACTTCGGTCTGGCAAAGTTCGCAGACCCGGCGTCGCAGCCTCTCGACCAGGACGAAACCGCGACGCGGCGCGAGCCGCTGACCGCCGAGGGGATGGTCGTGGGGACGTATCAGTACATGTCTCCCGAACAGATCGAAGGACGTCCTCTCGATCATCGGACGGACATCTTTTCCCTCGGCGTCATCCTCTACGAGATGGTGACGGGCAAGCGCCCGTTTGTTGGCTCCTCACGCGCGACATTGATCGCATCGATCCTTTCGTCCGATCCCGTTTCGATCCGTTCGTTGCAGCCCGACTCGCCGCCGGACCTCGAACGAATCATCCTCACGGCGCTGCAAAAGAATCCGGAGGAGCGGTGGCAGACGGCGCAGGACGTCGCGCTGCAGTTGCGATGGAGCGGCGAGTCGTCGCAGACCGCTGTGGACCGCGCGGAATCGACACCGGCGCGGCGAACGTCCACGCTTCTTCTCCCGTTGCTGCTCCTGGCCGCGGCGGCGCTCGCGACGTTCGCGGCGATGCGATGGTTTGCGACGCCCCGATCCGCTCCGCTGACAGCCAGTCTTCACCTGTGGCTGCCTCCGGCCATGCATCCGATGCGGTTCTATGAGTCGAACAATTTCGCGTTGTCTCCCGACGGACGGATGCTCTGTTTTCACGCGGCAAGCGGCGGAACGAGCGCTCTGTTTCTTCGCAGTCTCGATTCGTTCGCGATCAGGAAGATCGAGGGGACCGAAGGCTCGTCAGGCGCCTTCTGGTCGTCGGACGGCGCCTGGATCGCGTTTTCGGCTCGCGGAAAGTTGTGGAAGACGAAAATCTCCGGCGGCGCGGCGCCGGAAGCGCTCTGCGACGTCTCCGCGCTCGGGGCGTCGGGCTCGTGGCAAGGGCACACGATCCTCTTCGGCGATTCCGCCGGAGGCCGCCTTCAGATTTTTCGAATCTCGGATGCCGGCGGTGATCCGGTCGCGGTCACGAAACTGCGCGACGCCAGACAATGGCGGCACTCCTGGCCACGGCTGCTCCCGGATGGCGAGCACTTTTTTTACCTTTCGTATGTCGCCGATTCGATCGACCGGCAATTGGTGTTCGCGTCGCTCAAGTCGCCGGAGCAGTCCGTCGTCATGCGGAATGCGTCGATGGTGCGGCTGGTCGGCGATCAATTGCTGTTCGTGCGGGACGCCAGGCTTCTCAGCCAGCACTTCGACGCCACCCACGGCATTCTCACGGGCGATCCCGTGGCGCTGGCCTCGGACGTTTCCTATTTTTATCCGACGGGACGGGCTGACTTCGACGCTGCGGGCAACACGCTCGTCTACCGCACCGATACGAGCATCGGACGCCTGGCCGTCGTCAACCGCAATGGAATCGAGACACGGCTGATCGACGACAAGAATGTGTTCTTTGACTTCGGTCTCTCGCCCGATGGCGGTAAGGCGGCGGCCAGTGTCATCAATCGCGACACCGGTCTCGCGGACATCTGGACCTACGATTTTGCGCGTGGCACGCGGGAACGCGTTTCAAACGAACCGTGGCACGAAGTGACGCCGGTCTGGTCGCCGGACGGCAGTTTCCTCGTCTACTCGGAAGCGGCCGGGGGAACGCTTCCTCACATCGTCCGGCGCGGCTTCACGGATTCAACACCGGTGGACGTCAGCCCCCGCGGACCGTTTCAGTTCGCGGGGAGTTTCGCTCCCGACGGCCAGACGCTCTTCTATGTTCGCGAAGATGCGCGCAGGCAGGCTGACATTTTTACCCTCGATATGAAGACGAAACGATCGACGCCGGTCCTCAGCGGCAACGCTTCCGAGGAGAGTCCCGCTGTTTCGCCGGACGGAAAATGGCTCGCGTATGACTCGGACAGCACTGGCCACGGAGAGGTTTACCTGATGAGCCTTGCCGACGGTGATCCTCGTCCGATCCGGATTTCAACGAACGGCGGTGGCAACCCGAAGTGGCGCCGCGACGGCAGGGAGATCATCTATCAAGGTGCGGACGGCGCGATCATCAGCGCCGTGCCCGGTCCCTCCGGACGCTGGGACGACGCCACCACCCACGAGCTCTTCCGATTGCCCGACCTTCGTCACTTTGCAGTCCTGCCCGACGGCCAGTCGTTTGTCGTGCAGCGAGGTTCGCCCGGACCCTCCGATTCGGTCTACCACGTTGTCGTCGGACTCCACTGACGCATTACCCGCGTTCTTTTCGGGTCATGTAGAGCACGAGGCCGGCCGCCGTGAAGAATGCAAAGTAGGCGGCGGCCAGCGTTTGGATGCTCGTGGGCGAGTGCGGCACGACTTGTCTGCCCGAGGTGGCGAAGTAATCGAGCGTGCAATACGTGTAGGGGATGACGTAGCTGTATTGCCATGAAACCATTCCGATCGCGCCCAGCCACAGTCCCATTCCGACCCCGAGCGGTACCGCGAAGTTTTTGAAGTGAAGCGCGAGCAGGTATTGCAACGCCACCATCGGCAGCGCATCGATCAGGAAGTTGAGGTTGCGCGTCAGAAAGAGGTGGTACGGAATCGGACCGGCCGGCGCTTGCACACCGAAGAGCAGGCCGGGTACGACGGCGCTCAGATACGAGCCGGCGTTGAAGACGACCAGCAATTCGACGAGTAACGTCAGGATCACGATCAGCTTTGCCGCGAAGATGACCGGCAACGGCTGCGGGCTCGTATGCAGTTGTTTCCAGCTGTTGTTCCGGTACTCGATCTGCACCACGAGGCTGGTGATCAGGATGATGAACATCGGCAGCATCAGGATGGCCATCGATTGCCACATGCTCGTCCACATTCCTTCCCAGAATTTTGGCGCGCGATTGATTGCCGCAAGGTTGTGTGGATGCCGCAAGCGCGCCGCGAAAACGAGGACCGGAACGAACAGCCCGTTGCCGAGCACCAGCCACGAGGCGAAGCTCCTCTTCAGCTTGAGCCATTCGGTGCGGATGCAACGTAGCAGCGTCATCACCATTTGCTGTCTCCGATCATCTCGAGAAAGATTTTCTCGAGATCGTTGCCGCCGGACGCGATCTGGTACACGTCGACTCCCGCTTCGACGAGAAGCCGGTTGAGCCGTCCGATTTCCGGCGGCGGTAGCGCAGCCAGGATCAGTCTTTCGGACTCGGTACGCGTTTCGAAACCGGCGTCGGTGACGATCGCGAGCGCACGCGCGTTGTCGCTGGTGTCGATGATCGTCGACGGTTTCCGCTTGTCGGACAGCTCCGCGAATGCTCCCTGAAAAAGCATCCTTCCGCGGTTGATGATGCCGACGTGCGTTACAAGCCGCTCGATCTCCGACAGCAGGTGGCTCGACACGAGGATGGTTGTTCCGTGGTCGCGATTGAGCGCGATCAGGAGGTCGCGCATTTCCAGGATGCCGTGTGGATCGAGGCCATTCGTCGGCTCGTCGAGGATGAGCAGCGACGGATCGTGCAGAAGTGCTACGGCGATGCTCAGGCGCTGCTTCATGCCGAGGGAAAACTGTCCGGCGCGTTTCGAGCCGGTGTGCGCGAGCCCGACGAGCTGCAGCACTTCGTCGATGCGCGTTGCCGGACATTGGAAAACGATTCGCCAGAGGGACAGGTTTTGGCGCGCGGTCAGGTGCGCGTAGATCGACGGGCTCTCGATCGACGAGCCGACGCGCCGCAGGATCTCCATCCGATTTCGCCGCAGCGGCATGCCGAAGATCTCGATGCCGCCGTGTTGCTGGCGGAGGAGCCCGAGAACCAACCGCAGCGTGGTCGTTTTTCCCGCGCCGTTCGGACCGAGGAATCCATAAATGCTGCCGATCGGAACGCGCAGGCTGATGTCGTCGAGGACGCGATCGGCGGGAGAGAAGTGATGCGTGAGGCCGCTCGTCTCGATTGCGTACGTGAGCGGACGATCACCGGCGGAATCGGTCGCAGAAGCCAATTCTATTTTTCACCCTTCACAATCGGCATCCGTCGTTTACGAAAAAACGTTCACAAGGTTGTTGTCGCCGCTCGGTCAGACCGGATCGCGCGCCTGGATCAAATTGAAAATCGGCGGTACGAATGATTTGTACGCGCAATCGCCGCGCGTTCTGTCGGTACAATCGCGCCCATGTTTTCGACGCGCAGACTGCTGATCGTTCTCGCCTTCCTTCTCGCCGTCACCGTTGCCGCGGATACGCCGAAGTACCTCGTGCCGCCGCCGGAAGTCGTGGCCGCCTTCGACGCGGCGCCG
Organism: Acidobacteriota bacterium; assembly: GCA_019247495.1. GTDB lineage: Bacteria > Acidobacteriota > Thermoanaerobaculia > Gp7-AA8 > Gp7-AA8 > JADGNZ01. The sequence goes on from JAFAOU010000241.1 coordinate 7,224, forward strand.
CTGCCGGAGGCGCTGCTCAGTCCATCGAAGAAGGTGATGTCGCTGTCGTATCGGAAAGGGCAGCCGACGATCGCGGCACTGTCGCGGCCGATGTTGCGCATCGCCGGGGAGCGGGTGAATCCGCGCACGAATGGGCCGCATCGGACGCCGCTCATCTACGCGATCAAGCTGCAGAAGATCGCCGGCGGCAGCGCGACCAGGGTCACGGTCCCGGCGAATGCGAATCTTTCCAATCTCAAGTTTTCGCCGGACGGATCGAAGCTGGCCTTTCTCAACACGCGCGAGGACGGCATCGAACTCTGGGTCGCGAATGCGACGACCGGCGAGGCGAAAAAAATCAGCGGCACCGCCCGGCTGAATGCGGCCGCGGGCGATCCGTGCGATTGGCTCTCTGACAATCACACCGTCGTCTGCAAGACCGTTCCCCTCGGACGCGGGCCTGCGCCTGCCGATTCGAACGTTCCGTCCGGCCCCAACGTGCAGGAGAGCGAGGGCAAGACGGCGCAGGGCGCGACGTACGAGGACATGATCAAGACGGCGCACGATGAGGCGCTCTTCGCGTACTACTTCACCAGCCAGCTCGCTTCGTTCGACGCCGCCTCGGGAACGATGACCGCGATCGGCAAGCCGGCGATCCTCGGCGACGTCGCGCCGTCGCCGAACGATCGCTTCATCCTCGTTTCCAAGATCAAGAATCCGTTCTCGCATCTCATCCCGATGGACGGATTCCCCGAGGATGTCGAGATCTGGGATCGCAAAGGTTCGCTCGTGAAGAAGCTGGCCGACCGCCCCAGCCGCGAGGGAGTTCCGATCGCCGGGGTGGAAACGGGGCCGCGCGGACATCACTGGCGCGAAGATCAGCCGGCCACGGTGATCTGGACCGAGGCGCTCGACGGCGGCGATCCCAAAGCGAAGGTTCCGTTTCGCGACCGGACGATGTCGCTCGCCGCTCCGTTTTCGGAAGAGCCGGCGGAGATCGGCAAGACGGAGTGGCGGTCGGCGGGGATCGCGTACACCGAGAAGGGCGTCGCGCTGCTCAGCGAGTTCGATCGCGTGTTGCGGAAGACCCGGACCTGGATTCTGGAGCCGGGCGCGGCGCCGAGGAAGTTGTGGGATCGCAAGCAGGACGCCGCGTACGACAATCCCGGCACGCCGGTCACGCGCGATGCGGGCTCACGCAGTTTCGGCGGCTTCGGCGGCCGCGGATCAACCAGTCCGATCGTTCAGACGGGCGATTCGATCTACCTCATCGGGCAGGGCGCGTCGAAGGAAGGCGATCGCCCGTTCCTCGACCGGTTGAACCTGAAGACCCTCGAGAGCGAACGGCTGTTCCGCAGCGCCGGCGATGCGTACGAATATGTCGTCGTGCCGCTGAGCAGCGATTTCACCACCATCCTCACGCGCTACGAGACGCCGAAAGATCCGCCGAACTACTACGTGCGCACCGTCGGCGGCGATTCGCGGCGTGCGGTCACAGCGTTCAAAGATCCGCAGCCGCAGCTTCGCGGCATCGAACATCAGTACGTCACGTATCAGCGCAGGGACGGCGTCAAGTTGTCGGCCACGCTCTATCTCCCGCCCGGCTACAAGAAGGGCGAACGCATTCCGGTGATCATGTGGGCCTACCCACGCGAGTTCGGCGACGCCGACTCCGCCAGCCAGGTCAGCGGCTCCCCGAACCGCTTCACGATCGTCAGCGGCTACTCGCATCTTTTCCTGCTGCTCTCCGGCTACGCCATCTTCGACAATCCGACTATGCCGATCGTCGGACCGGGCGAGACCGCCAACGATCATTACGTCGACCAGCTCGTGGCCAGCGCCGATGCGGCAATCGACAAGGTGGTGGAGATGGGAGTGGGCGACCGCGATCACATCGGCGTCGGCGGCCACAGCTACGGCGCGTTCATGACCGCGAACCTGCTCGCGCATTCGCGCCTCTTCCGCGCCGGCTTCGCGGAGAGCGGCGCCTACAACCGCACGCTCACGCCGTTCGGGTTCCAGAGCGAGCGCCGCACGTTCTGGGAAGTGCCCGACCTCTACGCGAAGATGTCGCCGTTCTGGTACGCCGACAAGATCAAGGATCCGATCCTGCTCATGCACGGCGAAGCCGACGACAACTCCGGCACGTTCCCGATCCAATCCGAACGTTTTTACATGGCGCTGAAAGGCTACGGCGCGACCGTCCGCTACATCACGCTGCCGAACGAAGCGCACGGCTACGCCGCCCGCGAGACGCTGCTCGACGTCCTCGCGGAACGGATCAACTGGTTCGACAAGTACGTGAAAAATGCGCCGCCACGCGAGTTGGACAACGGGCGGTGATCGATGCCCCAAAGGCTTTCACCACAGAGGCACAAAGGACACAGAGAAATCTCTGTGATCTCTGTGTCTCTGTGGCGAATCAATCCTTACTAACCGCGAGGTAAACCGCCACCGGCGCGAGCATCAACCACGACGCCAACGCGATGATCAGCGGGATGCTCCATTGTGCGAGCACGGCCTTCGAAACATCGCCGGCGCCGAATGAGAACGCGCGGCTCGTCGCGGCGAGGATTCCGATGGCCACCGCTACGCCCGCCGCCACTGCGATCGCCTGTACCACCGTGATCACGCGCGATGCCGTACGGATCGCTTCCTGACGTGCGCGGCGCTGCATCCGCCACCACACCACGCCCGAGGCGGGGACATGCGACGTCCGAAGCGAAGCGTGGTAGTCGGCGGCGATCAGCGATCCGACGCGGACGATGTCGCCGCATGTCGGGCAAGCGGCGGCGTGCGCTCGCATCGCATCGTCGCAGCCGTCTGGCCAGCGTCCGGCCTGGACGATTGAGAGCGTTTCCTGTTCCTGTGGGCAATTGGTCATGACGTCGCTCCGAGGAAGCCGGCGAGCTTTTTACGGGCGCGGAAGAGGAGAATCTTCACGCTGCTACTTTTCACGCCGACGATGTCCGCGATCTCGGCGTGGCTGGAGCCGAGGGCGTAGGCGAGCCAGAGCATCTCGCGTTGGATTGGTTTCAGTTGGGCCATGGCGCGCCAGAGATCGGTGCTCCCTTCGAATCGTTCGGCGATCCGCGCGTCGATCGCTATCGTCTCTTCATCCGACTGATTCAACTCCAGCTGTTCGATCGGATGCCGCGTCTTTTTCCGGTTCACGTCGCGGGCGATGTTCGTGGCGATACAGAAGAGCGAATTGCGGCGATGACTTTCGTCCTGATGCGCCGCGCCGGCTTTGTAGAAACGGTAAAACGTCTCCTGCAGCAGATCATCCGCGAGGTCGCGATCGCCGGTGACGCGGGCAAGGTAAATCCAGACGGGGCGCGAGGTCCGCTCGTAAAACGCCCGAAAGCTCTCCTCGTCCATCAGCCTCGCGGCCTCGGCATTCGCACGCGCGCCGGCCACAGAGAGCAACGCATCGTTCATGACACTCGTGAAGTCCATCGCGTGAATGATCCCATGTCTCAGTCAGCCGTGACATCGGCAGGTGCCGCCGGCGTCTCCCACAGGCCGAGCCTGCGGGAGAGGACGTACGAGACGATGGCGGAGAACACGAAGCCGATGCCGATCGAGATGGCGAGCACGCCCATGGCGAAGAGCGGTTGCGATACGGTTTTTTCAATGCTGCCGCTGACGTACTCCAGCCCGAAGCCGGCCGCGGCGAGCACGAGCCCGACCTGCACCGACCAGAGGATGCGTCCCACCGGCGCGCTGACCGCGCGCGGCGCGCCGTCGAGCGCGATCGGCGCCGATTCGAGGAATCGTTTTCCCGCCGGCGTCTGAATGTAGGCGAGCAAATCTTCATTTGCGGTGAAGCGGTCCATCAATTTGTTATGCACCTCGGCCTGAACTTTCGACATCCGGCTCCAGCGGCGATGCTCGATGAGCGTGCGCACGAGCCACGTCAACACGCCGGTGATGAGGGCCAGGACGCAGAAGATCGACAGCCCTTCCATCGTCGATCGCCACACGCGCTCGCTGCTGTTCTCGCCGCGCTGCTCTTCGCCGGTGTAGATGTTGTCGAGATAGAACGCGGGGCTGTGCGCGATCTCCGGATGCTGCGCCAGAAACGACGCCAGCGCCGGATAGTTGGAGAGATACGACTGATTCGTCATCAGCGACGGATCGAGCTTGAGCACGCGGCTGACTTCCGTCGGATAACGCTGCAGCGCGGCGTGAAACGCTTCGCGCGTTTCACGGCTGTCGGTATCGGTGACGACGGTAGTGGTCGCGGCAGTAGTGGACGCGGTCGTGGTCGGAGCCTGCGCAAACGCGCTCGTAGCGATGGCGGCGGCAAAAAGAAGAGTGATCAGTTTTTTAGGCATTCGTAGGTCCTCTGCCCGGGGATACGAAGGGATTGGGAGAGGGTTAACACTGTCATCCTGAGCCGCCGGAGGCGTCCTAGCCGAAGGCGCAGCGCCGCAGGACGGTCGAAGGACCCCCAAACTGCTAATCCGGGACGGGCGGCGGCTTTTGCACGAGGCAAGCACGATGGGGGTCCTTCGACCGTCCTCCGGCGTTCCGCGCTTTCGCGCTCCAACGCCTCCGGCGGCTCAGGATGACAGCGCTACCAATCCGTCGGCTTGTAGTCCTTCAGGAACTGTCCCCACACGTGAACGCCGCTGTTGATGCCGGCGATGATCGGATCGACGATGCGCGCGGCGCCGTCGACGATGTCGAGCGGCGGATGGAAGCGATGCACCGAGGTCTTGCGCTCCGCGAGCGCGGCAGGGTCTTCGTCCGTTACCCATCCCGTATCGACGCTGTTCATGTGGATGCCGTCGGCGTGATAGTCCGCAGCCGAGGTGCGCGTCATCATGTTGAGAGCGGCCTTGGCCATGTTTGTGTGCGGATGCCGCGTCGTTTTTTGATTGCGGTAGAACTGCCCTTCGACTGCCGAAACATTGACGATGTGCTTGTCGCGATTCGCAGTCCGCAGCATGAGCGGTTTCAAACGCGCGTTGATGATGAACGGCGCCACCGCATTCACCAGCTGCACTTCCAGCAACTCCACCGACGAGACCTCGGCCAGCAGCAGCCGCCACGAATTGCGTCCGCGCAGATCGACCTGCTGCAGATCCTGATCGAGCCGGCCGGTCGGAAAGAGATCGCGATCGTGCCGGTCCTCCGGCAGCAGCGGCACCTGCGACAGCTCCGCGGAAGTGGTCAGCCCTTCGATGGCCGTTTCGGGCAACATCCGGTATCCGCGCAATCCCTCGAATGCGCCGAGCAACTTCCGCTCGTGATCGGCGAGCGAATGCAGCGACGCCGTCTCCGCCTCCATCATGTGCTCGTAAAACGCCGGCGGGCGCCGCACCGTCTGGCAGGCATTGTTGATGATGAAATCGAGCCGGTCGCGCGTGGTCAGCATCTCGTGGCAGAACGCCTCGACGCTCGGCGTGTGACGGAGATCGAGTCCGAAGATCTCCAGCCGATCCGACCACTCGCCGAAATCATCCTCGCGTGCGTACCGCGCTGCCGAGTCGCGCGGGAAGCGGGTGGTGACGATGAGCCGCGCTCCGGCGCGCAGCAGTTTCAAACCCGCCTGATAGCCGATCTTCACACGCCCGCCCGTCAGCAGCGCCACCCGTCCGCGCAGATCGGCCGATTCGGTCCGCTTGAAAAAATTCAGCTCCGCGCATGAAGGACAAAGCTGATCGTAGAAAAAATGAACGACGTCGTAATGCTGCTTGCAGACATAGCAATGCCGCGACTCCGACGTCTCACGCGGCGCATCCCCCTCGGCGATCTCCCGGTAGTAATTCGGCGTCGTAAACACCGGCTTCCGCCGCAACTCGCGAATGCCCGACGCGTTGAGGACTTCATCATCCTGCTGCAGCTTGGCCGCCTTCCGCGCCTTCCGCCCCGCCTTCACCAGCTTCCGCCGCGCATGATGATCCGGCTCCGCCACCTTCCGCGTCGCATGCAGCAGCCGCCGCCGCTCGTCCTCCGATACCTGCGTCAGCTGCGTCCGATCCGCATCGAGCGATTCGAGCAGCTCCGCCGCGATGCGCACGCGCTCGGAGAAGGGGAGGCCATCATTCTTTTCGTTCATCGACCGCGCGATCTTAACCGGCAGCGACGTTTGATCCGCAGATGACGCAGATGACAGCTGCCACCTTCGTATCCGCGACCATCTGCGTCATCTGCGGATGACACGGACCTGATATCGATAGATCGCGCGGTCACCTTGATATCACCGGTTCCTGCTATTGATGTGGCGCGCTGATCACATGGACATCACCCGTTCGGCTATCGATATGAGAGGCAGCACGCATCGATACGACTTCGTGTGCCTTGCATATGTCGAAGGGGAGTTTTAGATATCTGTCCATCTATTAACCGGAGGTGCTCTATGAGCCGATTGGTGCAGTGGAAGCAGGACCCCGTGCGGGTGAAGAACGTTCGCCTCGAAGGCGGCGAAGTACCGCGCGGTGAGCAGTGCGATTCGTCGTACGCGTATGTCTACGCCGGCCACGGCGTAACCGATGGCAGTGGCGTGTGGCGCATCCGTCTGGGCGATGTGACATGCGACCCGCCCGGACCGCGTCACAACAGCGTTCCCTCGGTCGTGGCCACGCCGACGTATGGCATCGTCGAAAGCAAGGCCGCAGCCGGCAGCCATCCCCCGCCTCCCACGTTCCTCGTGGCGCTCGTCCTCGGCGACGACATTTCCATCCACAGCTTCAGCCCGGGCGGACAGCGCATGCCCGATGTGCCGTTCTCATGGCACTGCGTGGTGGAAGGGGAGTTGGTCAAATAAGCCATTGCCGTACGGCTCGGCGGCGAAACGCCGCCGGGCCAGCCGCGTGGATCGAATTAGCGCAGCCAGCTCAGCCACCTTCCGCGTCGCATGCAACATCCGCCGCCGCTCGTCGTCGCTCACCTGCGTCAGCTGCGTCCGATCCGCATCGAGCGTTTCGAGCAGCTCCGCCGCAATACGGACGCGTTCGGAGAAGGGGAGGCCTTGATTCTTTTCAGTAATCGACGGCACGATCTTACCGGCGGGATGCTGAATCCGCAGATTTGACGCAGATGGAGACCCCTCATCGTTTCATCCGCGTCCATCTGCGTGATCTGCGGACGGCGAGACCCCTCTCAAAAGGTAAATCGCCTCGTCGAAAGGGTCCGAATCGTTTTGCCAAAAGGGGAAGTAACTTCTTTGGATGTCAAAACATCTTCCGCAAAAGGGTAAACAACTTTTCGAAAAGGCCGGAACCGTTTTGCCAAAAGAAGGAGTGTCATCTTCAAGATTCGAAACACCTTTTGCCAAAAGGGTAAACACCTCTTCGAAAAGTTCCGGAGGGTTTTGGCAAAAGCGAAATCACATTTTGAAAGTGTCAAAAACACCTTCCGCAAAGGGTGAAACGTCTCTTCCAGGCCTCGAGGAGGCTTCGTGAGAAGGGAAGCGCGCGCTCGTTGGGTCGCGAGACGTTTGTAGCGACCGCCGCCGGCCGCGGAGATCCGGTTACCTGCTTCGGAATCCATCGTCCAAAACGAAGCCACGGAAACCTATCCCGGCCAGGCCAGCGCCGACGCGAATCCCGGAACCGCCGACGCCAGTTCCTCGGAATGCGCGCACGCCACATCCTCCAGCTCCCGCGACAGCACGGCGTCAATCGTCGTCTCATCCCTCTTCGCGAACCACCGCAACATCTCCCGCTGATACCGAGGAATGCGCGCATGCAGCTCGACGAGGCGAATCGCCTCCGGCAGAACGAACGCCGCTTCGTCGCCAAGTGCTTCTTCGATGGTGGCCAGATCCCACAGCCGCATCGCCACTGCCATCATCTCTTCCTTGCTGATGCGCTGCCCCATCCGCGTCGAAACCGCTACAATCGCCCCATCCTCAATCTCCTTCTTCAACTCCTTCAGCGAGACGCCGATCAGCAACGCCGCCGTCATGAGCGCAAAGGATGGACGAGGAGAAAGGAAGATGTGGCGGATGTCGTTGCGGGTGGCTTCGTCCATTTCAATGTCTCCGTATCGTATGCAATAGCATATGTCTCGATCGACGAAACGTCAAGCGAAAGTTCCGCAGCTCGGCGATGAAGGTGAGCTTTTCGGAGCGCGTCTGCGTGAAGTGCGCATCGAACGCGGCTTGACTCAACCGGAGGTTGCGAATCGCGTGGGGACAAGCGCTTCGAATATTAGCGATTTGGAGCGAGGAATTAAGGTTCCGACGTTGACCACGGTTGCCCGGCTCGCAGCTGCGCTTGAGTGCAACGTCTCTGAACTGATTGAAGTTCTTGATCGCCGACCGCGAGGCCCAACGAAGGCGACTTAAGCGGAGAGCTGACCTTCTGAATAGATGTAGAGTCTATTTCGATCGAATGATCGGTCGGAGCGGCATTCGGGTTTGCGGCGACCGACCCTACCCGCTTGTCACACGACACAGGAGGTGCGAGTGAAAGAGTTCAGCCTTGAAAGTCTGATTGAGTCGGCAGGCGAAAGGATGCGGCTCGATCTCGCCGAGCGTCTCGTCCCTCATAAAGGTGAGTTGGGAGTTGGACGAGAGGAGATCATCCGGAGCTTTCTAAGAGCTTACCTTCCGAAGCGCTTTGACGTATCGAGCGGGTTTCTGTTCGACTGCACTGGTAGGGTCAGCGATCAACTTGACGTCATCGTGTCGAATACCCTTGTCGCGACTCATTTTGAGACTGTGGGCGGAAGCAGGTTCTTTCCCTGTGAATCGGTCGTGGCTGTGGGCCAGGTCAAGTCGTCACTAACGTCACGTGGCGAACTTGCAAAAGCACTGAAAAATCTTGAATCCGCGAAAGGCTTGGATAGGTCGGCAGGCGGCACCGCAGTAGACTTCGCCAACAACCGTCCCATCAATCCTTTGGAAAACCACAAAGATCAGATCTTTACCTTCCTCATTATCACGGGCAAAGCGCTGTCGCCGGACACGATTCATGAATTCATGATGGACTACGTCCTCGAGAACGCTCCACATCTCTGGGCCAACGTCACTCTAGCGCTGGACAAGTATCTGGTGACGTTCTGCTGCGACGGGGGTGTCTGTCCCAATCCTATGGACGCACGTGGCGTCGCGGTCCAACTTGACGATGGTTATTTGTTGATGCGATTCTACCAACTGCTGGGGCGCGCGATTGAGGTCACCAGTTCCAGCGGAGTTTCATACTGGGAGTACATGCGTTCTGCTACTGAATGGTCGGCAGAGACTTGGTTCGACACGTTAGAGTCTCCACCCCGATATCTCTGGCAGATTACGACGGGTTGACCTCGATCGACGGCTCGGTGGCATGTCGCGGCTGACTCGTTCATACTGTCTTTGATGAGCGAACACTCTTCGATTGAATGGACTGACGCGACGTGGAATCCCGTGAGAGGTTGTACGAAGATCAGTCCGGGCTGCACTCACTGCTACGCAGAGCTGTTTGCGGAACGCTTTCGCGGAGTCCCGGGCCATCCGTATGAATTCGGATTCGATCTACGTCTAGTACCTGAAAAGCTGGTGGAACCCCTGCGTTGGCGACGTTCTCGAATGATCTTCGTCAACTCGATGAGCGATCTTTTCCATGAGCATGTTCCCGAGGACTACATCGAAGCAGTCGCGCGTGTGATGGTTTTGGCCACATGGCATACGTTCCAGGTGCTCACCAAGCGCTCGGAAAGAATGTCAAAGTTGCTCCGAACCCGCTTGAACTTTGCCGCCGAAGCGTCAAACGTGTGGTGGGGAGTGAGTGTCGAGAATCGGAAGCACGGAGTGCCTCGTATTGCTGATTTACAGGCGGCACCAGCCAAGACCCGCTTCTTGTCGGTAGAGCCACTCCTTGAAGACATAGGTGTCATTGATCTTACTGATATCCACTGGGTTATTGTGGGAGGCGAAAGCGGCCCGCGGGCTCGTCCTATGCAGAAAGATTGGGTTAGTTCTATTCGCGCTCAATGTGAAACTGGCAGCGTGCCTTTCTTTTTTAAACAATGGGGTGGCGTTCGAAAGCATCTTTACGGACGCGAGCTTGATGGGCGAACCTACGACGAGCGCCCTCCGGCGTCACTAATTGGTGCTCCGTTACGTATCGACGTCGCGAGTCTTGACTATCTTCAGAGACCTTTTGCGGGCAATCGAGATGCTGGCTGAGAGCGCTTATTCAGGTCGTGAACAAACTCTCGTCAAGCACTACATCCTTCGCGAGTATGTCGTCAGGATGGCGTTTAAGGTGGCAAGTTTCTGCGACACGATCACGTACGTCGATGGGTTTTCCGGTCCGTGGAATGTTGTCTCTGAGGATTTCAGTGATTCCTCATTCGCTATCGCGTTGAACGAACTCCGAAAAGCGCGAGAGGTGTACCGCGCGAAGAACCGGACGGTGAAGTTGCGTGGCTTCTTCGTGGAAAAGAATCGCGCTGCGTACAAAAAATTGAAGGCGTTTGCCGAAACCGTAACGGATGCAGAAGTGGTGACGAAGCCAGGCACCTTTGAGTCGTCAATTCCGGAAGTCGTAGAATTTGTGAAACAAGGTGGGACTAAGAATTTCACCTTCATCTTCATCGATCCCACTGGGTGGAGCGGTTTCGCGATGGAAACGATAAAACCGCTTCTTGAACTTGATAGGGTTGAACTCTTAATCAATTTCATGACCAGCCATATTAGACGGTTTGCTGAGTCCGCTCATAAAGAGACTATGGAAAGCTTTGAGAGGATGTTCGGGAGTGCAGATTTTCGTCAACGCATTCAGGGGCTCCGGTTCGAGGAGAAGGAGACGCCCTAATCAGGGAATACATGCGCAACCTCAGAAAACTTGGAAGGTTTACGCATGTTGCCGCTGCGATTGTCTTGGATCCCCTAATCAGTCGCACACACTTCCATATGATCTATGCGACGCGCCATCTTGCTGGACTCCAGGTTTTTAAGGAGGTCGAGCAGAAGGCAATGGGCGTAATGGTTGATGCCCAAGCTGAAGCTCAGCAAAAACGGAGGGTCGAGGGCACTCGCCAGGATGAACTCTTTGGCAGTCGAGATCTTTATAATCCTCGGCACTATCAATCGCTTCGCGATGGCTACTGCGATAAGTCGCGACGGTTTACATTGGCTCTTCTCCAGCGTCGCAAGTCGGTGTCGTATGACGTAGTCTGGAAAGCGGCCATTTCTTTTCCACTCGTGTGGGAGAGTGACCTCAAGACATGGATCAAGCAGTGGGAGAGTAAAGGGACGCTTCGAGTCGACGGTCTGGTTGGTAGGCGCCGTGTGCCTCAAGTTGGGCAGAACCACATCTTGCTGTGGCGAGAGTCGACAACTGCTTCATGGCCGACGTGATCGATCGTCGGCGTTAGTGCTCATTCCGGCAAGTCGAGTCGGCGAAGCGCGTCGTACGGGGTCGAGGCACGGCGGGACGCGCCGCGGGGCCATCCCGCCTTCACTAGGCCGTGCGGCCTACGAACCCGGCGGCCACCGGTACACGCCGTCCTGCTAACGCGGCGGCAGCTTCGATGTCGGGTTGGTCGAAGGGGCGGAGGAAGTCGCCTTCCATGACTGCGACGGGGATGCCGTCGCGGTAGGCGATTCGGGTTCCGGCGATGGCGCGGATTCGGTCGGATGTGGTGAGGATGCCGATGAGGTTTAGCGGGTCGCAGGCGCTGATGACGGTCAGGCGTCCGTCGGCGGGGGTGCGGCGGATTTCGCGGAGGGTGGTAACGGCGTCCGGGAGGGCGAATTGTTCGCCGGACATGCCGGTGACGAAGCGGCCGCCGCGGATTTCGCCTCTTGCTTCGAGGCGGCGGTAGACGCGGGCCAGCTCGCGCCAGGGGGCGGCGTTCGGTTCGCGGGTGAGGAGGCGGCGGGAGATGACGCCGTATCTCTTCAGCAGCGCTCGGGCCTGGGTTTCGACGGCTTCTTCGTGGTCGGTGTCCGCGACCAGGATCGACCATCGACCAGCGCGTTCGGGTTTGCGGCCGATGAAACCGTCTGAGGTGATGAGGCCGGCGTTGGTCAGTTCGTCGAGTGCTTCCGAGGTGTCGTCGCCGAGGTCGCGGGCGAAGGAGGCGCCGCGAGTGCGGAGGAGATCGAGGACGTGTTGGGCGCGTTCGGTGAGCGTTGGCGTCGTTTCGGTCAGCCACGCGGACGCGTGCGCGCGCGGGAAGAGGGCGACGCCGGTGGTGAGTCTTGCCCAGCCGACTTCGCCGGTGAAGCAGAGGGCGTCGAGCAGCGACGGCTCGTAGCGGTCGATGCGCAGCGGGAGGACGTGGCGCTCCCAGGCGTTCGCGGCGATCTCGAAGCCGTCGAGTTGGCAGATGACTTCGTGGACGCCGTCGATGCCGGTGAGTTTCGTCGACGGGGTGACGTGCTGCCAGGCGAAGAGGAAGCGCTGGAAATCGGCAGCGGTGACCGGCTCGATCTCGGCGCGGAGCCGGTTCAGCGTGTAGCGGTGGATTCTGGCGAGGAGGCGGCGATCGCACCATTCGTCAGGGCCTGTGAAATGGCCGCGGAGGATGGCGCCTTCGGATTCGAGTTTCAGGAGGGCGGCGTCGGCGTCTTTTTCGTCGATGCGCATCGAGGACGCGAGTTCGGCTGCCGTCGTCGGTCCGAGGAGGGACATGCGTCCGCGGATGATTTCGGTGATGGCGTCTTCGCGTTGCCAGGCTTTGATTCGGCTCGAGGGTGCGGTGATGTCGAACGTCATCTCCGGATGGATCGCCTGGAACTCGGGGATTCGTTCGGCGGCGATCCAGATGGTCGTAGCCGCTGCCGGTTGCGAATGCACAGACAGGAGTGTCTGTGCCACACAAGTTGCGCGACGTGTCATCGCCAGTTCGGTGAACAGCGCTGGCGCTTCGACTTCGTCGTCGAATAGAAATCCGAAGGTGAGCAGCGCGTCGTGCAGTTCGTCGGCGTCGCGCGGATCGGGTCTGGCTTCCTCGCGGACGCGTTCGATGGCGTTGGCGTCGAGGATGCCGAGGTCATTGGACTTCGACCGGCGCGTCATGACGGCTTGCGTTCTCCGCTCTTCGAGCGGCGCGTCGTCGAGGAAGGCGTACGGTTTGGCGTTGAGGATCTCGTGCGCGAGCGGGCTCGGCTCGGTCGTGTCGCGGGCGATGCATTCGATCTCGCCGGCGTGGATGCGCGTGAGCACGCGCGTGAGGCCGTCGAAGTCCATCGCTTCGTCGAGGCAGTCGCGGACGACCTGGTTGACGAGCGGATGATCGGGGAGCTCGCGATCGCCGGGGAGGTTTTCGGGGCAGGCGGCGGCGTCGGGGAAGACGGCGGCCATCAGGTCGTCGGCCATGGCGCGCTGCAGCGGCGGCGGAACTTTGCGTCCGCCGCGATTGCGCGGGATGGCCAGCGAGATGGTGGTGTTCCAGCGCCAGCGCGTCTGAAAAACGGGCGCGACGAGCATGGCCTGCACGAGCACGTCGCGCGCGGTGGCGGGATGGAGATAGCGGAAGACGTCCGCCAGCGGAAACGAGTGCTGCGGCCCGAGCGACAGCAGCACGGCATCCTCGGTGGCCGCGGCCTGCAGTTCGAAATTGAACTGCCGGCAGAAACGCTTGCGCAGCGCGAGCCCCCACGCTTTGTTGATGCGGCTGCCGAACGGCGCGTGCAGGACGAGCTGCATGCCGCCCGATTCGTCGAAGAAACGCTCGAGGATGATGCTGTCCTGCGTCGGAAGCGCGCCGAGGGCGCGGCGGGAGTCGTCGAGGTAGGCGACGATTTCGCGGGCGGCGGATTGGGGGAGGCCGGTTTCGGCGATGAGGAAGTGCATCGCCGGGAGTCGGGGGTCGGGTGTCGGAGGTTGGAGATCGGTAATTGATGGCGCTTGGATTTCGGTCGGTTCCTTCTCGGTCGGGTGTGGAAGACCGGTGATTGACAGCGCGGCGGTTGCAGCCGGGGATCCCTCGCTGTCCTCGACCCCTCCGGGGTATCGGCGGCTCGGAATGACAGCGTTGCCTTCGCTCCGACTCCCGACCCCCGACTCCCGATCGCCGCGTTCGAGCAATCGCGCAAGATCACCACGCATTTCGCTCACGGCCTTCGACAACTCATCGCTTCGCGCGGGCGCTTCGCCGAGCCAGAAGGGGATTGTGGGCGGGGCGCCTTTGGCGTCGGCGACGCGGACGGTGCCGCTGATGACTTGCGTGATGAGCCAGGAGGCGTTGCCGAGCTGGAAGATGTCGCCGGCGTTGCTTTCGATGGCGAAATCTTCGTTGAGCGTGCCGACCACCGTGTCCTCCGGCTCCAGCACGACCTTGTAATCCGCCACCTCGGGGATCGCTCCGCCGGAGGTGATGGCCAGCATGCGCGAGCCGCGCCGTCCGCGAACGCGGCGATTGACTTCGTCGCGATGCACGAGCGCACCACGGCGGCCGCGTTTGGTGGCGAAACCTTCGGCGACCATGGCCAGCGTTTCGTCGAAATCCTTGCGCGTCAGGTTTTCGTAGGGTTGCGCCCGGCGCATGAGGTCGAAGAGCTCCTCCTCGCTGTAATCGGCGCACGACGTCTCGGCCACGATCTGCTGCGCGAGGACGTCGAGCGGCGCGTCGTGCGTGACGATGCGATCCAGCGCGCCGCGGCGGACCTCGCGCAGCAACGCAGCGCATTCAATGAGGTCATCGCGCGAGATCGGGAGGAGGCGACCCTTCGGTAATCCGGAAACCGTGTGGCCCGATCGCCCGACGCGTTGCAGGAGCGTGGCGATGCGATGCGGTGAGGCGATCTGGCAGACCAGATCGACGTGACCGATGTCGATGCCGAGCTCCAGCGACGCGGTGGCGACGAGCGCTTTCAGTTTTCCGTTCTTGAGCCGCGACTCGGCGTCGAGGCGCTTCTCCTTCGACAGGCTGCCGTGATGCGCGGTGACGGCGTCCTCGCCGAGGCGGTCGCTGAGATGGCGGGCAACGCGTTCGGCCATGCGGCGCGTGTTGACGAAGACGAGCGTGGTCTTGTGTTCGAGGATGAGCTGGGTCAGACGGTTGTAGTAGTCCTCCCACACCTCGTTCGACATCACGGTCTCGACTTCGCTGCGCGGGATTTCGATGGCGAGGTCGATGGTGCGGCGATGGCCTTCGTCGATGATTTTGACGAGGGAGTCGGGAGTCGGGGGTCGGGGGTCGGAGATGGGGGCGCGCGGTTCGAGACTGGCGCCAGACTGTTCTCCGACTCCCGACACCCGACTCCCGACACCCGCCAAATATCTCGCCACTTCCTCGATCGGCTTCTGTGTTGCGGAGAGTCCAATCCGGTGCAGCGGTTGTTCGGCGACCTGCTGCAGGCGTTCGAGGGTGATGCCGAGGTGGGCGCCGCGGCGGGTGCCGATCACGGCGTGGATTTCGTCGACGATGACGGTGCGCGCGGTGCGCAGCATCTCGCGGCTGCGTTCTGCGGTGAGGAGCAGATAGAGCGACTCGGGCGTGGTGACGAGGATGTGCGGCGGCTTGCGCAGCATGGCCGCGCGTTCGGACGCGGTCGTATCGCCAGTGCGCACCGCGGCGGTGATTCGCGGCGCATCCAGCCCCATCTCCTCGGCGATCCTCTTGATACCGCGCCGCGGTTCGGCGAGGTTTTTGTGGATGTCGGCACTGAGCGCTTTTAAGGGCGAGACGTAGACGACGCGTACTTCATCCGGCAGTTCGTTCTGCGTTCCTTCAACGTATAGCTCGTCGAGCGCGGTGAGAAATGCCGCCAAGGTTTTGCCGGAACCGGTCGGGGCGGCGATGAGCGTGTGTTGTTTTTCGCGGATCGCTTCCCAGCCGCGGAGCTGGACGGTGGTGGGCGTGCCGATCGTTTCGGAGAACCAGCGTTGGAGGACGGGGTGGAAGGGGGTGAGGGACATGCGGCGGATCATTATCTCCGGTGTGTTGCGATTCGCATCGCGCGCGAAGGCGCGCCTTACAAACTTAGCCCCGCGCTCGGCGCGGGGTAGCGGAGGTGGCCGAGTTTCGTGACCGCGGAGGCGGCCACCACAACGTGTTCGCGCGACATTTTGTAGCGGCCGCCTCCGCGGCCGCAAATCCCGCGGCGCCTCCGTACCCCGCGCACGGCGCTCGCGCCGTGCGCGGGGCTAAGTTTGTGGAGCGCGCCTTCGCGCGCAACGAAAGTCCGATCGCCGATTCATGGAGAGGGTGAGTCATCAACGGCGACTCTCTACGTCGGTTGGTATACGGTAGCGCCATCATGAAAGCGATCCGCGTTTCCCAGACTGGCGGGACCGAAGTTCTCCAATACGTAGACATCGAAACACCCAGGCCGGGGCCGGGCGAGGCGCTCGTTCGCATCGAGGCGATCGGCGTCAACTTCATTGACGTCTATCACCGCACGGGGTTGTACAAGATGCCGCTGCCGTTTACGCCGGGGTCGGAAGGGGCGGGCATCGTCGACGCGGTTGGGGAGGCCGTCGACCTCGTGAAGGTTGGCGATCGCGTCGCATTTGCCGGCGTGCGCGGCGCGTATGCGGAGCTCGCGATCGCGCCGGCGGACAAGCTCGTGCCGGTTCCGGATTCGATCGATGCCAAGACCGCGGCCGCGGCGATGCTGCAGGGGATGACGGCGCACTATCTGTCTACGAGCGTGCATGCGATCGCGCGCGGCGAAAGCGTGCTCGTCCACGCGGCGGCGGGCGGCGTCGGCGCGCTGCTGGTGCAGATGGCGAAGATGCGTGGTGCGCGCGTGTTCGGGACGGCATCGACGAAACATCTCGACATCGCGCGCGAAGCGGGATGCGACGTCGTCATCGACTACACGAAGGACGATTTCGAAGCGATCGTGACGGCGGAGACGGGCGGGAAGGGATGCCACGCCGTTTACGACTCCGTCGGCAGGACCACGTTCGACAAAAGTCTCGATTGTTGCGGCGTTCGCGCGACGCTGGCGCTGTTCGGACAATCGAGCGGCACCGTGCCGGCATTCGAGCCGGGACGGCTGGCGAAGAATGCCGTTTTCCTCACGCGGCCCAGCCTCGGGCACTACACGCTCACGCGCGAGGAGCTGCTCGGCCGCGCGCGCGATGTGTTCGATTGGATCGCATCGAACGCCCTCAAGTTGCGCATCGATCGCGAAGTGCCGCTTCGCGACGCCGCCGAAGCGCATCGCGCGCTCGAAGCGCGTGAGACGACGGGGAAGGTGTTGCTTATTCCGTGACGCGCGTTCGCAGGCAGCGCGGCCGGAACGCTGGCGTCACGCCGGCTGGCCCGGCGGCGTCCCGCCGCCGAATGGGAGGCTTGCGCCGGCGTCGTGTTACCAGCGAGTGTTGAGGGTTTGGCGGTTCGGCGGCGAGACGCCGCCGATCCAGCCGGCGTGACGCCAGCGTTCCGTTGCGCGAATTCACGCCGCTTGGTATTTGATCCGCGACCCCGCCGGGGTCGATGTTCTTGCGCGTGTATTTCCGGTGGTCTCGCGCTTTGCGCGCGACCCCCGGCTACCCTCCGCGACGCCATCCGGCGTCGTGTGAAATCGCAACGAAACAACGCAGCGCCATCACTTCAACGACGCCAGCTCCGACCGCGCCATTGCCGCGTAGCGCTTCGCGTTTGCGGCGTCGCCGCGCGCGGTGTGGAGCTCGCTCATCAATCCGTGGAGTACGGCGACGTCGCGGCGGTCTTCGCGGTTGCTGGGATCACGTTCGATGAGATGGGTATGGATCGCGAGCGCGGCATCGACCGCTTCGGCCGCCTCGGGCCAGCGATGCAGTAGAAGATTGGCGCGGGCGATCTGCGCGTAGGCGAAGGCGAGGTCGTGCTGCGCTTCGATGTTGTCGGCGTCGGCGGTGGCGAGATCGCGCAGGATGGGAAGAGCGCGTGACGTTCCGGCCAGCGCGCCGGCGCTGTCGTCGACACTGTTCTGCAGCGTCGCGGTCATGACCAGTTGGTCGGCGAAATTGCGTTTGGCCACTGCATCATTCGGATCGAGAGCGGCGCGTTCTTCGAGCGCGCGTTCGGCGGCCAGATGATGCTGCAGCGCACGCGCGGGATCGCGCTCGACCGCTCCCGTGAAGTAGGCGCCGAGGCGTTGATGGACGCGGCCTCGCTCCGTCAGAACGTCTTTGCGATTGGCGGGAGTGACGGGAACGCGTGCGAGAATCTGCTCCGCGTTTTCGTAGGCGCCGCGCACTGCATTCGCCGGATGGTTTGACTGATAGCGCGCGTCGGCGATGGCCACCCACGTCCGCGCGAGCGCGAGATCGTCGTGCAGCGATGCGCGAATCGTTCGCGCGGCCTCGTGATGTGCGAGCGCATCGCGGAAGCGGAGCGCGCGTTGCTCGATCCAGCCGGTGCGGTCGTGGAGATCGGCGATGAGCAGCAGCGTTTGGGCGTTCTCTGGCTGGCGCGCCCGGACTTCTTCGGCGATGTCGAGCGCCTTGCGGTAGCTGGCCAGCGCGCCGGCGCTGTCGCCGAGGTTGGCGCGGTAGGGCATGCCCTGGACGTCGCCGACGCGCTCGTAGGCGCCGGCCAATTCCATCTGCAGCGGCGTGTTGCGCGTTGATTCTTTTGCGAGAGCGTCGAGGTAGCCGAGCGCGTGACGGACCAGGAGTGCGCGCGCCGAGGTCGAGCCGGGGAGTTTCGCGATCGCGTCGTGGAGGTCGAAGACGACTGCGTGTGCGAGCGAGCGGACTTGCTCGAAACGGCGTTCGGCGATGCGCTTCTGCTGCAGGACTGCGAGAAACGCCACGATCGCGACGATCACCGTCACGGCTGCCGCGGCGACGAAGAGCTTGTTGCGGCGGACGAACTTTGCTGTGCGGTAGCCGAGGGATGCGCCGCGCGCGGAGACGGGATGCCCGTCGAGGTGGCGGCGGACGTCGTCGGCGAATTTGTCCACCGAAGCGTAGCGGCAGTTCGGATCGGGATCGAGCGCGACGAGGAGGATGCGATCAAGATCGCCGCGAAGCGCGCGCAGGCCCGAAACGCTGCTGGCGCGCGGCGGCTCAGTGTCGCCGGTGCGCACGACTTTTTCGAACGGGCGTTTGCCGGTGAGCAGCTCGAAGAGCAGCAGGCCGAGGGAGTAGACATCGGTGGCGGTGGTGACGAGTTTTCCGGCCAGCTGCTCGGGGCTGGCGTAGTCGGGCGTCATCAACCGTGTGATCGTGGCGTCGGTCTGCGCCGAGGTGAGTTTGGCGATGCCGAAATCCAGGAGTTTGGGAACGCCGTCGGCGGTGACGAGAACGTTCGCCGGTTTGATGTCGCGATGGATCACCAATCCGCGATGCGCGTACTGCACGGCGTCGCAGAGCTGGAGGAACAGCCGCAGCCGCGCGTCGATCGGCAGGTCGTGCTCGCGGCAGTAGTCGTCGATCGGCGTCCCTTCGACGTACTCCATGACCAGGTACGGAACGCCGCTGGAGGTCGTGCCGCCGTCGAGCAGGCGGGCGATGTTGGGATGATCGAGCGCGGCCAGAATCTGCCGCTCCTGGCGGAAGCGCTGCAGCAGCGACTCGCCGCCGGCGCCGCGCCGAACGAGCTTGATGGCCACGCGCTGTTCGAACTCAGCATCTTCGCGCGAGGCCAGAAAGACGGTGCCCATGCCGCCGTGCCCGAGCTGGCGGACGACGCGATACGGACCGATGAGGACGTGCTCCCACCGGGCGTCGGCGGTGTCGACGAGATCCCAGACGGATTGTTCGAGAAATCCGGCCGAGGCGTCGTGCTGCTCGAGCAATCGCTCGACCTCGCCGCGCAGATGCGGATCGCCGCAGTCGTCGAGCAGCGTTTGGCGATGGCTGGATGAAGCATCGACGGCAGCGTGAAACAGCGTCCGCACGCGCTCCCAGAATGCAGCGTCGAGCGGTTCCGCGGTCATGACGCGTTCATCGCACCGCGCAGCCAGGCGCGGGCCATCGTCCATTCGCGGCTGACGGTGGCGGGCGAGACTTCGAGCGCCTCGGCGGTTTCGTCGAGCGTGAGTCCGCCGTAGAAACGGAGCTCGACGATGCGGGCCTGCTGCGGAAAAATCGCGGCGAGGCGGTCGAGGGCGAGATCGAGGGCGACGATGTCGAAGTTCTGCTCTTCGAAGACGCCGACCGCGAATTCGATGGCCAGCGGCGCCGCACCGCCGCCGCGCTTGTCACTCCACTTGCGCCGCGCGTGATCGACGAGGATGCGCCGCATGACGGTGGCGGCGACGGCGAAGAAGTGGACGCGGTCGCGGAATTCGACGTGGCGCTGGTCGGCGAAGCGGACGTACAGCTCGTGCACGAGCGCGGTGGGCTGGAGGGTGTGCCCTTCGCGTTCGCGTCCGAAATGGCGTTCGGCGATGGCGCGCAGGGGATCGTAGACGAGCCGCATGAGGCGGTCGCGCGCCTCGGGCTCGCCGGCGTTCCACTCGCGCAGGAGTTGCGTGACCTCGGACATTTGGATGGAGGGTACACAAAAGGCTTTTCACCACAAAGACACAAAGAGCACAAAGAGATCTTCTTCGTGTCCTTTGTGTCTTTGTGGTGAAGAGCTTTTTCTTCAGCGTGAGGGACTTTCCCCTCCGTTTGCGCGACCTATCTACAGAGGAGCTTCCATCCAATGAACGTCCGCCGCGCATTGCTCGTGTTGTGTCTTGCCTTCCTGCCCGTTACTTCGTTCGCGATTGTCGGCGCGGACATGGGGATCACGGCAACGGATTCGCCCGATCCTGTCGCGCCGGACGGCAACATCACCTACACCATCCATGTAACGAACGCCGGTCCCGCCACGGCCACGACGGCGCACCTCAACGTCATCAACAACGGCACGCTGCTGTGGCAGTCGACGGCGGTGCCGGCGGGATGGACGTGTCCGGCGCAGGCGGTCGGCTTCGGCGGCTCCTTCACCTGCACCGCGGCAACGCTGGCCTCCGGCTCGAACGACACCTTCACCATCGTGATGAACGCGGGCAAAGCGCAGTTCGGAATCAACGACCAGACCATCAACCAGCTGTTCACGGTCAACGCCACCGAGTCCGATCCGAACAGCGCCAACAACAACGTCACTGTGTCGACGTCGTACGTCGCGCCGCATGCCGACATGCAGGTCACGGCCACCGATGCTCCCGATCCGGTGGCGCCGGACGGCAACATCACCTACACGGTCAACGTCACCAACGCCGGACCCGATGCGACCACGAACGCAGCGATGAGCGTGTTCGGAAACAACACGCTGCTCTTCCAGTCGATCACAGTGCCCGCGGGCTGGACGTGCCCGGCCGTTCCTGTCGGAAACGGCGGCGGCTTTACCTGCCACGCCGCAACCATGGGCGTGGCCACGTCGACCTTCACGGTCGTTCTCAAAGCGGCCAAGAGCCAGATCGGCGTCTTCGACCAGACCCTCAATCAGTTGTTCACGGTCGGCAGCGACTGGGCTGATCCGGTCAACGGCAACAACGCCGTGACGGTGCAGACGGCGTACGTCGCGCCGCACGCCGATCTGCAGGTCACCGCCACCGATGCGCCCGACCCGGTCGCGCCGGACGGCAACATTACCTACACCGTCACGGTCGTCAACGCCGGCCCGGATGCCGCGACAAACGCCTCGATGAGCGCCGTCAACAACACTCTTCAGTTCCAGTCCATCAGCGTGCCGTCCGGCTGGACCTGTCCGGCTCTTTCCCCCGGTCAGGGGGGCGCTTTCACCTGCACGGCGGCAACGCTGGCTACGCCGTCGACCTCCGTCTTCACGATCGTGCTGAAGGCGGCGAAGGCGCAGTATGGCCCCTTCAACCAGACCATCAACGAGGTCTTCGTGGTCAGCAATGACTGGTCCGATCCGGTCAACGGCAACAACACCGCCAGCGTCTCGACCGCGTACGTGCCGCCGAGCGCCGATCTGCAGATCACGGCCACGGACTCGCCCGATCCGGTCTTCCCCGACGGCAACATCACCTACACCGTCACGGTGACGAACGCCGGTCCCGATGCGACCACCAATGCGCAGATGAGCGCGGTGAACAACACGCTGAAGTTTCAGTCGATCAGCATCCCGTCCGGCTGGACCTGTCCGGCTCTTTCGGCCGGCCAGGGCGGCGCCTTCACCTGCACCGCCGCGAACCTGGCCACGCCGTCGACTTCGGTCTTCACGATCGTGCTCAAGGCGGCCCAGGCGCAGTATGGAAACTCCAGCCAGACCATCAATCAGGTGTTCGTCGTCAGCAGTGACTGGTCCGATCCGGTCAACGGCAACAACACGGCCAATGTCTCGACGGCGTATGTGACGCCGAGCGTCGACCTGAGCGTTACCGCCACCGACGCGCCCGATCCGGTGAACGCGGACGGCAACATCACCTACAGCGTCGCGGTCACGAACTCCGGCCCGGACACGGGATCGAACGTAATCCTCAACGTCCCGCTGAACAACACGCTGCTGTTCCAGTCGATCAGCGCACCCGCGGGATGGAGCTGCACGCCGCCGGCAGTCAATGGCGGGACGTCCTTCAGTTGTACTGCGTCAACGATGGCGGCTCCGACGACCGCCAACTTCACCATCGTCCTGAAAGCGGCCTTCTCGCAGTTCGGGAACTCCAATCAGACCATCAGCCAGAACTTCAACGTCAACAGCTCCGCCTCCGATCCGAACAACGCCAACAACAGCGTGGTTGTGACGACGTCGTACGTTGTGCCGCAGGCCAACCTCGCCGTGACCAACAGCGACGCGCCCGATCCGGTCAACTCCGGCGGAACGATCACCTACACGCAAACCATCACCAACAACGGTCCCGACGCCGCCGCGAACGCCCACATCACGGAGTCGATCGGCTCCGGCGTCACCTTCCAGTCGCTCGTCTCGCCCGGCGGCTGGAGCTGCACGACGCCCGCGATCGGCGGCACCGGCGTCATCAACTGCTCGATCGCGTCGCTGGCGAACGCTGGCTCCGCATCGTTCACGGTCGTCGTGAATGTGACCGCTGTCTCCGGCTCCATCTCCAACACGATCGCCGGCAGCAGCGACGCCGCCGACAGCGTTCCGGCCAACAACAGCGCCACGGCCACCACCACCATCACGCCGCTCCCCACCGCGGACCTCGGCATCACGAAATCGACGCCGACGACGAACGCCGCCCCCGGCGCCGCCGTCGTCTACACGATCGTCCTGACCAACCACGGTCCCGACACCGCCACCTCGGTGACGATGACCGACACGCTCCCCGCGACGCTGCTGTTCCAGTCGATCAGCGCGCCGGCCGGCTACGTCTGCACAACGCCAACCGTCGGTACGACCGGCACGATCAGCTGCACCGGATCGTCGCTCGCGAACGGCGCGACGGCCACGTTCACGCTGAACGTGACCTCGGTCTCGAACGCCAACGGCGCGATCGCGAACACGGCCTCGGTAACGGGTACGCCTTCCGATCCGACGCCGGGCAACAACTCGCAGACGTCGTCCTTCACCGCCGGCTCTGCGGATCTCGCCCTGAGCGGCGGCTCCGGAACGAGCGGAGCGTTCATCACCTACACGTTCGGCCTGACCAACGGCGGCCCGAGCACGGCCACGGGTGTCGTCTTCACCGACACGCTGCCGCCGTCGCTGCTGTTCCAGTCGATTACAGCGCCTCCCGGTTTCACTTGCACCACGCCGCCGGTTGGAACGTCGGGCACGATTACCTGCACCGCGTCTTCCTTCGTCAACGGCGCCACCGGAACATTCACGATCGTCACGACCGCCGCACCGGGAACGACCGGCCCAATCAACAACAGTGCAGGCGTCTCGAGCGCGACCTCCGATCCGAACTCCGGCAACAGCACGTTCACCGCGCCGCCGGTGACAGCGCCTGCGACCGATGTCCCCGCGCTCTCCACATGGGCGCTGATGCTCCTCGCCGCCATCCTCGGCGCGGGAGCATTGATGAAGATGAGGTAGCGACAGGACCGATCCGCAGATGGCGCAGATAACGCAGATCAAATCTGTGTCCATCTGCGTTCATCTGCGGATCACAATCCTCTACGTTCCCCATCCTTCGCGATGACGACACCGGCCCGTCGTTCGCGCAACAGCGGATTCGATTGGTTGAGGTGGATGAAGCGCACTTTCGCCAGCAGCGGTGAATTTGCGAGGCGCGTCAGCGTCTCGGTCATCAGCGGATGCGGGATTTCGCTCAAGTCGCGTCCCGGCAACTCCGTCGCGTCGTAGAACGTGCCGTCGATGTAGGCGACGTCGACTTGCGCGAGGACCGACTCCAGAGGCGTCGTCCACTTTTCCCACTTATCGATATCAGGCAGCCAGAGGATCGATCGCGACGGGCCTCGGACGATGAAGCCGACCGTCTCCGAGTATTCGTCACGATGCGGGACGCGCAGCGGCGTCACCGTGATCCGCTCGTTCAGCGCGAAGGGAACGGCATCCTCGATCGGCACGATCTCGATATTTTTCAAACGAACGAGCTGGTCCCACGGCCCGTTGTGCTGGAGAAACTCGCGCATCCGCGGCATTGCGTAGACCTTGATCGAGTGCGCGCCGAGGACTTCGCGGCCGAGGTGGGCGAGCCCGAGGTAGTGACCGATGTGGGCGTGGGTGAGGAGGATGCCGTCGAGGAGCGCGGTGCCTCGGGGCGCGGCGTCGTCGAGCGTCGCCAGTTGTGATGGAAAGTCGGGAGTGGCGTCGATGACCCAGCGCTGGGCCGATTGCGGATCGACGATCGCGAGCGAGGCCACGCGCTGACGCAGTTTCGGATTGCGCCACGCCGCGATGCAGTCGGGACGGTTGCAGCCGGCCTGCGGATAGCCGCCGTCCTGCGCGATGCCGAGGATGAGCGTGTAGGGTGAAGTCGGCGGCGGCGCGGAGGCGCACGCGGCGAGAATTACGAAGAGGGAGGCCAGGCGTCGCACAAGATGATTATCAAGGTTATGGAGTGTGGGGGAGAGCAATGTTGAATGTTCAATGTTGAATGTTGAATGTTGAATGGAAGAAACGCGGCGGGAAGTGCGGGGCCGGCCTCCTCATTCAACATTGAGCATTCAACATTCAACATTCGATCTCCCGCGTACACGCCCACACCCACACCCACACCCCTGCTACCCTACGCCGCAATGTCCACGGTCGCACCGCCGCCTCCGGCCTCGGAGCGGCTCATGGCGCTCGATGTGTTTCGCGGCATCACCATCGCCGGGATGCTGCTCGTCAACAACCCGGGCAGCTGGGGCGCGATCTATCCGCCGCTCGAACACGCCCCGTGGAACGGGTGGACGCCGACCGATCTCATCTTCCCCTTCTTCCTGTTCATCGTCGGCGTGACCACGCATCTGTCGTTGAGCCGGCGCGATCCGAACACGCTCACGATGACGATCATCCGGCGCGGCCTGCTGATCGTGCTGGCCGGTCTGCTGCTGAACGCTTTCCCCTTTTTCTGGTGGGGGAAGATGGCCGGGATTCCCGATCCGACGTTTCTGCAGCGGGTGCTCTGGCGCGCGCAGCATTTGCGATTCATGGGCGTGCTGCAACGGATCGGTTTTGCGTACATCGCCGCCGGGTTGCTGACCTTACGAACAACGGTCAAACAACAGATCGCGATCATCGTCACGCTCCTCCTCGGCTACTGGTTCGTGATGACGCTCGTCCCGGTTCCCGGCACAGGCACGATCGGCTACTTCCTGCTCGATCAGCCGGAGCACACGCTCGCCGCCTGGAGCGATCGCCTGATCCTCGGCACGAACCACATCTGGGCATCGACGAAGACGTGGGACCCGGAAGGACCTCTGTCGACGATTCCCGCGGTCGCAACGGCGATGCTCGGCATCTTCGCCGGCCGCTGGCTGACCGATAAACGCCGCCCGCTAATGGAGCGCATCGCCGGTCTTTTCGGCGCCGGCTGCCTGGGCATGGTCGCCGGCGAGTTGTGGAGCTGGGTCTTTCCGATCAACAAAAATCTCTGGACGTCGAGCTACGTCGTTTTCACCGCCGGCTTTGCCTGTGTCGTGCTCGCGACCTGCCTCTGGATTTTGGACGTGCATCAGGTCCGCGGCTGGGCGCGGCCGTTCGTCGTCTATGGCGTCAACCCGCTGGTGGCGTTCGTCGGCTCGGGGATCATGGGCCGCTGCATCGACTCGCTGTTCAAGATAACCATCGACGGGAAGAAGACCTCGCTGCACCAGGCCAGCTTCGACGCCTTCTTCGCGCCGTACTTTCCGGACAAGTTCGCCTCTCTGCTGTGGGGGCTGGCCTTCGTCGCCTTCTGGCTGGCGATCCTCTGGCTGCTCCATCGCCGCAACATCATTGTTAAGTTGTAAACAAAGCCGCTGTCCGCGCGGTCGAATCAGTTATTGTTCAAGCCTTTGCTTGTAAAAACTCGATTCAGGGAGAACTTGATGCGGAGAGCGATTCTTGCGGTTGCAGCGATTCTGGGTCTTGCGACCGCGGCGGCAGCACAAACCCCAATGGAAATGCCTGACCACGTGATGGAGCTTTCGCCGTCCGCGCAGGCGGAGCATCTGGCGCATCTGCGCGAGATGCTGGCGACCAGGTCGATCCACGGGCCGGTCATCCCGCAGCCCGACAGCGTCGGCGAAGCGGCCACGAAGAGCTTCACCATCACCGCACAGAGTTTTTCGTTCACGATCTCGCCGACGCCGTTCACCGTCAATCAGGGCGACGTCGTCAACATCACGCTCACGGTTCCGTCGAAGGACGGCTCGACGGTGGGTCACGGAATTCTGATGGAGAGCTACATCGAAAACGGCCTTAACTGCGCGCGCGGAGGGACAGAGACGTTTCAATTCACCGCCACAACCGCGGGGACCTTCGCGTTCGTCTGCAACATCCCCGATTGCGGCACGGGCCACAGCAGCATGTTCGGAACGATGAAGGTGAATGCGGTGCAGAATCCGGCGCCGACGATTGCCAGCATCCTGCCGACCAGCGGCAGCATCGCCGGCGGCACGGTGGTCACGATCGCCGGGACGGGCTTCCTGACCAACGCAACCGTGAAGTTCGGCGGCGTTGCAGCGACGAATGTCTCGGTGACCTCGACCTCGATCACGGCCACCGCGCCGGCGCACGCGGCCGGCAAAGTGGACGTCGTCGTCACGAACAGCGACGGCCAGTCGGCCACGCTCCCGCAAAGCTTCACCTACGTGCTGCCAGCACCGACGGTGGCCAGCGTTTCGCCCAACACCGGACCGACCTCGGGGGGAACGCCGGTCACGATCACCGGAACGAATTTCCAGAGCGGCGCGACGGTCACCTTCGGCGCGTTGCCGGCCACCGATGTGACCGTGGTCAGCGCGACGTCGATCACCGCGCGCACGCCGCTCGGTCCGGTTTCATCGACACTGGCCGTCGACGTTTCCGTCACGAATCCTGATTCCTTGAAAGGCACTGCCACCGGCGCGTTCACGTACACCGTGCCGGCGCTGGCAGTCATCAGCATCACGCCGAATACGGCCTTGCCGGCAGGCGCTGCCGGCGCGGCGGCAACAGCGGTCACGATCTACGGCGCCGGCTTTTCGTCCGCGTCGACGTCCGTGACGGTTGTCGGAGTCGCAGCGACCAACGTTCAAGTGATCGACCCGGTCACGATCCACGCGACGTTCGCAGTCCACGCGGCCGGAACGGACGATGTCGTGGTCACCGTCGGTGCGACAAGCGCCACGCTGCACAACGGTTTCTCCTGGCAGAACGCGCCGCCGAAACATCGATCGGTAAAGCACTAAAGACTTTTTAACCACAGAGGCACAGAGAGATTCTCTGTGTCCTCTGTGTCTCTGTGGTTCTAAGCATCTAGTAAAGCAGATACTTCGCCCGCCGCGTCGCGAACGCCGCCTCATCTTCGCGCCACATCGACACGATCTCCGCCAGCGGCTTGCCCGCACGAATCGCGTCCAGCGTGGCCGGATCGCGCAGCAGCGGCCCGAGCTTGTCGAGCGCGAAGTCGTTCGGATAGAGCCGGTGCAACACAAGGGCGATGGCGATCCCCATCGCCACCGGCCGCAGCGTGCGCCGGTCGGTGATCGTCATCCGCACGCCGCCGCATTGCTGCTTCGCGAAGTTGCTCGACGACGGCGTGAACGACGTCGCCTCGAAGCGGATCCCCGGCAGCGACATCGCCGTCAGCTCGCGCGCCAGCGCCGTACCGTCGATGTACGGCGCGCCAACGATTTCGAACGGCGTCTCCGTTCCGCGTCCCACCGACAGCGCGAACTCGAGGATGCCGATGCCGGGATACAGCCCCGCCTCGGTCACGCTGCGCATGTTCGGCGAGGTGTTGATCCACGGCAGTCCCGCGTCGTCCATCCACAGCTCGCGCCGCCAGCGCGTCAGCGGGATCACGGCGAGGTCCGCTCCGATGTGCCGCTCGTCGTTGAACATCCGTGCCAGTTCGCCGACCGTCATCCCATGCCGGATCGGCAGCGAATGCCAGGCGAT
>JAFAOU010000011.1 GCA_019247495.1 Acidobacteriota bacterium
AAGACCACGGACAATTCTCATAATCACTCCTCTCTAAGTAAGAGAGGCCGCGCTTCGCCATTTCCCTACCCATCGATAGAAAATGCCCTAATATCCGCCAGCCGCGCCGCCGTGGCGCGAGTCGGAGATCGCCAGCAGTTTTCCGCGGTCGATCCAGACGGCCTGCACGTCGCCGATGACGTCGCGGGCGCGGACGCCGTGGCCGGTTGCAAGCAATCCATCGATGACAGGCTGCGGCGTGCGCGCCTGCTCGTAGGCGACCTCCTCGGGTACCGCCTGCTGCGAATAGCGCGGCGCGGCGACGGCGTCGGCGGGGGCGCGATTGAAGACCAGCACATCGAGCAGGATCTGCGCGATCGTCGTCGGAATCGTCACGCCGCCCGGCGTTCCGATGGCGAGCAGCGGTTTGCCGCCGCGCAGGACGATCACCGGCGACAGCGGCGAGGCTGGTCGGTTTCCGGCCGCCAGCGAGTTGGTCGACGCCGTCGAACTGCTGAAGTCGTTCATCGAATCGTTCAACGAGAAGCCGAGGGCGGGAACCGGGAAGCCGTTGCCAGCTTCGTTGCCGGCGGAGGTCGTCAGCGAAACCACGTTGCCGTGCGCGTCGGCAATCGAGACATGCGTCGTGTGCGATGGCGGCGTCGCCACCGCGCCTGGCTCCGCGAGCGCGACGGTCGGCGTGACGCGATTCGGATCGATCGATGCGCGCCAGAGCGCGGCGCGGTCATCGGAGAGCAGATCGCGCAGCGGCACGCGGTTCGCGGATGGGTCGGCGAGAAACTTATCGCGATCGATGGCCGCGCGCCGCTCCGCTTCGGCGAGCAGGTGGATGTAGTTCGGTCGCGAAAGATCGAGGCCGCTGACGATTTTCAGAATCTCGCCGATCACGAGTCCGCCCGCGGCCGGCGGTGCGACGGTGTAAATGTCCGCGCCGCGAAACGCGATCCGCACGGGAGCGCGCCAGATCGCTTTGTAATCGCGCAGATCGCGAAACGAGAAGTGAACCGCCTCCACGAGCTTGTTCGCAATCTCGCCGTCGTAAAAATCGTGCGCACCCTGTTCGCCGAGGCGCTGCAGCGTTTTCGCAAGGTCGTCTTTCGCGAGACGCTGCGCGGGTGCGACGAGTTCGCGCCATGATCGCGATCCAAACCGTTCGTGCATCGCGCCGAGTCCGGCCACGAATCCCGGCACCGCCGCCGCCTGCGCGCCGGTGAATGGACCGCTTGCCGGACGTTTCGCCGCCGCCGGCGCGGCTTCACGGAAATCGAGCGTCCAGACACCGCCGGTTTCGGCGTCGTAGTACGTCAGGAATCCGCCGCCGCCGAGGCCCGTCAATTTCGGCTCGAGCACCGACAGCGCGAATGAAACTGCGACCGCGGCGTCGATCGCATTGCCACCGTCGCGCAGCACGCGCAATCCGATCTGCGTCGCGGCGGGCGATGAAGTGGCGAGGGCTGCGTGGGTGGCGGTGACCTGAGAACCGGCGAATGCTGTGCTTGCGACAAAGAGGAGGGCGGCAATGACGCCGATGATCTGCCTGTCACCCTGAGCCGCCGGAGCGATGTAGCCGAAGGCGGAGTCGCGGAGGACGGTCGAAGGACCCCGTGAGTGCTTGCATCGCGAAACGCCGCCGCCCTTCCGGGTTAACAGGTTGGGGGTCCTTCGACCGTCCTGCGCGACTGCGGCTTCGCCTCCGTCGCTCCGGCGGCTCAGGATGACAGGACAACTCACTTTCGTCCCCGCCGCGGCGCGTGGTTTCGCTCATAGACGATCTTCAAGCCCTTCAGCGTCAGGTCGTCGTCCACGTATTCGATGTGTTCCGAATCGGGCGCGAGCAGCGATGCCAGGCCGCCGGTGGCCACCACCGCGCGCACGTCCGGCACCTCGCGTTTCATCCGGCCGAGGATGCCGTCGACCAGGCCGAGGTAGCCGAAGTAGACGCCGGACTGCATGTTCACGATCGTGTTCGTGCCGATCACAGACTCCGGCCGGCGAATGTCTACGCGTGGCAGCCGCGCCGCGCGCGCGAACAGCGCTTCGGCAGAAATCGTCAGGCCCGGCGCGATCACGCCGCCGATGTAGCGCGCATCGTGCGTTACCACATCGAACGTCGTCGCCGTTCCGAAGTCGACGATGATCGCGGGTCCGCCGTACTCGGCATGCGCGGCCACGCAGTTGACAATGCGGTCTGCGCCAACCTCGGCAGGATTGTCGGTGTGAATGGCGATCCCGGTCTTCACGCCCGGCTCGACGAAGAGCGCTTCCATCCCGAAAAACTTCCGGATCATCGACGCGATCGAATGATTCAGCGGCGGGACGACGGACGAAACGATCGCCCCTTCGAATGCATCCGAAAACGCCTCGCCGATGAGCTGCCGCGCCAGGATCCCGTATTCGTCGGAAGTCCGTTCGCGCGCCGTAGCCAGCCGCCACGAGCTCACCAGCGCATTGCCGCGAAAGACGCCGAGCACGATGTTCGTGTTGCCGACGTCGACGACGAGAAGGTTGGACACGAACAGTAGATTAGTAGATTAGTGGATTAGTAGATCAGAGGGATTTCAACGCAATACGCGAAGAGACCAAGGGGACCTGAGTTGAATCCCCCTAATCTACTAATCCACTAATCGACTAATCCACTGCTTCACGGCCGCTTATAAACGTTCCCGTCCTTCATCACGAAGCCGACCCGCTCCATCGCCGTGATGTCGTTCAGCGGATTGCCCGGCACCGCGACGATATCCGCGAACTTGCCCGTTTCGATCGTGCCGATGCGGTCGGACATGTCGAGGAGATCGGCGGCATTGCGCGTGGCGGTCTGGATGGCCTGCATCGGCGTCATCCCGAACTTCGTCTCGTACGAAAACTCCTTCGCCTCGTTGAACGCGTCCCAGGCGAAGCCGCCGGCGTCGGTTCCGAACGCGATCTTCACGCCGCGTTTCAGCGCGCGCGAAAAACTGTCGCGATGAAAGGCCGGGATCTTCAGCCAGATCCCGCCGCGTCCGGCCGCGACGTAGTCGGTCACGCTCAGCGTCGGGCAGAGGTAGACACCCTTGGCGACCATCATGTCGAGCAGATCGTCCGGAATCGAGATGCCGTGCTCGATCGAGTCGACGCCGGCGTTGAGCGCGTTCTCGATTCCCGGCCGCGCCATCGCGTGCGCCGCCACCTTGTGCCGCAGCCGGTGCGCTTCCTCGACGATCGCTTTCATCTCCTCGGCATTGAACGTCGGCGTCGATGACAGCGTCCCATCCTTCGCGACGAAGTACGAACGGTCCGCGTAGACCTTGATCCAGTCGGCGCCATGCGCGATCTGCTCGCGCACCGCTTTCCGCGCCTGATCGACGCCGTCGACGATTTGTACTCCCATCGGATACGTAACTTCGGGCGAATAGCCGCTCGGGCCGTAGCCGCCGGTCACCGACAACGCGCGCGTCGAGACCACCATGCGCGGTCCGTCGATCACGCCGTTGTTGATGGCGCGCTTCACGTCGACATCCGTGTACATCGCGCCCTCGGTCTCGAGATCGCGAACCGTCGTGAAGCCATTGCCGAGCGCGATCTTTACCGCCTTGCTGGCTCGCAACGCGCGATACGCCAGCGACTCCTTGAAGAGCTGCGTGTCGTAATCCTCGGAGGTGATGTCGCCCTGCAGCAGTGTGTGCACATGCGCGTCGATCAGGCCGGGTAGCAGCGTCATGTCGCCGAGGTCGATGACCTGAGCGTCGGCGGGAACGGCGCCGCCGATCGAATCGATCCTGTTGCCTCGGATCACGATCACGGCCGGCGATACGACCGCACCGCCGCGGCCATCGATCATCCGCGCGGCACGAAGCGCGACAACTTTCGGCGGCGCGTCAGCAGCGAACGCCGCGGTGGCGAGAAGGAAGAGAACAACAGCCGTGATACGGTCTTTCATCGTTCGCGAATTCTAAGGCCATGCGCTTTTTCGTTTCCGAGTACGTCCGCTGGGAAGACATCGACGCCGCCGGCATCATCAACTATCAGGCGTACTTGCGATTCTTCGGGCTGGCCGAGGTCGAGCTGTTTCGCTCGTGCGGCCTGCCGTATCGCACGCTCTTCGATGACCTCGGACTCTGGCTTCCGCGCGTCCACGTCGAGTGCGACTTCTTTCATCCGGTCACGCTCGACGAATTGCTGATCGTCGATGCGTATTTCGGAAAGATCGGAGCAAGCTCGATCCACCTCAACTTCGAAGTGCGCCGCAGCGAGGACAAGGACGTCGTCGTCGCCACTGGCAAGTACGTGCTGGTGGCAGTGAAGCGCGGCGAGTTCAAGCCGACCTCGGTGCCCGACGCCGTTCGCGACAAGCTCGCGCCGTACGTCGAGACGACAGCCACTTAAGCGCTTGCCTCTTGCGGCCGGAACGCTGGCGTCTCGCCGGCTGGCCCGGCTGCGTCCTCGCTGCCGAATGGGAGGCTTGCGCAGGCGTTCTGTTACCAGCGACATTGGAGGGTTTGGCGGTTCAGCGGCGAGACGCCACCGGGCCAGCCGGCGAGGACGCCAGCGCTCCGGCCTCTTAATGAAAGCGCGCGCCTATAATCCGCGCCGCCCATGGCGAAACGTCCCAGCCTTTTTCTGATCGACGGCTCCAACAACGTCTACCGCTCGTACTTCGCGATTCGCAACCTCACCAACTCCTCCGGTCTGGCCACGAACGCGGTCTACGGTTTCACGCAGACCTTGAAGAAGCTGCTGAAGGATTTCGAGCCGGACTGCATCGCCGTCGCTTTCGATATCGGCCGCGCCACAACGCGCCACGAGGCGTTCGCCGATTACAAAAAAGATCGCCGGCCGATGCCTGACGATCTGGCCATTCAGTTGCCACTCGTCAATGAGGTGCTGGAAGGTTTCCGCATCCCGGTCATCGGCGTCGAGGATTGGGAAGCGGACGACCTCCTCGGTACGCTCGCCTGCGTCGCAAAAGAGCGCGGTTATGACGTCGTCCTTGCCACCTCGGACAAAGATTTTTTCCAGCTCGTCGGCGACGGTATCAAGCTTTTTCACACCGGCCGCGAAGTGCTCTACGACGCGAAAGGCGTCGAGGAAACCTTCGGCCTGCCGCCCGAAAAGGTCGTCGACGTCATGGCCATCTGGGGCGATGCCATCGACAACATCCCCGGCGTTCCCGGCATCGGTGAGAAGGGCGCGAAGGCGCTGATCTCCGAATACGGATCGCTCGAAGGCGTTTACGAGAACCTCGACAAGCTCAAGCCGGCGCAGCGCAAAAAGCTCGAAGAGAATCGCGACAAGGCGTTCATCTCGCGCGAACTGGCCCGGATCAAGTGTGACCTTCCCACCGAGAGCATCGATTTCGAAACGCTGAAGCGGCAGGAGCCCGATCGCGCCAAACTGCACGACGTCTTCTCACGGCTCGAGTTCGCGTCGCTGATGCAGGAGTTTCTCCCCGAGGCGCCGCCGGTCGAAGTGGATTACCGGATTGCGGCGAGTGCGGACGACGTGCGCGATCTCGTCGGCGGCGCATCGGAAGTTGCGATCTGGTTCGAATCGACCACGCCGGAAGGCCACGACGAACTGTTCGCGGCATCGCTATCGGTGAAGCAGGCGGAATCGCTCATCGTTCCGATCGCCGATTCGCTCGGCGGTACTCCCGAACTTCGCGAAGCATTGCAGTCGCTCCTGCGATCCGATCTCCTCTTCGTGGCGCACGACATCAAGTTGCAGTTGCGACGCCTCGCCGCAAACGGCTGGCCGCTTCCGGCACGCTTCTCCGACACGATGATCATGTCGTACGTGAACAATCCCGGTCTGCCGAGCCACGCCTTCAACAACGTTGCGCGCGACTGGCTGAAGCGCGATGTCGCGTCGCGAAAGGAAGTCGCGAAGACCGCGCCGCTCTTCGCGCTCGATCACGAAATCGGCGCCACCGCCCTCTCTCCCTATCAGCAATACCTCGGCGAAAAGTCTGACGTCACCGTCGCGCTGAAGGAGATGCTGACGGCGGAGTTGCAACGCGATCCCGCGCTCGTCGACATCTACGATCGCATCGAGCTGCCGCTCATCCCCGTGCTGGAGCGGATGGAAGCGCGCGGCATCCGCATCGACGTGGCGCTGCTGCACGAGATGTCCGCGAAGATGGCGCTGCAACTGGCGCAGCTGGAGAAAGAGATTTACGCCGAGGCCGGGACGGATTTCAACATCAACTCGCCGCAGCAGCTCGCGCACATCCTGTTCGAAAAGTTGCAGTATCCCGTTCTCAAGAAGACCAAGGGGACGAAGGCGTATTCGACAAACGTCGAGGTGTTGCAGGAGTTGGCCGGCCACGGTTTCGCGGTGCCGCGTCTGATCCTGCTGCATCGCGAACTGCACAAGCTGAAGTCGACATACATCGATTCTTTGCCCCAGCTCGTGGCCAAAGATGGCCGCGTTCACACGTCGTTCAATCAGGCAGTCGCGGCGACGGGTCGGCTGTCGTCGTCCGATCCGAACCTGCAGAACATCCCCATCCGCACGGAGCTTGGACGCGAGATCCGCAAGGCCTTCATCGCCGACGAAGGCAATGTGCTGCTCGCGGCGGACTACTCGCAGGTCGAGTTGCGCATCCTCGCGCACATCTCGCAGGACGCGGAGCTGATCGAGACGTTCCAGCGCGGCGCAGACATCCATCGCGCCACGGCTTCGAAGATGTTCAATGTCGCCGAGGATGAGCTGACGCACGATCAGCGCCGCGCCGCGAAGACGATCAACTTCGGCGTGTTGTACGGCATGTCGGCGTTCCGGCTGTCGAACGAGCTGAATATCCCGACCGGCCAGGCGAAGGATTTCATCGACGCCTACTTCGCGCGCTATCCAAAGATCCAGGAGTACCTCGATCGCACGCTGGAAGAAGCGCGCCGCAGCGGCAAAGTGACCACTCTGTTCGGCCGCGTGCGCTACATCCCGGAGATCCACAACAAGTCGTTCACGGTGCGTGGCAACGCCGAGCGGATGGCCACGAACGCGCCTATCCAGGGGACGGCTGCCGACATTCTCAAGCTGGCCATGATCGCGCTCGACAAGCGCCTGGAGGGCAAAGCGGCGATGCTGCTCACCGTCCACGACGAAATCGTGATCGAGGTCTCCGAGTCGCGCGCCGAGGACGTGGCGGGAATCGTGAAAGAGACGATGGAGAACATTTTCCCGCTGGCCGTGCCGCTGCAAGTGGATGCGCACTACGGCCGGAGTTGGTACGACGCGAAGGAGTGAAGAGTGAGGCTGTCCCGGTTACTGCTCGCGCTCGCCCTCCTCATCGTCGCTTTCATTGGGGCCTGCAACAAACCTCCCGCGCCGCCGCAGGCTGCAAAGAAAAACGAACCGACGATCCACGCGACGGTCATCACGATCCAGACCACGATTCAGCCTGCGAACAAGACCTACGCGCACGAGATCGTCATCGCCAACAACCGCGCCCGCAGCACCGACGAAGCCGACCAATGGCGCCTCTTCGACTTCGCGCAGAAGCAGGTGACGTACGTGGACGACATCGCGCATACGGTCCGCGTCCAATCGTTCGCCGATGCGATCGCTGCACGCCGCGCCGCCGTCGCGCGTCCCGTCCCGGATGGATTGCCGCGCGCGCAGTTCGCCGTGACGAACGCGCAGAAAACGTTGCAAGGCGTCGTCACCAAACAATCGGTTATCCGCCTCGGCGCGTACCAACGCGAGCTGTGGATCGGATCGCATCCGCTCATCCCACGCGGCCTCTTCGCGATGCTGCAAGCGACCGAGCCCGCCTCGTCTCCAATCGCCGGCATCACTCGCGCCGCCGACGAAGCCCTCCTGGAAGTGCAGGGCTTTCCGCTGGCTGACCACGCAGAGCTGCCGTACGAGAACAAGAAGCTGGTGGTCGACAACGTGGTGGTGAAAATCGAACAGCGCGATGTTCCGGCTGCGCTGCTGACGGTGAGCGGCAAGAAGTCCGCGCAGAGCCATTAAGAAGGCTTTCACCACAGAGGCACAAAGATCACAGAGAGGCCCTCAGTGTCCTTTGTGTCTCTGTGGTTCAATCGGTTCCTACAGCACCCTCCGCGAATCCCCCACCCGCTTCGTCACGCCTTCTCGATCCATCCACTCCAGAAGCGGGATGGCGATTTTGCGCGAGAGGCCGAAGTACTCTTTGAAGTGGCCGACGTCGATCATGTCGCCGCGGCGCTCGCTGATGCGCTCGCGGGCGGCGGCGAGGGCGTCGCGATGGACGTAGATACCTTCCGCGAGGCGGACCAGCGCTCCCTGTTTGACGAGGAAGCCGATCACCCCTTCGATCACGCGCGCTTTCTGCGTCCGCTCGTTGATCAGCTCTGAAACGGGCGGCGGGGCGAGGCCGGCTTCGGCGAAGCGCGACTCGATCATGCGGGCCAGTTCGCCTTCCGCGCCGCCGAGGGTCTTCGAGCGGCCGGGGATGTCGAGCGCGTCGCCGGCGATGGCCACGATCTTTTCGCGCGCGAGATCCTGCAGGAGGAAGTTGATCATCGCGCCGTCGGCGTTGCGCGGAAGGAGCTTCTGCACGAACTCGCTCTTCGGGACGTTGAGCGCCATGCGGTTTTCTTCGAAGTAGGCGCGCAGAAACTCCATCGACTTGCGGCGAAAATCGATGAGGACGTCGTGATGGATCCAGCGACGTTCGCCGCTGTCGGCGAGGTGCGGTACGTTCTTGAGCTCCTTCGCCAGCGTCTCGATGCGGATGCCGGTGCGCGCCTGCACCTCGTGCATGGTGAGCCCGCGCAAGCCTTCCATCTTCGTCATCAGCGCGACGCGTTCGTGCAGCGTGCCCGAGGAGAGAGTGTCGAGCAGTTCGCCGCGCGTATTGCGGCTGAGTTTGGGCAGATGTGCGTTGACGATCACACCGCCACCGACGGTGAGTGCGGGCGAGTAGCGGCGGATGACGAAGCGGTCGCCGGCCACCGCAACCACGGGCGATTCGAGCCGGACCTGGATGTACGCGGAGGTCCCCGGCTTCATCTCCGCCGTCTGATCGACGAAACGGATGCTGCCGAGGAGCTCGGCGGAGAGGTGGTGGAAGCGGATGCGCGTCTGTTCCTTCAGCGGTTTCGCATCGGGCAGCAGATCGAGGCGAGCGGTGATCACTTGCGAGGTTCGCAGCGTGTTCGGCGTGAC
Organism: Acidobacteriota bacterium; assembly: GCA_019247495.1. Lineage (GTDB taxonomy): Bacteria > Acidobacteriota > Thermoanaerobaculia > Gp7-AA8 > Gp7-AA8 > JADGNZ01. Next base: position 9,133 of record JAFAOU010000011.1, read on the forward strand.
GAGTTGCTGGCCGCGATGAAGTTGTTCGAGATCGATATCCGGCAGATTGACGGACGTGCGTTCGCCCGCCGAGGCGAAATCGCGCGCTTCGCTGTGAACCTGAATGTTGCGTGCGCGGCTGCGCTTGCCGCCGGGGAGGACTTCGATATCGGTGTCGATGTTCAGACGGCCCGCGTAGGTCGTGCCGGTGATCACCGAGCCGAATCCCTTCATCGTGAAAACGCGGTCGATCGGCAGGCGGAACACGCGCGTGGCGGCATCGCGGTCTTCGACTTCGGCGACCGAGGCGATGAGCGCGCGGCGGAGGTCATCGAGGCCTGCGCCAGTGACGCTGCTGACCGGGACAATCGGTTTGCCGGCGAGGAAACTGCCCGCCACGAGCTCTTCGATTTCGAGGCGGACCAGGTCGATGATGTCGTCGTCGACCAGGTCGCGCTTCGTGATCGCTACGACGCCGGTCTTGATGTCGAGCAGGCGGCAGATGGCGAAGTGCTCGCGGGTCTGCGGCTTGATCGATTCGTCGGCGGCCACGACGAGCAGCGCGCTGTCGATGCCGCCGACGCCGGCCAGCATGTTCTTGACGAAGCGTTCGTGGCCGGGGACGTCGATGAAGCCGATCTGGTAGCTGTCGGTGAACCAGCTGGCAAAGCCGAGGTCGATGGTAATCCCGCGCTTTTTCTCCTCGGGGAGCCGATCGGTGTCGATACCGGTCAGGGCGCGGACGAGCGCGGTCTTGCCGTGATCAATGTGGCCCGCCGTTCCGACGACGCGTTTTTTGCGGGGCATAGGCGCGCGAGTGTACCCGAGCGCAGGACTCGGCACCGGATCGGCATACTCGTTCAGCGATACCGAAACCTGCAGGAGAGTTCGTACGTAGAATTGACCGAACGGTCGTTCTGTAGTAGCCTTACAGCCGTTCCGAAAATGTTGGTTATCTCTCAGCAGTTCAGCAGGTTGTCACGTTGTTGTTACGTGGTGAAAAGTTTCACAAGGTCGTGCGATAATCCACCGCGTCGTTGAAAAGTTAAACCTTTACTGGATGACGTGGGGGCGGATTAGCTTTCTGAAATACAGCCCGCCTCCAGTTTTACCGCTTGAATTCTTCTTTGAATCTTACCGATCCCAGCAACTCTCGCCACCCGAGCGTTCGCACCCACTCAATCCAGTAGATTTCGCCGGCCCCGCCAAAAGCGGGGCCGGCTTTTTTGTAACCGGTTACGTAACGAGCTCGGCCAGCGCCTGTTCGACCAGCATCCGGGCATCGGCGTTCACGGTCAGCCAGCGGATGGCGTTCGTGGTCGCGTCCGCGGCAGCGAGCAGGCGATCGCGATCGATCGACAGCGGAACGCGTCCAGCCACCGCGTCGCAGAGGACCTGGCCGAGGAGCGCGACGGCATCGCTGCAATCGTCCTGCGCCGCCACGAGCGCGGCGATGCCGAGGAGTGCGGCGGTGTCGCGATCGTCGGAGAAGCGCGTCAGGCTCGCCACGATCGATGCCGCGAGCGCGTCATTCGTTTCCACTTCGCCGCCGATGAAGACCGGCTGACAGCGTGAACGGATCGTCGGCAGCAGCAGGTCAGGCGAACGCGTCAGCAGGATGAAGGTCGTATCGCCGGCCGGCTCTTCGAGCGTCTTGAGCAGCGAGTTGGAGCCGCCGACGCTGAGCGCATGCGCGGGGTCGATGATGAAGACTTTGTTGCGGCCTTCGTACGGACGGAGCGTGGCTGCGGCCACCATCTCGCGGATCTGCTCGACGCTGATCATCTTCCGCTCGGCGGTCACTTCGATGAAGTGAACGTCGGGATGCATGCGCTGCTCGATACGCCGGCAAGCAGTACAGTCGTCGCCTTCTGTTCCGTTGAGGCAGTTGAGCGTTTTGGCGATGCGGAGCGCGACTTCGCGCAGCGTCGCTGCATTCGGCCCGTAGCAGAGGATGGCGTGATGCAGCTCGCCGCGCTGCGCGGTCTGCAGCAGCAGTTCCGCGGTCGCGCTCATCGCAGCAACTCCGTTCGTTTCTGAACTTCGGCTACGACGCGCGCGAAGACGTCATCGACTTCGCCATCGCCGTCGATCACTACAAAGCGCTCCGGCTCGGCGACCGCGAGCGCTCGGTATCCCTCACGAACGCGGCGATGGAACCGCAGCTCCTCCGCCTCGAAGCGTCCCTCGTCCTGCGCGGCGCCGGCGTTGCGGGAGCGTGCGCGCGTAAGTCCGATCTCTTCCGGCAGGTCGAAAAGCAGCGTGAGATCGGGCGTCAGTGAATCCGTTGCCCACGCGTTGAGCGTTCGCAACTGGTCGATGTTGATGAGGCGTCCGAAGCCCTGATAGGCGAGGGTCGAATCCGTGAAGCGATCGCAGAGAACGACGTTGCCGTGTGCAAGCGCCGGCTTGATTACTTCGATCACGTTCTGGCGCCGCGACGCCGCGAAAAGGAAAAGCTCCGCGATTGGATCGAGGTGCGAGCTGCTGTCGAGCAGGATGGCGCGGATGCGGTCGGCCAGGGGCGTTCCGCCCGGCTCCTTCGTGATGACCGCGTCCGGAAGGCGCTCCGCCAAACGGCGCAGTTGCGTCGATTTGCCGGAGCCCTCGATGCCTTCGAATGTGATGAACAAGCGCGCCGGAGTTTATCGCGCTAATTTTTCCCCATCACCGCCAGGCGGCGCTGCGCGAGTTCCCACACCGAGGCGCCGTCGTTCTCCTTCTTGTCGACGCGCTTGTAGGCCGCGAGGGCGGCTTCGCGGACGCCGTAGTTCTCGGCCATGCGTCCGAGGACGTACCAGTCGCTGCTGTCGGGCTGATCGCGGCGGCTCTTGTCGAGCGTGCGCAGGAGCGCGTCGCGCGCTTCGATGTTCTTGCCGGTTTCGGCGTACAGCGTGGCCAGCGTGTGCAGTGCGGCCGCCGAAGTCTGCGACTCCTCGGCGGTGGCACGCCGCGCGTTTTCCATCGCATGCGTGACGTTGCCGGCGAACAGCTCGAACCATGCGGCGTTGTTGTAATCGTTCTGCGTCGGCGACAACTCGTCGACGAGCTGCTCGGCGTATTTCGCAGCGGTGGCGTAGTCGTGCGCTTTGGCGGCATTCGACGACAGCGCACGCAGCGCCTCGTCATCCTTCGGCTTCTTCGCGAGCCGCTTCTTGGCCAGTTCCTCGGCTTCCGCGGTCCGTCCGCTCAGCGAGAGCGCGAAGACGTGCATGCGGAAGGAGCTGTCGGAATCGGGAAATGCGACAGTGAGCCGCTCGGCGATCGGGACGACGCTCTTCCAATCCTTGCGGTCGGTGTACGCGGCTCCGAGGGCGACGTCGATCCACGTCTTCGTGTGATCGTTGGCCTTTTCGCGCTGTGCGATGAGAATCGGCAGGCCGCGCTCTTCGCCCTTTCGCAACATCAGCGACGCCGCAGCGATACGGATCTCGTCCGCGTTCGCGGCGGCGTTGTCTTTCGGCCACAGCGCGGCGAATGGCAGACCGCGCAGCGGATCGTCGCCGCCGCCCGCCTGCACGTCCTCGCGTACCCAGTTCAGCCACGTCCGCGCCGATTCGAGATCGCCTGCATCGGCCAACGTCAGCACCGCAGCGCCGATGGTCTCGACCGTCGACGTCGCCGCGCGGATGACGTACTGCCCGTTCTGCTTGATGACGAAAAGCGCCGGCATGTTGATGCCGTTTTCGCTGCGGATCCGCACGCGGTAGCCGCTTTTGTCATTGCCGTCGCTCTGCGCGCGCATCGTCGCGAACGAGAGATCGCCGATCACCGCCGCAGGCATGGTGGTGCCGGTGGTGAGTCCGCGCATTGCGTTGAGCGGATCGTCCTCTTCATCATCGGAGGCCGGCTTGAGGTCGAACGCGAAGAGCTTCTTGAGGGCCGGCGTGTCGTCGCGGACCATGGCCAGGATCATCTTCTGGACGACCGAGCGCGGGTCCTTCTCGTCCAGCGGCAGCTCTTCGATCCGTTTCGTTTTGCGCAGCGCCTCGATAAACGGGCGTGCAGTCGAGGCGTTTGGTGCGCCTTGCGTGGAGAGCTCGTACATCTCCGTCGCCTGCGGATAGAGTCGCAGGTTCAGCAACATCTGGCCGATGGTCTGCGCGTACTGACGGCGCGTGTTCGCGTCGAACGCGCCCAGCTCGCGCACCGCGGCGGCGGAACCGTCCGTGGCGGCGACGGCAGTGATCCGGCCGGTCTCGCGGAGCTGCGCATCCTGAATCGTTTTGGCGAGATCTTTCATATCGCCGAAGCGATTGGCGTGCGCCAGCGCGGTCATCAGATCGCCGTCGAACTGCTTCGCTTCTTTCTCGCCGATTTCTTTGCCGACCGCGCGAAACTCGGCGATGGCCTCGTCGAGTTTGGCGCCCGGCCCGTACTCCGTGCCGTCGGTTCCGTAGGTCAGCAGTTTGCCGAGCGCGCCGCGGTATTCGGCGTTCTTCGGATCGAGCTCCTTCGTCTTGCGCAGCGCGGCGAGAGCGCCGTCGATGTCGCAGCCTTTGCGAAGGAGACGTCCGAGGAGGTCGTATTCGAGGATGCCGGCCAGCGCGAACTGCGCACGCGCATTCGACGGCTCCAGCGCGACGGCGCGGTGGATCTCGTCGCGAGCGGCATCGCCGAGGCCTCCGACGAGTAGCGCGCGGGCGATCTCGATGTGGTGCTGCGCTTCCTTCGGATGCAGTGTGGCGAGTTTGCGGAACTCGCCCAACGCCGCGGTGACGTCGCCGGCGTTGAGCTTGGCCTGACCGATGAGATCGAATCCGATGATGGTCGGCTTTGCGTCGAAGACCTTCTTCATCGCCGCGCGCGTCTCTTCGAAATCGGCCGCGGTGATGCGCCGCGGACCGCTGTCGAAGCGCAGCAGCGCGATGACGGTGCCGTCCGGTTGCGACGTGAACTCTTTCGACAGCGTCGTCGTACCGAGTTTCGTGGTCTCGTTCGGCGGCAGCGTGCGCACGGCGTAGCCGGGAGGAGGCACGATGCGATACGTCCATTCGCGCAGTCCGGCCGCGGGGAAGACAAATTCGCCGACGCGCTTCTTGCGCGACTCCTCGGCATGATCATCGCCGTAGTTGCGGATCGGGTACGGCAGCCAGTTCAGCAGGTTGGCGGGATGGAGAGCGACGGCCGCGTCGCCATCGCGGGCGATGCCGGTCTCCGCCTCCGACGCTTCGATCGTGACACGGAACGGCTTGGTCAGATCGTGCGGATCGGTGGCCTCGACCTTCTCCAGCTTCTTGGCCGAGTAGTACGACTTGACGTAGGTCTCGATCTGTTCGCGATACTTGGTGCGGTCGCTCTCGGCGTAGTAGTGCCGCTGAAACGAATCCTCCGAACCGGTCACGGTCTCGCTGATTTCGGTGACGTGCGCCTTGCCATCCTCGGGGAGCGTGTAGATGCGCGTCTCTGCGTACTTGTTGGCAGTCGATGGCGTCTCAGGCGTCTTCGTCAGACTCGTCGTATCGCCGGCGGCGATGAGCGCGAGGCGTCCCTGGTCCTGCGACGGCAGATCGCCGGCGTGCGCGAAGTCGTCGGTCGGATCGACCCACACGGCCGGATCCTTCGCCGTTGCATCGACGCGGACGATGGCGTGGTTGAAGCGCCCCATTCCCGGCAGTTCCTGATGAACGTCGAAGTCGACGCCGGCTCGCAGCAGCGCCACGTGCGCGGCGATGCCCGACTCGCGCAGCATGGCCACGAGCAGCGTCGCCTTGTCTTTGCAATCGCCGTATTTGTTGCCGAGAACCGTGTGCGGCGGGCGAGGGACGATCGATGACTCGCCGACTTCGACGCCGGCGTAGCGAACGTTCTTTTCGACCGCTGCCAGCGAACGGGCGATGATCTCGCGCCGATCGGTGGCGTTGTCGACGGCGTCGTGTACGAATTTCTTGAGGTCGTTGCCGGCGATCTGTTTGTCGACGATCTCGCTGTAACGAGTGGCCAGGTTGCGCCACGACGAGCCGGTCGAGAAGGCGATGTACGGCAGCGGAACGACGTCGAACGGCAGGAAGGCTTCGAAGTCTTTGCGTCCTTCGATGCGGCCGCTTTCGAACGTCATGATGCGGCGTCCGTTCTTCTCCTCGGTCTTCGCCTGCAGATCCGTTTTGTTGACGAGTTTCGGCTCGAGCGAGGCAGGACCTTCGATGATCATCCGCGAGCGTTGCGTCGGAGCGTAACCGCCGAAGAGGAACATGTCGGACGCGCCCGCGTCGCCGATCGGATTGTTGCCGTTGAAGTCGATGACGTATTCGATGACGGAGCCGACCGCGACGCCAGGCAGCGGCGCGCGAAGCACGCGGTTGTCGCTGAAGATGTCGAGATCCTCGCGCGCCGGCGCCTCCATGATCGCCTTCGCGTCGAGCGTGTGAACCGTTCCGTCTTTCGAGACGACGCGCGCCTGCACCGTCGGCCGGTCGTTGTACCAGGGCGCCCACGGCACTTCGATCGTTCCCAGCCCATCGACCGCGGAGTCATCGACGATCCGGAACATGTGCCGCTGCGTCGTGTGCGACTTGCCGTCGGCCTCGAACGAGTAGTGAGCCTCGTCGAGCAGCACGACGAATCCCGCATCGCTCGGAACCTTCTCCGCCGCCGCGATCAACTCTTTCGGATCGGAAGAAAACGGCGCCGCGTCCCATGGATCGGACGCGAAAAGTACGCTGCCGCAAAGGCTGACCACCGCCGCGAAAACGGCGACACGAAGGCGAAGTGCGAAGTGCATGGAGTCTCCGAACGAAAAATTATTAGGACCGGCCGGCGATGGTAGCACGCGCTACTTTGGCCGCGGCGCTTTGTAAATCGTCAGGAACCCCGCGCGGTCGGTGACGATGAGTTGGTTGTGGTCGTAGGCGACGGCGTAGGCGGCGATGCCGTAGAGCGACATGGCGCTCACCCGGCGCTCGGAGCCGGAGAAGCTGCTGCCGCCGCTGCAGCGCCGTTCGGCGAAGACGAGCAGGTCGGGCGAGACCATCGCCGCGATCTGCGCGCCGCTGCCCTCGGGGAGGCAGATCGTTTCGCTGCTGGTCAGGTCGCCGAAGTTGATGGCCATGCGCATCTTGCCGTTCGTCTCCGACGTCATCTTCGCGGCCAGCTTGGTCGTCGCCGACAGCGGCTTCTGGAAGAGCTGGTCGCGGCTGAGCGCGACGAGCGCCTGATCGTTCGCGCCGAAAAGCGCAGCCTCGATCACCTTGTCGGTCTGCAACGGTTCGCGCGCGGCCTCGGCGAAGTTGGTGGTGTCGAAGAGCGCCACCGAGGTGGCCTTGGCGTTGCCGAAATCCTCGGGCGCGATGACTGCCAGCAGCGAGCCGTTCGCAGTCGGCGCGATCGCCATCGGATCGTCGATGCTGATCGTGCGCAGCTCTTTCTCGCCGTTGATGTCGAAGACGTGAACGTGGCGCCCGAGGAGGTAGAGGTAACGTCCCTTCGGATCGGGAACGGCGTCGCGGATCGCTTCGCCTTCCATGGTGATCTCGCGCAGGACGGCGAGATCAGGGATGGACATGATGGTCGCGCTCTCGTCGCTGCCGTTGGCGATGTAGAGGCGCGTGCCGGCGCGATTGGTGCGCATCGTGACCAGCTCTTTGGTCGACGCGATCTCGGCGGAGTCGAGAACGAGTTTGTTCTTGATGCTGCCAGTTTTCGGATCGATCGCCACGACCGCCTGTGGCTTCGCGAGCCCGACGTAGATGGTGCCGTCGGCGCCGACCGCGACACCGTGCGGATCGCCGGGAAGCTCCCAGCGCTTGATGATTTTCTGGTCGCGTGTAGCGACGGGAGTCAGCGGCTGTGCGCTCGCCGAGGCAGCGATCACTAAAAGCGAGATCGCGAACTTAGTCGTCGATCGAATACGAAAACTTCTCGATGACGGTGTTGGCGAGCAGCCGCTCGCAGATCTGCCGGAGCTGACGTTCGATCTCTTCCCGAGGCTGACCTGTGTCTGCAAGCGTGATGCGAAACAGCTTGCCGGCGCGCACATCTTCCACGCCTTCGAAGCCGAGCGTGCTGATCGAATGCTGAATCGCTTTCCCCTGCGGGTCGAGAACGGACGGCTTGAGCTCGACGATGACGGTAGCGTGCATGACTGCGAATTCTATGCGGTGCGCTGTCATCCTGAGCCGCCGAAGGACGGTCGAAGGACCCCCTTCATGCTTGCGTGATTGCCGCCGCCCCCGACCCCGGTTATCAGCTGGGGGTCCTTCGACCGTCCTCCGGCGTTCCGCGCTTCGCGCTCCAACGCCTTCGGCGGCTCAGGATGACAGTCGTTAACCAATGGCTGCCTTGCGCCGTATTAGGTCCGAGTTTCAACTTGGAGGTCATCATGGATGGTGCAGTTCTTCTGATTCCAATCATTTGCTCCCTCGGGTTTTTCACGATGGTCGTGCTCATCGTATGGGCGGGTGCAAACGCGAAAAACCGCCGTGCGGCGTTGCAGGCGGATGTGCAGACGCGTCTCATCGACAAATTCAGCAACGCGCCGGAGTTTGTCGACTTTCTCAACTCCGACACCGGCAAGCAGTTTCTGACCGGCATCGACAAGATGCCGCAGCTCATGGCGCGCGACCGCATCGTCGGCGGCGTCTCGCGCGGCGTGATCATGATGCTGCTCGGCGCGGCCTTCATCGCCATCTGGATCGCCGACAGCAACATCGGCTTCATGTATCCAGGGTTCATCCTGATGGGACTCGGCATCGGCTTCTTCATCTCGACGCTGATCTCTCTGAAGATGTCCCAACGCTTCGGCCTCATCGGCGACGATGCGCCGAGCGCTCGCGAAGTCATCCGGCATACGAGTGAAAACTGAGACGTGAGGCAACCGTGCAACTGGAAGGTACCCTGATGCGCGCGATGCCGTTCGGTGCCGCCGTGAAAACGGCGGCGCCGCGGCGGCCCGAGAGACCGATGGATGAGCCAACATTCGAGGCGTTCTACCGGAAGACGGCCGGAGGTATCTGGTCGTACATCTATCGGATGACCGGCAACGCCTCGATGGCCGACGATCTGCTGCAGAAGACGTTCTTCAAGTTCTTGCGCAGCAATCCGACGATCGCGGATGAGGATCATCTTCGCCGCTACGTCTACAAGACCGCGACGAACCTGGTCTTCGATCACTTCCGCGAAACGAAGCGCGACCGCAATCGTCCGTACGACTGGATGCCCACCGAGGCGCGGCCGGACCGCGGCGATCTTCGCCACGATATGTCGCGCGTCTTCGCGGAGCTGAAGCCGCAGGAACGCGCGCTGCTTTGGCTTGCGCATGTGGAAGGAAACTCGCACGAGGAGATCGCCGAGGCCATCGGCGTGAAGTCGAAGAGCATCAAGGTCATGCTCTTCCGCGCCCGCAAACGCCTCGGCGAGATGCTGACCAAGAAAGGCCTGGCCCCGGAGGGGACGCGATGAATACCGATTGTGTCTTCGAGCCGAACGTAATCGACGCGGCGACGAACGATGCGTGGACTCAGTCGCTGCGCGCACACATCGCGTCGTGCGAGTCGTGCGCTGCCGCCGCCGAGGTGGCGCCATGGATGGACGCGTTCTCCGGAATCAACGAGCGCGAGCACATCCTCCCGGATCCCGCGGTGTTGTGGCTGAAAGCGCGCCTGCTGCAATCGAACGCCGCCGTGGAGCGCGCGTCGCTTCCGATCACGCGCCTGCAAATTGCCGCCTACTTGATCATCGCCGCCTGCTGGGCCGCGCTGCTGACATGGAAGTCCGCCGCCCTGCAAGTCTGGATCAACCGCTTTTCCCCCACCCACGTAATCCTCGGCGCCACCGGCCCAGACGCAACGGCATCGCTGTCGCTGACCGTCCTCTTCGCGGTGATCGTGTTGTCGTCAGCCACCGTCGGCGTCGCGATGCATACGATTCTGGCTGAGGAGTAAGGGCAGACGGACAAGCATCATCAGGAGCGTCGGTAACGAATAGATAAACGCGGCGGTCGCGACGATCCATTTGATCGATGACACCGTGAACACGACCGGCGCGATGGAGTAGTTTCCACCGATCTCCGCCAACATGCCAAGGTTTTCGAACACGTCCATGAGTCCGGCCACGAACATCGCCCATCCCAGGACTGCGCCGGCGCGGGCGAGCCAGCCGCTCCAGACAATTGTTCCGAAGAAGCAGGTCAGCGCCAGCGTCGCCGTGTAGAGCGCGATAAATGCGTAGTCGAAGCGGATGTCTTCGCGAGCGAGATCGAGAAGGTTGTGGTCACGCCATGAATCGACGATCTTCGAGGCTCTGCCGCTGTTCGGCGCCAGTTCGAGCGCGCCGATCTTGTAGCCGCCGGTAGTCTTCAAAGGCGCGCCGTGCGATCCGAGCACGATCGTCATCGCGATCGTGCCCGCGAGTAGAACGAGAAAAACGAGTAGGAGCGCTTTGCGCGGAATCACTTTTTCACCCCGGCCTCGCTTTGAATTGCTTCTTGTTGTACGGAATCCGGCTTCGCTGCGGGCAGCTGCATGTCTTTGGGAGCGAGTTGTTTGGCGATGGCTTTCACGAAGCCGACGTTCCGTTCGACATACGGGCGGATCGCGGGACTAAGACCTGGCGGGACGTCGGATCCGATCTGGAGGTCGATGGCGTTGCGCGTCCTCTGCGCGAGAAGCCAGCCGAGCGGCATGACGATGCCGTGTTCCTGCTGCGTCAATAGAAATTCGAACTGGTTTGCCGGGAGCACTAGAGCCTGCGCTTCGGCATAGGCGAGCGTTCCCCGAGCGCCTCGGGTATTCAGCAGCGCCCGCAGAGGTGAAAGCACCTCGTTCATGAAGTTCGTGCCTTTCGGAAGCGGAACGGCACTTCCATCCGCCTTCACTTCCTGGTAGCGGATGAGGATGAGATTGAACGTTACCTCGGGATGCAGCGGCTTCAGCTTGCGAAGCACGTCGGCCGCCGTTTGTCCGCCGGAGTTCTCGAAGTACCCACCGTCGACGACGTGATCGATCAGACCGGGATTCAGGATGGACCCGGCCGGCGAGACGTATGTAAAGCGGGCGCTGTTGTGCGCGGCGGTGCTGAGACGCATGTCGCTGCCGATCTGGTTGAGGATGTCGTAGGAGTTCGGGATATCGCCGTGCGGGACCTGGTTCTGCGGCGCATTGCCATCGATGACGCAGTTGCTGGCGATGATGCGATTGCCGCGCTCGACGATGGTCCCGTTGAGGAAGAGCGACGGAATCAAGACGTTCGGCCGGCTCGCATACATCTTCATGAAACCGCCGGAGAAGAAATCGTCATCACTGCCGTTCGCGGTACGGATGTGCGTGCGCCAGCCGCGCTCCCATCCGGTCTCGATCGCCTTCGCGCGGTCGGGAATGAAGCCGACGGGAAGGAACCGCTGCACCAGATCGGCGTGGAGCAGCGACGCCAAGGTCGGAGCGAGGGAGTCGTACGACAGAACCTGCTGCGCGGCGAAGCGGAAGGTCTTCTGTCTGTCCGCAGTGTTCATCGTGTTGCAATCGCTGACCGCCATCGCACGGTCGGTATCTGCCACAAGCGCTGTGAATACGGTTGCGCCGACCGAGCCGCCGGAGACGCTGCTGATCGCAAACACGTGGTCAGCAAATGGCGGCGCCGCGTCCTGAAGCGCCGTCAGGACCGCAGCGGTCCAGTACGCGGCGCGAATACCTCCGCCCTCCGTTGCAACGACATAAACCTGTGGCGTCGCGGCTTCACCCGGGTATTTCGCGCGGAATGTCTTCAGCCATTCGTCAAATGTCTTGTCGACTGCCATCCGCGCAGCTGGAGCGCCGCCGCCCGCTTCGACTGGCAGTTTTCTGACTGCGTGATTGTCATTGAAACAGCTGAAGACAACGGCCAGCAGAAAGAGTGTGGCGAACAGCGGAACGCGATACATGTCCGCCCAGTAGACGATCCAGCTCCCGATGCCAATCCAGAGCGCAGCGGACAACATCAGCATCGACGGCGAGGGGAACAGCACCCCGGCGGTGAGAGGAGAGAGAGCTGTCCAGACGACGAAGAGGAGCGCAAGCACGAGCGTGGATCGGAGAATCCATTTCGTGGAGAGTGCCAGAGCGCTGTGGCTCGAGACGCGCGGGGAAGCTCCGACCCTCGCGCGCCGCATCACGACGAAAACGATGAACAGGATCATGAGCACCAGAAGGATGGCGATCGTTACGGTGATCACCATCATGGTGTAGTCCCATCCGCCCGAGTAGTCGAGGTAGGCCGCTCGAAGCAGCGCGCCAATGGCGATAAAAAACGCGGCGAGTCCGAGGATGCGCGGCGTCCATTTGTGCATGGTTGGATGCGCCTCGGCCATTTCCTCGGTCGTTTGGGCGGTCCGAGGTGTCTCGTCGGTCGCCTCCATCGCAGCCGCGCACTGCGGAAAGTCGATGCGCAGTAACTGCCGCGACCAGTACCACGACTGCAGTGCGAGGACCGTCACCCACAGGATGAACCAGAGCACCGCTCCCCAGTGCGGACACACCTTGTCAAATTCGACAACGGCCCGGATCGAGTCCTGACCTTGATCGGACCAGATCAACGCCCATAAAAGAAGAGCAAGCGGGATGACGACAAAACGGAGTGGTCTCAGTAGAACAAACGGTTCGCGCACCGAGTGCCAGATCTTCTGCAGCCAACGCATGAAGGCCATACCGAATCTCCTCGAATTGATTGACGGACGCAATTAGGAGATGCGCAAGCTGGCAGTTTCCCTACCTCAGCGGGTGGCCCACAGCAGGATCCGTTTGAACGTGTAGAAGTACGGACGCGAGTCGCCGAGGGCGGCGACGAGGCGGTTGGTGTACTCGGTGAGGAACTCGGCATAGCGGTCGGACGGCAGCGCTTCGCGGTACGGCGTGAGCGTCGAGCCTTTCGTCCATTCGACGACGTCGGCTGTCGATGGGAGGACATGGCCGTAGACCTGGAGGCGGACGTGTTGTCGGGCGAAGCCGAGGTGGTGAAGGAGGGTGGCGTAGGACTCCGGCGGCAGGACGTTGACGGTGCGCGGTTCGATTCCGAACGACGTCGCAACCTCGGCGGCGATGCGGTGCGAGGGGTGGTCGTGATTCGCCGGCATCTGGAACGCGAGTTGTCCGTTTGGCGCGAGGAGCGACACAAGGCGCGCGAAGAGTTGCTTGTGACCGGCGATCCAATGCAATGCGGCGTTGGAGAAGACGAGGTCAAATGGGCGATCCGTCGTGAATGAGGCGATGTCGCCGAGTTGAAAGTGCAGCGTGTTCGTCGGCGATGCCTTTTGCAGCATCGACTCCGAGCTGTCCAGACCGAGTGTTTCGGACGCGCCTAACTGCTCGTGCAGTTCGCGCGTCAGATCGCCGGTGCCGCAGCCGAGGTCGATGATGCGCATGCTTGGGCGCGGCTCGATGAGCGCGGCGAGATCGCGGAACGGTTGCGCGCGCTCGGTCTTGAAGCGCTCGTATTGATCGACGTCCCAACTCAACGCAGGTGATCCCAGTTCATGATCGCGTTCGTTACCAGCGCGTAGCTGCCTTGCGTGTTCTGGCGCCACATCGGATTGTTGGCGAACAGGAGGATGTGGCCTTTGCCGCGCGGCGAGTCGATGACCACCGGCTTGCCGGCGATTTCGTCGCCCGCTTCGAGCATGCCGGAGAGGAGGAGCTTGTCGGCTTCTTTCGCAAACGACACGATGACGCGCGGACGGTCTTCGACGCGCGGCAATGCGTAGTCGGAGTTCCACGGCGCATCTTCCGGAGTCTGGAATCCTTCTTCGCCCGGCGCGGCCTTTGGTCGCTCGGGCAGCGGAACGAAGGGGCGGCCTTGCGCTACGTCGGGATCGTTCTTCCCACCGCGTCCGCTGGGACGCGACTCGGGCGCGGGCGGCGGCGTGAGGCCGACCTGGAAGATCGGCGCGCCGGCGTAATAGATCGGGAGCGTGTCGTCGTAGCCGGCGGCGATCGGACTCTTCTTGTCGGTCACGGTCGCGAGCAGGATCGTGCCGGGCGCGCGCAGCTTCTGCGGCTCGATGACGCGAACCCAGCGCGCCAGTCCGTACTGCACGGCCCAAATCGAAGTGTCGCGCGCGGTGATGAGCAGGCCGCCGTCTTCGACGAAGCGCGTGAGGCTGTCCACTCCGGTCATGCCGAGGCCGGGACGCATGTCGTCGGTCTCGTCGATCCCTCCTAAATTCGGAGTGATGGCCGTCTTGCGCCACGGGAGCGGCGGGCCGGGAGGAAGTCCGTTAACGATTTCGGCGGACGAGTTGCTGCCTCCGGTCGGCGCGAAGAGGATGACGTCGAATTTCTCGCGGAGGTTCGGCGTGCGCGAGACTTCCTGCGTCGAGATGTAGCTGTACGGAATCCCGAGCGACTCGAGGGCGAGACGGAACCATCCCTCGTCCTGCGTGCGCAGCCACGTGTGAAGGATGGCGATGCGCGGGAGGTGGATCTCGTGCGTTTTCGTCGCCGGCGCAGCGGATGCGGCGACGATCGTGCCGGCGGCGTACTTTTTCGTGTCGACCGTGAACGGCTCGTCAGCGATGACACGGCGGATATTGCGATCGCTCCAGATGAGGCGCGGCAGCGACGTATCGGCGTTGTTCTCGATGATGTTCGATGACGCCGCTGCCGGCGCGCCGCTCCATGCGTGCATCGGCACCTTCAGCACATCCGGATTCGCGACGCGTTTGAAGTCGACATTCTTCAGATAGCCGAGCGTCCAGCCGGTGTCGTCGTACACCTTCTCGTCGCTGCGGACGTACTGCACGTCCAGCATCGCGTCCGCCAGACGCGAGTACGGCTGGTCCATGCGGATGATGAAGCTGCCCTTGGCGAAATCGGTTTTGTCTTTCTTCGCCGATGGCGGCCAGTCGACGGCGACGCTGAACGGCGCGTCGGACTGCTGCACTTCAATCCCGTGCGTGCGGAGCAGCGACATCAGATCGGTGAGTTGCCCCTGACGTTTCTGCGCGCCGTCGAATACCCACGCCGAGGGACCTTCGTTCGCCGCTTTCGCGATCGAGCGTTTGCCGAGGAGGTAGAACTGCTCGAGGAAATGCTGGCGGCGCTCGGCGAAGTCGGAGAGCGCGAGCAGGATGCCGCTCTGCTGATAATTAATGTTGTTGCGCAGCGACCACTTCACCGCCGGCAGCGGCGGATTCGGACGGAACCAGGCGCGATCGCTCTGGCCGCGCACGACGCGGTCGGCCGTCATCGGAAAGCGGTTGCCGAACGTCTCGTAGAAACGGCCGATGGCGTTGTGGCCCTGCCCGGCCCACATCATGTAATTCGGCGCCCAGCCGTCGTAAAAACCATACGTCCAGACGCCGGGGAGGCCGCGCTTGGTCAGCTCCTGAACTTCGTGCCACGCCATGCGTTGCCATTCGTCGACCACCAACGGGTCGATCGATGGGTTGTACGGGCCGGTGCCGGTGGAGATGTACATGAAGGGCACCGACTCGTGCAGGTCATGAAGAACCTGCGGATGAAAATCGAAGAACGTATGCAGCACGTTGCGGCTCAGGGCTAGCGCGAGACCGAGGTTGTCGCGATTGTTGTCGTGGGCGACGTAGTGGCCCCAGTAAACGAGCGGCGGAACGGGGCGATTCGGATTGGCGTCGCGCCAGCGGGAGAGATCGAGCTGGCGATCGCGTCCATCGACTTCGACGACCGGCGTGATGAGCACGATGGCGTTGTCGCGGATCTTGCGAACCAGCGGCGACTCCTCGACCGCCAGTCGATACGCAAGCTCCATCAGCATTTCGGGGCTGCCGGTTTCCGGCGAATGGATCGAGCCGGTGATGTAGTAAATCGGCTTGCCCTCCGCGACTAATTTCGATGCATCGGCATCCGTCAGCGTTCGGGGATCGGCGAGCCGTTTGGTGATGTCGCGATAACGATCGAGATGGGCGATCGACTCGTCGGCGCCGATCGCGACGGCGATCATCTCGCGCCCTTCCTCGCTCTTGCCGATCGAGAAAACTTTCACCCGAGGCGACGCCGCTTCGAGAGCGCGCATGTAGCGATTCACATCCTCGGAGTACGTCAGATGCCCCTCCGCACCCGCGATGTAGCCGAAGAACTTCAGCGGCGTCGGAACCTTCGCGGACGCCGGCAGGTGATCGACCATCTCGGTGATGAACTGCGCGCCGGTGGTGAACTGCTTGATCTGCCGCGTGTAATCGGCGTCGTTCTGTTGTTGTGCGAGGGCAGTCGTGGCGAGAAGGGTGAGAAGCGCGAAACGTTTCAATCAATCTCCTAACGTTGGTCGCTCATCAATATCCCATTGCGCACGATGTCCGACAGCTCTTTGATGACGTGCGCGGCGTCTTTGCCGAACGGTTGCGGGACGTTGAAGAGGATCTCGATGGTGAAGTAGTTGAAGAAAACGCGGGCGGTGATGAGCAACGCGTCAATCGCGGACACCGAGGGGCGAAGACGTTGCCGCATCGCGCCGAGCGCTTCTTCGCCGACGAAGGCGCCATAACGTTTGCCGAGCTCGCTGTAGAACTTGCGGATGTGCGTCCCTTCGAATTCGATGACGTCGACGAAGATCAGGGAAAAGTACGGCTTGAACTCGCGGATCGACTCGCGCGCCGCCAGGCCGAGCTGTTCGATGTTGTCGGGGAACGTTCCGATCGAAAGCGCTCGGGTGAACGGATAACGGCGCGTCTCGGTGATCCGCCAGAACTCGTCGAGCAGCGAGCGGAAGATCGACTCTTTATCGGGGAAGTGGTGATAGACGTTGCCGGTCGAAACATGAGCGCTTTCAGCGATATCGCGCACCGTGGTGGCGCGATATCCCTGATGCGAGAACAATTGCAGCGCGGCGTCGAGCACCTGCCGCTGGCTGCGCTCCGACTTCTCCTCTCTCTGCATGACCTTGCCTTCGCGATGATATGCGGTCCCGGAACAGCGTGCCATTTACGCGATGTTCTAAGATCCGCTCATGTCGATTAGAGCGCGCATCGACGCGCTTTTCCCCCGGCTCGCTTCGGAACAGCAATTTCCGACGCAAGGCCAGACGATCTTCGTTGACCTGGAGCGTCAGGAAGTGCGCCGCGCCTGGATTCCGCATCGCGTCGTGACCCAACTCCTTGGCGGGCGCGGCGTGAACATGTTCCTGCTGCACAACCTGCTCGATGAGGCGCTGGAGCCGATCCATCCCGAGGTGCCGCTGATTTTCGGAACGGGGATTTTGACGTCCATGGTGCCGTCGGCATCGCGCGGCAACGTCACTTCATGGTCGCCGGAATCGCGCGTGTTGATGGACTCAAACGCCGGCGACTACTTCCCGTCGTTCATGAAGCTGAATGGCATCGATCACCTCGTGCTCTACGGCAAAGCTCCGAAGTGGACGCTGCTGCATTTCGAAGGCGATCAGCCGAAGTTTGTCGATGCCGCGCCGTTCATGGGCCTCGACAACATCGATCTTCGCGCCAAGATCGCAAACGATTTCAGCGGAGTGGAGGGGAAGGACTACGGCCTCGCCGCGATCACGACCGCCGGCGAGAACCTCGTCCTCTGCTCCGGCATCATGGCCGGCCCGAAAGCGATCTACGCCCGCGGCGGTCCCGGCGCGAAGATGGGCGCGCTCAATCTCAAGGCCGTGCTCATTCAGGGCCGCAGCGCGGATCTGAGCACCGCTCGTCCACACAAACTCCGCAATCGCGACGTGGCCGTCAAGCTCCTCAACACCTCGGTCGTCAAGAACGCTCTGAAGAAACGCGGCACGCCGTTCCTCTACAAACCGTCGCGGATGCTCGGCGCGATGGGCACGAAGAACAATCAGGAGACGACCTGGACCGACAAGCTCGACGCCGAGAACATCGATCCGTACCGCCCCGGTATGGAGGGCTGCTTCGCCTGCCCGGTGAATTGCCGTCCGCTGAATGACATGTCGGTGCTTGGGGAGTCGGGAGTTGGGAGTCGGGAGTCGGAGACCCCAGCCGTCGATCACGTCGCTGCGACACCCGACACCCGACAGCCGACACCCATCCCCGACAAGTACGTGAAAGGCGACGGCCCCGAGTATGTGACGCTCGGCAAGTTCGGTCCGAACGTCGGGATCACTGAAGTCACGCAGGTGCTGCGCCTCAACAACATCTGCAACGACCTCGGACTCGACACCGCGTCGACCGGCTCGGCGATCTCCTGGGCGATGGAGCTGTATCAGCGCGGCATGATCACTCGCGAACAGACGCAGATCGATCTCGAATGGGGCAACTACGAGACGATCGAGCGGCTGCTTTTCATGACCGCGAAGCGCGAAGGCTTCGGCGACGTGATCGCCGATTCGTCGCAAGCCGTCGCCACCGGCAAGTACCCGCGCGAGTCGCTCGACTACCTGATGGCCGTGAAAGGTCTCACGCAAAGCGACCCGCACGATGCCCGCATCCTCAAAGCCTTTGCCCTCGGCCTGGCCGTGGCTACGCGCGGCATGGACCACCTCCGCAACCGCGTCACGCTCGAGATCAACGCCAAGATCAACGACTCGCCCGACTTCAAAGCGGAGCTGTACGGCGGCCCGGTGTCGGCCGAGCCGAACAGCTACGAAGGAAAAGAAACCGCCGTCCGCCGCTGCGAAAACATCTACGCGGTCGGCGATTCGGTCGGTATGTGCCGTTTCACCACGAAGCTCTTCAACTCGCCGTCGCTCCCCGGCTACGAAGAATTCGCCGACCAGGTCGCGAATGTGACCGGCATCGAGCTGACGAACGAAGCGATCGACCACATCGGCCTCAACGTGATGGGCGTCGAACGCCTCATCAACGCCAAACTCGGCATCACCCGCGCCGACGACACCCTCCCCAAACGCTGGTTCGAAGAAGCCATCGGCGTCGGCCCCTACAAAGGCGAAAAGATCGATCGTGGCGAGTTCGACAAGATGCTCTCCCGCTTTTACGCGATCTCGAATCTGACGGAGGAAGGCGTCCCGAAGCCGGAGTGGCGCGAGGAGTTAGAGGGAGTGCTGACCGCATAACTCCTGTCCGCGCTCTCCGCCCCCTCCGCGTCCTCCGCGTGAACCGTTCCCTGTAACGTACTTGAAGATGCTCCAAACAGAATCAAGAGTCACCGTCCGCCTCCCCGAGCCTCTGCGCGAGGGGCGCGGTGACGTCATCACGATGAACGCCACCTCCCTCGGCGACATCATCGCGGAGCTTGATCTCGCCGACGACCGCGATGAGTTGTTCAACTTCGCGGTGAATGGCGATCTCGTGTTGCATGGAGAGAAGGACGTCGCGCTGAAGTATGGCGATGAGGTCGAGATCGTCGTTGCGTTCGCCGGCGGGTGAGCTATCGCAGGCCGTCGGCGACGTAGAGATCGCCGAGCATTCGCAGTGCGTCGTAGGCGTAGGCGGTGCCGTCCGGCGTGATGCAGATCGGGGCGATTTTGTAGACGCCGGCGGGATCGGTCGGGGAGAACTGCTTCCAGGGCTCTCGCGCGCCGGTGGCGAGCGTCACGCGCGTCACTTGCGCGGGGAGTGCGGTGGGGCGGTGGACGAAGAGCGATGCGCCATCGGCGGACCAGGCGATCGGGATTTCGCCCGGCTCGATGGCGGGAACGATCGACGGCTCCGCGGCGGCGTCGATCGGATAGAGCGCGATGGTCTGCTGCTTCGTCATGCCGGCC
Source organism: Acidobacteriota bacterium (assembly GCA_019247495.1). GTDB lineage: Bacteria > Acidobacteriota > Thermoanaerobaculia > Gp7-AA8 > Gp7-AA8 > JADGNZ01. Next base: position 28,681 of record JAFAOU010000011.1, read on the forward strand.
GCGTAGTGACCGTCGGGCGACACTGCGAACGGACGATACGCATCGCCCCAGATGCCTTCGGGCGAGATCGGCTTCACCGATTCGTCGAGCGTGTCGATGACCATGAGTTGGTAGCCCTTCTTCGGCAGCGCGCCGGCGATGACGACGCGGCGTCCGTCGGGCAGCCAGGCAGCGCCGAGGTCGAATGCGCCGTCGGTTTTCAGCTCGCGCGCTTCGCCGCTGCCGGTGGGAACGACCACGAGTTTCGCGCCGCTGTGGCCGAGGACGTACTTACCGTCGGGAGAGATCGCGTCGCCGTAGCCGTCGGCGATGCGCACCGGTGTCGGCGCGTCGAGGCGGCGCAGGTACATCGCGCTCGCGGCGCCTCCGCCTTCGCGCGGTTCGTTGAAGAGAATCGTATGGCCGTCGTGCGAAAGGTCCGCGAGGATCGACCAATCGAGCCAGGAAAGATCGCGCTCGGCGGTCTCGCCCGGCGCCTGTACTTCCAGCGCCGCGCGCCACATTCCGTTCGACAGCAGCACGTGTCCCGCCGGCGCGATGTCGTAGAGCCGCATCGATCCGGTCAGACGATTGATGAGACGCGTTTCGCCGGTGTCGACGTTCACGCCGTAAAGCGCCGGCGGTGCGCCGCTGTCGGTGGCCGTAATCCAGATTTCCTTGCCGCCCGGCGCCCAGGAGAGGCCGGTCGCGCCGTGTCCCCAGCCGCGCGCGATCGAGACCGGCTTCGCTGTTTTCGGATCGAGCACGGCGACGTCGCTCTTGCCGCTGTACGTTTCGATGAATGCGATGCGGCCGTCGGAGGCGACGCGGATGTCGCGCAGCGCATGCGGCGTTTCGTATCGGACGCGGCCCAGCGGCGACTCGATGCGGAAGGTGCCGTTGCCGCCGACGATCGCGGTGAGGTTCGTGCCGTCGGGCGACCAGTCGGCCTGCAGCACCTGCTCGGCCACTTCGCGCGGCGTGCCGCCGGCGAGCGGGACGCGTGCGAGCGTGCCGAGGCCGGTCAGGCGATCGCGGCGGAGCAGGATGGCCAGCTCCGTCGATTTCGAAATCGCCAGGATGTCGGCATCCTTCACGCCGAGCGGCCGCGGCTCCGGGCTTTGCCGGTTCGCGACGAAGATCTCCGATGGATTGCCGTCCCACGCCGCGCTGTAGACGATCGAATCGCCGTCCGGTCCAAAGCGCGCCGAACGCACTTCGCCGCGCCGGAAGGTCATGCGATGAAACACGACTTCCGGTGGCGCTTCGGACTTCATGCGATCGGTGGCGAAATACCAGCCGCCCCACGCCGCGCCGGCGACGGCGACGAGGAAAAGCAGCGTGAGCAGAATCGGCGAAACGCGGCGCGGCATCGGCTGCGCCAGCGTCGCGGGCCTCGCAGTGGTGCGAACGGTCGACGGGATCGCCGACGTCACCGGACGGATTGCCGTCGCCGAGGTACGCCTGGGCACCTCGGGTTGGACGCGCATCGTCGCGGAATGCGCGGGATTCGGCACATTCGATAACGTGCCCGCCGTCGACATCGCCGACATCGTCTCGAGATTGAAGGCCAGATCGCGCGCCGATTGAAAACGCAGCTCGCGATCTTTCTCCAGGCAACGGCGCGTCAACCGCTCCAGCGCCGGCGGGATGTTCGGCAGCGAATCCGCGAGGTCGGGCGGATCTTCCTTGAGAATCGCGCTCAGCGTTTCAATTGACGAGCCGCGCTTAAACGCGCGCACGCCGGTCAGCATCTCGTAGAGGATTGCGCCGAACGCGAAGATGTCGGAGCGCGTATCGACGGTCTCGCCGCGCACCTGCTCGGGCGACATGTAGCCGACCGTGCCGAGGACCATGCCCGGCTCCGTGGCGGCCTGCTGGAAGATGCCGCCGTCGTCGGATTTCGAGCTCAGCTTGGCGATGCCGAAGTCGAGAATCTTGGCGCGGCCGTCGCGCGTGAGGAAGATGTTGTCCGGCTTCAGATCGCGATGAATGATCCCTTTCTCATGCGCCGCGGCCAGACCGTTCGCGACCTGCAGCGCGGCATCGACGGCGCGGCGAGGCGGCAGCGGACCGCGCGCCAGCCGCTCGCTCAGCGTCGCCCCTTCGAGCAGCTCGCTGACGATGTACGCCGTGCCTCCTTCGTTGCCGACGTCGTAAATCGTCAGCAGGTTGGGATGATTGAGCATCCCGGTCGCGCGCGCTTCCTGCTCGAAGCGTTGTACGCGTTCCTGATCGCTCAGCGTCAGCGCCGTCAGGATCTTGATCGCAACGTCGCGTCCGAGGCGTGTGTCCTTGGCGCGATAGACAGCACCCATGCCGCCTTCGCCGAGAAGGCTCACGATCCGATAGGGACCGAGCATGGCGTCAGGCGCGAGCATGAGTGTTTGTCGGTGTCGGTGTCGGGAGTCGGGAGTCGGGAGTCGGGAGTCGGGAGTCGGAAACATCGATGCTCGACCCCCGACCCCCGACTCCCGGGAATGGTATCAGCGGGGTCGCTGGTTAACGCCGAATAACTTCGTTCCATGACCCGACCCGCTCCCCTCCCGGATTCACGCCGGCGTACGCAGGGAGCAGTCCGCCCCAACTAGGAGAATCGATCCCATGTTCAAGCACTTCAGGGTGTACTGGCCGACGTGTGTCTTGTTGCTTCTCGCTTCCGTGGCCTCGGCCACGACCATCGTGTTACCGACCGACGATCAGCTCATTCGCAAGTCGCCGGTCATCGTTGAGGGCGTCGTCATCAGCTCCGCTCCCGTTCTTCGCGGCGCGGGCATCTGGACGGAGACGAAGCTCGCCGTCGATCGCACGTTGAAAGGCGATGCGGCGGGCGAGATCACCATCCGCGAAGTCGGCGGCCAGATCGACGACCGCATCACGAAAGTGTTCGGATCGCCGGTGTATCAGGCGGGCGAACGCGTCATGGCCTTTCTGACGCCGACGACCCGCGGCGACTACCAGACCATCGATCTGTTTGTCGGCAAGTTCAGCGAGGAGCGAGCGGCGAATGGCCGGCGTTTCCTCGTTCGCGACGACAACGCCGGCGATGTGCTGCTGCTCGACGCGTCGCTGCAGCCGATCGAGACGAAGAACGTTCAGCGCGACGCCACCGCATTCGAGTCGTATGTCACCGACCGCGTGGCCGGCCACGACGGCATGAAGGATTACGGCGTCGCCAATCCAGTTCTCGAGCGCGACGTCACCACCTCTTCGATCAACAATCGCGTCATCAGGCCGCAGTTCACGCTCATCCAGGAAGGGACCGTCTACCGCTGGAGCGCGTTCGACAACGGCGGAAACGCGAAGTGGTACAGCAACGGAACGCAGCCGGGCTACAGCGGCGGCGGCGTGAATGAGATCCAGACCGCGATGAACGCGTGGAACAGCTACGCCGCCGCGAAAATCAACTACACCTACTCCGGAACGACGACCACGACCGGCGGGCTTTCCGGCCCGAATGGGGTAAACGAAATTCTCTTCAATGATCCGAAGGGCGAGATCAGCGGCAGCTTCAATCCCTCCACTGGCGGCATCGTCGGAGAGGGTGGATTCAACGGGGTCTCGGGATCGATGAATTGGACCGGCCCCTTTACCGCGGACGCCACGCATACGTCGCAGACCTATCACGCCTTCATCATCACAGAAGGAAACCTCACGATTCAGGACGGTGTGTCGCCGAACGCCGGACTATCCAGCAACACGCTGGCGGAGATCGTTGCGCACGAGTTCGGCCACACGCTCGGCTTCGGCCACAGCACCGACAGCACGGCCCTGATGTACCCCTCGGTCACCGGCCTCGGGCCGTCGCTCCGCAGCGACGACCAAGTGGCCGCGCGCTGGCTCTATCCGAGCGGCGTCGCCGTGCCTCCTCCGCCGCCCGCCACGACGCCGGCCGCGCCGACGGGGCTGGTCGTAACGCCGTCCGGTTCGAATGCAAACCTGCAGTGGAACGACAACGCCACGAACGAGACCGGCTATCGCGTCTACCTCGCCAGCGGCAGTGGCGCGTTTTCTCGCCTGTCGCCCGATCTCGCTGCGGGCAGCCGCGCCGCGACGGTCTCCAGCCTCGCCGCCGGCACGTATCGCTTCTATGTGACCGCGTTCAACAGCGCCGGCGAGTCGGCACAATCGAACACGGCCAGCGCCACCATCGCAACGTCGGTGTCCGCGTCGTTCGTGGTCAGCCCCTCGGCCGGCGTGGCCGGCGTGACCGCGTTCATCTGCACCGATACCTCGACCGGCGCGACGTCGTGGTCGTGGAACTTCGGCGACGGCGGCACCTCGACGTTGCAGAATCCGGCGCACGTCTACAACGCGCCGGGGACGTACACGATCCAGCTCACCGCGAACGGACAGTCATTCGCGTCGCACGTCGTTTCCGTCAGCTCCGGCATTGCGTCCGACTTCACCTTCTCGCCGTCGAATCCGACGACGCAAACGAACATCAACTTCAGCGACCGCTCCTCCGGCAACATCACGTCGTGGTTCTGGAACTTCGGCGACGGCACGTCATCGACGTCACCGAGTCCCGTGAAGCGCTACACGAGCGGCGGCAACTACTCCGTCACGCTGACGGTTTCGACGTCCACCGGCCAGCAGTCGGCGATCTCGCACACGGTTTCGGTCACGACCGCGACACCCGCCGCCCCGCCGGTGTCGGCTGCGTTCGCGATTTCGCCATCGACGGCGGCTGTCCGCGCCAATGTCGCGTTCACGGACCAGTCCACCGGTTCGCCGACATCGTGGCAGTGGAGCTTCGGCGACGGCTCTACATCCAACGCACAAAATCCGACGCACGTCTACACGATCCAAGGTTCGTTCGGCGTGTCGCTGACGGTTTCGAACGCGACGTCGTCGTCGACCGCGTCGCACGTCGTGACCATCCTCCCGCCGACTGCCTACCGCTCGCTCGTTCCCGCGGCCGCGCAGACGAATGGAGTCGGCGGCTCGGTGTGGCGCACGGAGCTCACGCTCTTCAACGGCGGCACCGAGCCGGCCAGCGGCCAGTTCACATTCATCCCCGGCGGCGGCGCACCCGTCCTCACGCGCAGCCTCTTCCTCGGCGTCAATCAGTCGATCACCTACGCAAACGCTCTCAACGATCTCTTCGGCCTCTCCAACGGCGCCGGTGCGATTGCGATCGAAGCGTCGAGCGCGACCACGACGCCGGCCATCCGCATCACCAGCCGCACGTTCACCACCGGTTCGGTCGGAACGTATGGACAGTCGGTGCCGAACGTCAGCAGCGACGACCTCACATCGACGCTGCTGCTGACCGGCCTCGAATCCGACGCGAATTTCCGCACGAACATCGGCCTCGTCAACCGCACCGCGCTGCCGGTGAACGCGGGCCTGACGCTGTACGACGCGAACGGGAACGTCGTGGCGACGACCTCGGTGACTGTGCCGGAGAACAATTTCCAGCAGTCGTCCCTCGGCTCGTTTTTCCCGGCCGTGAACGGGCGCACCTTCGCGGCGCTCTCGATGCGCGTCGACTCCGCCACGCCGAACGCGGTCAGCGCCTACGGCTCCGTCATCGACAACCGCACGCAGGATCCCGTCTACGTTCAGGCCATCCCCGCGCCGAAAGGTTCCGAGCTGACCGTCCCCGCAATCGGCCGCGCGCCCGGCGTCAACGGTACGTTCTGGCGCAGCGACGTCACGCTCTTCAATCCCGGACTGACGACGATGAACGTGGCCTTGCGCTACCTCGCCGCCGGCCAGGACAACCGCGGCGCCGCATCGCACAACGTCACCATCGCGCCGTCGCGCACGGTCGTCATCGCCGACGTCGCGCAATCGCTCGGCATCTCCTCGGGCACCGGGGCGCTGCAGGTTTCGTGGACGACGGCCTCCGGCCCGATCGTGACCAGCCGCACGTACATCACCGCTGACAACGGCGGCACGTACGGCCAGTCGATCGATCCGGTCACGACGTTCGGCAACGACTCGTTCGTGCCCGGCCTCCGCTCGGATTCTTCGTTCCGCTCGAACGTCGGATTCGTCAACGGCGGCGACACGCAACTCACCGTGACGGCAACGCTTCTCTCCGACACCGGCGCCGTCCTCGGCACGACGCAGATCGGCCTCTCGCCACGGTCACAAGTCCAGTACGCCGCCGGCGCCCTCTTCCCCGCCGCCAACACCCCGCGCTTCGGAACGCTCACCCTCCTCGCGCACTGCGACGGCCCATCGAACCTCTTCGCCTACGGCTCGATCGTCGACAACGCATCAGGCGACCCGGTGTTCTTCGGAGGGAGATAGGTTTTCACCACAGAGGACACAGAGAGACTGCTCTCTGTGTTCTCTGTGTCTCTGTGGTTCAAATAGAATCGCGGTCATGGACCGCCGCAAATTCATTGGCGCATCCGCCGCACTGACCGCGATGTGGCGAACGCCGTCGCTTTTCGCTCAATCGGAAGGCGGCAAGCTGCCTCCCTCCATCGCCGCGCTGACGTCGATGCGTGATCAGGCCAAGCCGATCACGAACGATGAGCGCCGCGCGCGCATCGAGAAGGCGAAGCGGCTCATGGCCGAGCACAAGATCGGCGCGCTGATCCTCACCGGCGGAACCTCGCTGATGTATTTCGCCGGCATGCGCTGGGGCGGCGGCGAGCGGCTTTTCGCGTGCGTCATTCCGGTCAAGGGCGAGCCGTTCTTCGTCTGTCCTGCGTTCGAAGAGGATCGCGCCCGCGAACAGATCGCCGTCGGTCCGTTCGGACCCGATCACGCAGAAGTCCGTACCTGGAACGAGGATGAAAGTCCGTACGCGCTCGTCGCGCACGGCCTTAAGGATCGCGGCCTCGGCACCGCGACGATCGGCATCGAAGAGACGACGAAGCTGGTCTGGAGCGAAGGGATCGCATCCGCCGCGCCGCAATCGAAAGTCGTCCTCGGCACGGCCATCACGGCCGGCTGCCGCATGATCAAGGACGCGCACGAACTCTCGTTGATGCAGCTCGCGAACACTGCCACGCTCAAGGTCTACAACGCCGTCTATCAGGCGCTGCAGCCGGGCATGACGCAGCACGACGTCTCCGAGTTGATTTCACAGGCGTACAAGCGCATCGGGTTTTCGGGCGAAGCGAGTGTTCAGACCGGCCAGTGGACCGCGCTGCCGCATGGCTCATCGACTCCGCAGGTGATTCGCGAAGGCACCATCATCATGGTCGACGACGGCTGCACCGTCGAAGGCTACCAATCGGACATCACGCGCACGTTCGTCCTCGGCAAAGCGACCGACAAGATGAACAAGGTCTTCGATATCGTGAAACGCGCGCAGAGCGCTGCCTTGAACGCAGCGAAGCCTGGCGCGCCGCTCGAATCGATCGATGCCGCCGCGCGCGACGTCATCGTCGCCGGCGGCTACGGCCCCGGCTTCAAATACTTCTCGCACCGCCTCGGCCACGGCATCGGCATGGACGGTCAC
>JAFAOU010000091.1 GCA_019247495.1 Acidobacteriota bacterium
GTTGCCGTCTTCGTCACGGTTCTCACATCTCGAAGAGCGAGCTGACCGAATCCTCGCTGTGAATGCGTTTGATCGCTTCGGCGAGCAACTCGGCGATCGAGAGAGTGCGGAGCTTCGGGCACTCCTGCTCCTTGTCCGCCATCGGCATGCTGTTCGTCGTGATCACCTGCTGCAGGCTCGACGAGTTGATGCGATCGACCGCCGGCCCGGAGAGCACGCCGTGCGTGCACGTCGCAGAAATCGACCGCGCTCCCTGTTCCATGAGCGCCTCGACCGAGTGGATCAGCGTGCCGCCGGTGTCGATGATGTCGTCGACGATGAAGACGTTGCGGTCGCGGACGTCGCCGATGCTATGCATGACCTGCGTCTGGTTCGCGTCGACGCGGCGTTTGTCGATGATCGCGAGGCTCGCGCCGAGGCGCTTGGCGTAGGCGCGGGCGCGCTCGACACCGCCGGCGTCGGGCGACACGATGGTGAGATCGTCGAGGTTCATCTTCTTGAGGTAGCCGATGATCACCGGCGCGGCGAACAGGTGATCGACGGGAATGTCGAAGAACCCCTGGATCTGCGCGGCGTGAAGGTCGACCGTGAGGACGCGGTCGGCGCCGGCGGCGGTGATGAGGTCGGCGACGAGTTTCGACGTGATCGGAACGCGCGGTTTGTCTTTGCGGTCCTGCCGCGCGTAGCCGTAGTACGGCAAGACCGCCGTCACGCGGCTGGCCGAGGAGCGCTTGAATGCATCGAGCATGATCAAGAGCTCCATCAGGTTGTCGTTCACCGGCGGCGCCGTCGGCTGGATGACGAAGACATCCGCGCCGCGAACGTTTTCATCGATCTGCACGTAGTTCTCGCCGTCGGAAAAGCTGTACAGCGAGACGTGCCCGAGCGCGATCTCCAGCAGCTCGCAGATCTCCTGCGCGAGCGCTGGATGGGATCGGCCGGTGAAGACCTTGAGCGGACCGTACAAGCGGGCGCGATTATACGTAGGTTCGGAGTTGCCAGACGATCACTGATCAAACATCGGGGGGCACGACGCCGGACGCAGCCGCGGATCAGGGATATTGACCCAGGATCCTCATGGTGGGACAATCCCACCATGATCGTAACCTTGGATTCTAAACGCCGTCTCACGGTTCCCACTTCTCTGATGCCAGCGCGGCCTGGGCAGTCGTTTGAAGCCCGGTTCGACGCGGAGGAGGACGAGGTAATTTTTCGCCGCTTGCCGGAAAAGAAAAATTGGATGGAGGTGTTGTCCGCATGTCCTGTGTCAATGGATGACGTCCCTCCCCGTAGCCGGCAGTTGCCGAGGAAACGCAAGCTGTGAGCTGGTTACTGGATACAGACGTGCTATCGCAGCCCGCGAAGCGCAACGGCGATCCACGAGTGATCGCTTGGCTTTGGCGTGAGATGGATCGCTGCTATACGAGCGCCGTGGTCATCGCGCAACTGGCGTTTTGGGTGCGCAGCAAGCAGGGCCGGCAGCGTGAAGAGCTGCAGTCATGGTTAACGCAATTGATCGAGACGATGCAGGGCCGTATTCATGGTTTCAGTGTGGGCGTGGCCCATGTGTGGGCGGATCAGCAGCACCTGCTGAAGAAAGGGGGTCAGCCGATGCCGGTTGAAGACAGCTACATTGCAGCCACCGCCCGAAAGCACGGGCTGACCATCGCCACGGGTAACGAGAAGGATTTCCGCCGGCCAGGTCTCAAAGTATTCAACCCCTTCAAGGAGTTGCCTCCGGAGCAGTAACGCCGTTCTCTTCTGAAACGGAATGCTCTGAAAGACACTCCCGTTAGCGCACACGATCATGAGAGGAACACACGGGTGGGCTGAAGTTTCGCGCGAGCGCAAGCGCGAGATCATCGATGCCATCGTCGCGAATACGCCGACGACGGGACCCGTGCATGCGGAGCTCGACCTCACCGACCGCTGCAACGTAGCCTGCTACTTCTGCAACCAGCAGGACCTGCGCACGAAGGAACAGATTCCGATCCAGAAGACGACGGAGCTGATCGACGAGCTGGCCTCGACCGGCCTCCGTTCCGTCCGTCTCTCCGGCGGAGGCGATCCGCTCTTTCATCGCGAGATCAACGACGTTCTCGCGCACCTCGCGAAACGCAGCATCGTCGTTGACAACGTCACCACCAACGGTGTCGCGCTGAGCCGCGAGATCGCCGAGTATCTCGTCGCGAACAAGGCGCGCGAGGTGATCTTCTCGCTCAACGCCGTTGATGCCGCCGACTACGCTCGCATGATGAAGGTGAAGCCGGCGCTGTTCGACAAAGTCATCACGGCGATCAAGACGCTGGTCGAAGTGCGCGGCGATTCGATCTATCCGTCGATCGTCACGCAGTTTCTCCTCGATCGCTCGAACGTCACGCGCATGGTCGAGATGTACGACCTCGCCCGCTCGCTCGGCGTCGATCGTATCGCCATGAACGCCGTCCTGGAAATCCCGCGCGAACGCATCGACCGCGAGCTGTTGCTGCGTCCCGAGGATGCGGCATTGGCCGAGCCGTATGTCGAGGAAGTGATGCGCAGGGACTCCGACGTCGGCCTGCTCCAGATCGACTTCGCCGTCTACGGCTGGAACACGATGATGACCGCCGTTCGCGAACGCGTCGGCGTCGTGCAGACCAACATGTACCCTGTCGCGCCGTCCTTCCGCGATCGCAACGACGGCTGCTTCTTCGCCTGGTACACGGCCGCTGTCACCGGCAACGGCGACATCCGCCCCTGCTGCCTCCTCCTCAACCCCGACGTCCCGCCCCTTGGCAACATAAACGACAAGTCGATCTCCGAACACTGGCGCGGCGAAGCCTTCCAGAAGATGCGCGACGAGATGCGCGAAGTTCTGTTGCGCGGCGGCAAGGTCGAATACGACCCGAAACGCTTCCAGATTCTCAAGGAAGTCTGCGTCAAGCCCGGCCTCTGCTGGCTGAAGAACATGTACTTCAAAGTCGATGAGGAGTTCTACGCCGAGCTCGATGCAAAGCTGGAAGCGGTCCGCAAAAAAGAGGTGCGCTGGATCGGCACCCCGAAGCAGATCAAACGCCGCGGCGACGTCTTCCTCTACGATCACCCCAAAGTAAAAGAGTTCGTCAGCGGCGAACGTTGGCGGAGAACGTACGACTGGCTGCGCGACTCCTCGCGTCCCCTGCGCGTAGCGCTGAAGAAGACGCTGCGAATCAACCTCACCGACGCCGCGTAGTACAATCCGCGCCCTTCCCAAGCGCGCCCATAGCTCAGCTGGATAGAGCGTCAGCCTCCGGAGCTGAAGGTCGTAGGTTCGAATCCTACTGGGCGCACCAAGAGCTACACCGGAACGGATCGCAGTGCCAGAAGCTTCGATTCGACGATGAGCGTCAGATCGCGATCCTTCGAAAGAATCAGTGCGTCGTGATGCGCAGCCAGGTTCGCGATCACGCAGTCGATCGTTGAGCGGATCGTGATTCCGCGGGCGCGCAGCCGGCGAAATAGATCGGCCGCCTCGATGTATGTATCGGGCTCCTTAGGCGATAACCAATCCATCTCGCGAAAGTGCCGTTCGACATTCACACGGCTCTTTGCCTGCCGCAAACCCTGCAAGACCTCGGACACGATGAGACCGCAGGTGACGACATCCGTCTCTTCGCGGATCAGGTGAGCGAGCGTTTCGGCCTGCGGGCTGGGATGCCCGTTGAAGAAGTCGACCCAGACGGACGTGTCGACCAGAATTCTCATCGCCGTTTTCGGAGATCGTCGACGTTGCCGGTCCACCGGACCTTGCCGCGAAGCTCGAGAAGCTGCCGTCGCCGCTTGGCGCGGGCGAAACGGCGGAGCGCCTCGTTCACAACCTCCGTCTTCGTCCGCCCTCCGGAAACCTTCATCGCCGCTTCCAGCGCGGCATCATCGAGATTGAGAGTGGTTCGCATTACGTCTGCACGCCGGTGCATATCGTAACGCGTTTTCGTATGCCGTCGGATGCATCGCGGATATCGCCCATTTTCGGGCACGACCTCGGCATGACGCCGTCCGATGGTTGTTACCGAAACAGAAGGTGAAGCTCGTCCGCTGAGGTTCCGCATCCTTCGCGCCGTGCCCATCCTCATCATCCTCGGCCTGCTCGTTCACTTTCTGCTGCCGCGGCTGGATACGATCGAGGACTCGCTAGCGACGCTGCGGACGCTGAAGCCGTGGGCGATCTGGCTGAGTCTGATCATGGAGGTGCTCAGCTACGTCGCGAATGGGGCGCTGTTGCAGTCGGTCGTTCAGTTGGCGGGAGGACGGATGTCGTTGCGGCGGGCGGCGGCGATCGAGATCGGGGCGGGATCGGTGGCGCTTGTCGCCGCGGGAGCGCTGGGGTTCGGAGCGGCGATCTACAAGTGGACGACGAAACGTGGCGTGGACGCCGATGCGGCGCTGCTGGCGAGCTGGTTGCCGTCGGTGTTTGATGCCGCGGCTCTAGTCGTATTCGCGCTCGTGGGAGCGATCGAGCTCCTTCATTTGCATCAGCTTTCGCGCGTGACCGTGGTGGCGTTGTCGATCGTGATCTCCGTGTTGACGATCGTCATCGGCGGAGCGATTGCGCTTCTCGCGCGGAATGATTGGCTGCGAGCGATTTCGATTCGGGCTGCGCGGCTGATGAAGCGGTTTCGGCCGAAGTGGAACGACGCCGCGCTGATTGGAGCGGCGGATACGGCATCGGAAATCTGGCAAAAGCTGCGCGGCGGCGGCTGGGTCCGGCCAGCGTGCTGCTCGCTGATGGTGCTGACGTTCGATCTTCTTTGTCTTCGCTACGCGTTCCTCGCGGCCGGACACTCGCTGCACATCTCGCTGCTCCTTGCCGGCTACGGCGTCCCGCTGCTCCTTGGCCGCGCCAGTTTTCTGCCGGGCGGAATCGCGGTCGTGGAAGTGGCAATGACCGCGCTGTACGGCGGACTTGGCGTTCCTGCGAATGTGGCGGTGGTTGCGGTTCTCACCTACCGGCTGATGTCGTTCTGGCTGCCGGCGCTGGCCGGGATTCCGATCGCCGTGACGCTTCAGTCGCCGGGCCGGCGGACAACTATCGTGTAGCGCCGAAGAGTTTCACAAACAAGGCGCGGTCGGCAAAGAGGGCGATCTGGCTATGGGTCTGCCATCCATCCGCGCCGCTTCTCATAGCCAGCGGGCTCCAGACAACGTGGAGGTTTATATCCGTTCCCGCGTGGTGCCAGAACGCTTCAAAGGCGGGATTGATGACGTTGAGGCCAGCCGCACCGCGGCCGGAGACTCCGGCAACGGTCAGCGTTGCGCGGACAAGGACTGGACCGAGCGCACGTCCCGGAAAACGGTTCGTATAACCGAACTCGTTCTGGCCGCGTTCGTAGGGCGTTCCTGTGACCGTCGTGCGGGCATAGAAGAGTGAGCCCCATACGTCACGACCGCGCAGGCGGAAGTAGGTGTCGGCATCGAGGCCAAAAGAGCGCTCCCGTCCTGAGAGATGCGACGCCGCTCCGGTGGCGGCGGAGGTGAGCTCGGTATCAATCCGTCGCCAACTCGCCGTCAACCGATATCGCAACATGACCGGCGGCTCGGCGGGGCCGCCGCCAACGGCGTGATACCAACCGAACTGCACGGTCTCTTTCCGGCCCGGAGGGGGCGCGAACGGTATCGCATCACGCGCTGGCGGCGTCGGAAAATAAATCGGCCTGCCGTTGCATTCGCAGACGTCGACCGGCCTGTCCTTGCCAAACATTTCGGTGTGTTTGTAATCGAACTGGAAATGTCCCCAGTAAAGGCTGTTTGCAAGTTCCGCAACTCCGGCATTCTGATCGAGAGGACGGTAGTGGTCAGTGTTGCCGCTGACAACGCCGCCAGCGAGGCGGGATACGAAGAGCCTTCCGTTGTATTGACGAGGATCGACGGCGTCGTCCGGCTCGAAGATCGGGCGCGGCTGGGCGGACGCGATCGAGCAGATCAGAAGCACGAAAGTCAGCGCGATCGGCCGCCACATCAGTTCCCCGCGATCAGAAGTACTCGGGTTCATCGCCTTCTGATTTTTCCTGCTCACCTAAGCACCTCTCCGAATCATCAGAATGCCTGCACCCGCGAGCAGAATCGAAAGCACCATCAACCCCCAACTGGAAAGCGTCGGACCGCCGGCAGCGATGCAGATTGTGTAGGTGATTGGCGTGCAGATGTTGACGCCGTTGGCGTCGGTCACCGTCACGATGAAGGCCGAACAGCCGGCCGACGTCGGGATGCCTGTGATTGTGGCAGTCGTCGGGGTGGTCTGCATGAAGGTTAAGCCAGCGGGGAGCGGTCCGCTCTCCGTGAACGCATACGGGGCTACTCCTCCGCTGGCGGTGAGCACCTCGCTGTAAGGGACGCCCGGCGAACCGCCCGGGAGCGCGGGTGGAGTGATGGTCACGCCCGTTACGGTCAGTGTGTAGTTGACGCTTCCCGTGCAGCCAGAATCACCGTCGGTAAACGTTACGGTAAACCGATAGGTGCCGGGAGCCGAGGGCGTTCCGCAGAGCATGCCGTTGGGGGAGAGAATCAGTCCGGGCGGCAGATCCGTGGCCGGCGCTTCAAATGCTGGCTTGCCGGCTGCGCAACTGGGAGAAAGCTGCACGCAATATTGCTGCTGGCAGGCGGCCGGTGGAAGCGGATCCGGAGAGATCGTGATGGGTGGGCAGATGATGTTGAGCGTGTAGTCGCGAATGACGAAGCAAGCCGGATCGTCATTATCGGCCGCCCTGATCGTGAACGAATACGATCCGACCTTTGCCGGCGTTCCCCGAATTGCATTACCGATAAGGTCCAACCCGGGCGGGAGGCGACTGCCTGGTTCGAGCGACAGAACGTAGGGTGGGTCGCATCCGGCGGCGGTAATCGGTTGGTTGTATTGCGCGCAGACCTCTCCATCCGGAAGCGCCAGCGGGGAAATCGAGATCGCTTCGCAGGACACTACGATTGTGTAGAGCTGACTGAATTTCCCATCGGACACAGTGAACGTATACGCACCGCTCTTTTTCGGGGTCCATTGGAGAACGCCGGTCGTCGGATTGAGCTCTGACGGGACTGGGCCGCCCGCCGGGCCCGTCGGAGTCAGGACGAAGTTATGAGGCAGCGTGCAGCCATCG